>NZ_BAAALS010000012.1:0-91353 GCF_039528415.1 Luedemannella helvata
TTTGGCGCGGCGCGGCGCGGGCGCGGGCGCGGCGTGGGCGCGGGCGCGGGCCGTGCCGGTCGCCTTCGCGGTCGTCTTCTTGGCCGCGGCCTTCTTCGGCGCGGCGGCCTTCTTCGGGCCGCCGCCTTTGATGCACCCCGGGTTTGGACCGGACATCGGCCCGTCCAGGGCTCACCGTCCGTTGCCTGCGAGCACCGCTCAAGGCGGACAGTGGCGGAGTACCAGACGCTATCCGCCGTGGAGCGCACGCGGTCGACCCGTACTGCGGTATCTGTTCTTTTTTGAATCCTTTTGAATGATTCCTTTCGATGTATGGCCTGCCGGTTCCGTTTCCGTTACGAAGACGTTAACCGGACGAAAGGACGACACCGTGAGACCGAACCGACGGCTTCTATCGCTGGGCCTGTCGCTGGTCGTGACCGCGGGAGCGACGCTGGTCGCGGTGGCCGTGATGGCCCCCGCGGCGCAGGCGGCAGCGGTGACCCTCACCAACGGCACCCAGTTCCCCGACACCTCCGGCAACCCCGTGCACGCCCACGGCGGCGGGGTGCTCAAGGTCGGCGACTACTACTACTGGTTCGGCGAGAACCGCAACCCCAACAGCACGTTCCGGGCGGTGTCCGTCTACCGGTCGACCAACCTGCGTGACTGGGAGTTCCGCAACAACGTGCTGACCCAGTCGTCAGCCAGTGAGCTGCAGGTCGCCAACATCGAACGGCCGAAAGTCATCTACAACGCGAGCACCGGCCGGTACGTGATGTGGATGCACAAGGAGAACGGTTCGGACTACGGGGAGGCGCGCGCCGCGGTCGCCTCATCGGCGACGGTGGACGGCAACTACACGTACCACGGCAGTTTCCGGCCGCTCGGGCACATGTCCCGCGACATCACGCTCTACAACGACAACGGCACCGCGTACATGATCTCGGCCGCGGACGAGAATCGCGACCTGCACATCTACCGGCTGACGTCGGACTACCTCAACGTGGCGTCCCTCGTCGGGAACTTCTGGAACGACGCGGGTCGCGAGGCGCCCGCCCTGTTCAAGCGGGGCAGCACGTATTTCCTGCTCACGTCCGGGCTGACGGGTTGGAGCCCGAACCAGGCCAAGTACGCGACCGCGTCGAGCATCTCGGGCCCGTGGAGCGGCATGACGAACGTCGGCGACTCGACGACGTTCCGCTCCCAGTCGACGTATGTGCTGCCGATCCAGGGCAGCTCCACGACGAGCTACCTCTACATGGGTGACCGCTGGGCGGGCGCCTGGGGCGGTCCGGTCAACGACTCCCAGTACGTCTGGCTGCCGATCAGCTTCCCGTCGAGTACGACCATGAGTCTGAGCTGGTACCCGTCGGTCACGATCGACACCGCCGCCGGCACGGTCACCGGCGACGCACCGCCGTACTACCGCATCACCGCCCGGCACAGCGGCAAGGTGATGGACGTGGTCAACAACTCCACGGCCAACAGCGCGGAGGTCAAGCAATGGAGCTGGAACGGCGGCGGTAACCAGAAGTGGGAGTTCCAGGACGCGGGCAGCGGCTACGTCCGCATCGTCAACCAGAACAGCGGCAAGTGCCTGGACGTCGCCTCCGGTTCGACCGCCGACAACGCCAACATCATCCAGTACACGTGCGGCAGCGGCACGAACCAGCAGTGGCAGTGGCGGGCCACGGGCAGCTACTTCCAGCTGGTCGCGCGGCACAGCGGTAAGTGCCTGGACGTGGTCAGCGCCAACACGGCCGACGGCGCCGACATCACGCAGTACACGTGCGGCAGCGGTACGAACCAGCAGTGGTCCCGTACCCCGTCCTGATCCGGTGGCTCTTCGGGGCGTCGACGCGCGTCGACGCCCCGAAAGCGGCGGTCAGCTGATCGTGGCGAGCAGGTCGCGGCAGGCCTGCTCGCAGGCGCGGCAGGCTTCCGCGCAGATGCGGCAGTGCTCGTGCATCTCGGCATGGGAGGCACACTCGTCGCCGCAGGACCGGCAGGCGACCACGCACGCCTCCAGCAGGCTGCGGCTGATGTTGGCGTCATAGCCGGTGTGCCGGGACAGCACCCGGGCGGCGGTGGCGCAGATGTCGGCGCAGTCCAGGTTGGTGCGGATGCACGTGGTCAGCTCCCTGACCATCTCCTCGCTCAGGCAGGCGTCGGCGCAGGCCGTACAGGCGGCGCTGCACGCGATCAGGCTGTCGATCGTGGCCGCGAGCTCGGCGCGGTCCAGGTTGATCGAGGCCGGATAGGTCTCCAGCATCGGCATGGTCGTCGTCATGATCTTCTCCTGTCGCGGCTGGGCTGGCAATTCCCCCTCCCTACCCGCCACGGCGCCACGCAACCGTGATGATCAGGAGACCATCACCGCGGACACCGACGTCGCCGGGATCGGACCGGCGCACCGGGAGTCGTTGGACGCGGCGCGGTTGTCCCCCATGACGAAGACGCTGCCCGTGGGCACCGCGACCGGGCCGAAGCGGCGGGGCCCACAGTCCTGCGGGCTCGGCGGCAGGTCCAGCGGAGCGTCCGTCGCGACGTACGGCTCCGTCAGCGGCTGACCGTTGACCGTGACCTTCCCGTCCGGGTCGCAGCACGCGACGGTCTCGCCGCCGACCGCGATGACCCGCTTGAGCAGGGGCGCGCCGCTGCCGCCCCATTGTTCGCCCCCGTGGAACAGCACGATGTCACCGCGCTTGGGCTGGTAGTCACCCTCGACCGTCCGGACGGTGATGACCTGCCCGGACTTGACGGTCGGCGCCATGCTGACGCCGCCCTGGGTGAACTGTTCGGTCCCGGCGGCGTCACCACACGCGGCGGCCGTCACCAGAGCAGCCACGGCGAGCAAGGGCAACAGTCTCCTCATCCGGCCGATCCTGCCAGAAACGAGCCGGCCAATACATTGATGTATTCCGATGTTGGTGGCCCGGGCATATGCTCTCGAAAATCCGCGATAGGCAGCGTCGACGTTACGGTCAGGGGTGCCACGATGCCACGGCAATCTGGGGTAACGCGCTGGTCAGCGGGTATCCTGGCCGCGACGCTCGCGGCGCTGGGGCAGTCGGCACCGGCAACGGCCGGCGCCGGGAACCAGCCCATGGCGGCGGACTTCGTCGTGTACGGGTTCAGCCAGTCCGACGTCGGCGACGAGGATCCCCAGGTCTACGAACTGGACCCGGACACCACGATCCGCGCCATCGGGAAGTGGTCGACCGCGGGGGACGAGGCCGCCGACTACAACTTCGACCAGATCGCGCGCTACCGCGCCAAGGGCATCACCTTCATGGGCAGCGGCACCGCGAGCATCATCTTCCCGAAGGACTTCGCCACCCCGGAGATCTTCGACGACATGTCGACGCGCGACGCGGACGGCAACCCGGTCCCGCACGACGAGTTCGGCTTTCCGGAGCCGGCGCGCCGGGGCAACATCTTCAACCCCAAATACCGGGAGTACCTGCTGTCCTGGGCGCGCATCCAGGTGGACGGCGGCGTCGACGGGCTCAACTTCGACGAGATCAACGCCGGGTTCAGCGGCGGGTTGAAGTACGGCTTCAACGGCAACGAGGGCTTCGACGACTACGCGATCGCCGACTTCACCCGGTACCTGTTGGCGAAGTACCCGACCTACACCGCCGCGGACTGGATGTCCCGCTTCGGCATAGCCGCTGACAACCTCCCGCGTCGCGACGTGCCGGCCGACGACCTGGCGGCCAACTTCAACTACCGCGAGTACCTGCGGGCCGGCGGCTGGAACCTCAACCCGGTGAACGCGGCCAACCCGCTCGCCCCCGAGTGGGGCCGGGTGATCGCCAACCGCATGTACGCGGAGGACACGTCGTTCACGGCCACCTACATCCGCCGGTACTGGAAAGGGATGGTCGACGAGCTGCGCGGGTACGCCTGGCGCACCAAGCACCGTCGCCTGCTCATCTCCTCGAACGGGCTGTGGCCGTATGTGGACTTCAACAGCGTCGGCATGTACCCCTGGAACCCGGACGAGCAGACGCCCGACTGGCGCGGCGCCGACTACGTGCCGGTGGTCGACGGCCACCTCAACGGCGCCAAGTCACTGCAGTCGCAGTACCGGTACCTGAAGGAGCAGAGCGCCCGGATCGCGGGCAACGTGCCGGTCGTCGTGTTCATCGACTGGCCGACCGACATGATGACCAACTACCTCAACCTGCCGCTGCGGGAGAGGCAGGACTACTGGCGGATCTTCGGCGCCGAGGCGTACGCGAACGGCATCTTCCCCGCGTTCCATCTGAAGGACACGGTCGGCAGCCCGACCGCGACGGACCTCGGGATGATGGAGTTCTTCACGACGTACACCCGCTTCTTCAAGGACCATCGCTCGATCTTCAAGGACAACGCGATCGGCACCCGGGCGGTGCGGGTGGGCGCCTCCGGTGTGGCAGCCAGCCTGCTCGTGCAGCGCGGCACCGGCAGGCGCACCATCCACCTGGTCAACCACAACTACGACCAGGGCATCGCGCCGCAGGCCGGGTTCACCGTCGAGGCCGACCTGGGCTCGTGCCCGCGCCGGGTCACGATGATCTCCCCGGACCGCACCCGCTCGACGTCGCCGGCGTTCACCTGCCGGCACGGCACGCTCAAGGTGGCAGTCGACCGCCTCGACTATTACAACGTGATCCTCGTGTGAGTCATTTAGGCTGACCGCCAACCGGTGAGGTGAGGTGGTGGGCCGTGGGGCAGCCGTCGCAGGCTGGGTCGCGAATGGACCCGTGGCACGGGCATTACTCGTCGCGGGCGGCGGGCATGGTCGCCTCCGAGGTGCGCGCGCTGTTCGCGGTCGCCTCGCGGCCGGAGATCGTGTCGCTCGCCGGCGGCATGCCGTACGTGTCGGCCCTGCCGCTCGACCAGGTCGGCCAGCTGATGGCCGAGCTGATCGGCCAGCGCGGCGCGGTGGCCCTGCAGTACGGCTCGGCGCAGGGTGACCTCGGGCTGCGCGAGCGCATCTGCGAGGTGATGGCGCTGGAGGGCATCGACGCCGGCCCGGAGGACGTCGTCGTCACGGTCGGGTCGCAGCAGGCGCTGGACCTGCTGGCCCGCGTGTTCGTCGACCCGGGCGACGTGGTGCTCGTCGAGGCGCCCACGTACGTGACCGCGATCGCGACGTTCGCCGGCTACCAGGCGGAGCTGGTGCACGTACCCCTGGATGATTCCGGGCTCGTGCCGCAGGCACTGGCGGAGGCGCTGGGGCGGCTGGCGGCGGCCGGCCGGAAGGTGAAGCTGCTCTACACAGTGCCGACGTTCCAGAACCCGGCCGGGGTGACACTGAGCGCGGCGCGGCGCGCGGAGGTGCTGGAGATCTGCCGGCGCTTCAACGTGCTCGTGGTGGAGGACAACCCGTACGGCCTGCTGTGCTTCGACGGCGAGCCCGTGCCGGCGATGCGGGCCGGGGTGACGGACGGGCAGGTCGTGTACCTGGGCTCGTTCAGCAAGACGCTCGCCCCCGGCCTGCGGGTGGGGTGGGCGCTGGCGCCGCCGGCGGTACGCGACCGGCTGGTGCTGGCCGCGGAGTCGGCGATGCTGTCCCACTCCGTCCTCACGCAGCTCGTCGTCGAGCGGTATCTGGCGACGCAGCCGTGGCCCGAGCAGGTGAAGGTGTTCCGCGAGCTGTACCGGGAGCGGCGCGACGCGATGCTGGCGGCGCTGGCGGCGCACATGCCGGCCGGGGTGACCTGGACGCGGCCGGCGGGCGGGTTCTTCGTCTGGGCGACGCTGCCGGACGGGCTGGACGCGAAGGCGATGCTGCCCCGCGCGATCGGCGCCCGGGTGGCCTACGTGCCGGGTACGGGCTTCTTCGCCGACGGCGGCGGGCGGGCCAACCTGCGCCTGTCGTACTGCCTGCCGCCGGCCGACCGCATCGCGGAGGGCGTGGCGCGCCTGGGCGAGGTCGTGACCGCCGAGCTGGAGCTGGCCACCACGTTCGGAAGGGGTGGGACTCGATGAGCGATCTGGACCGCGTGGTGGTGCTGGCCGGTGGGCTGTCGCCGGAACGGGACGTCTCGCTGCGTTCCGGGCACCGCATCGCCGAAGCCCTGCGGCGCGTCGATGTGGAGGTCAGCGTCCACGACGTCGACGCGACCCTGTTCGCTCACCTGGCCGCCGACGCGGGCGTCGTGGTGTTTCCCGTCCTGCACGGCGTGTCCGGGGAGGACGGCACCGTCCGCGAGGTCCTTGAGCTGGCCGGCGTCCCGTACGTGGGGGCGGCGCCGCAGGCGTGCCGGTTCGCGTTCGACAAGCCGCTCGCCAAGGCGATCGTCTCGCGGGCCGGGCTGCGCACGCCGGCCTCCGTCACCCTGCCCCGCCAGGTCTTTCACGACCTGGGCGCGGCCGCGCTGAGCCGCCTGATCCTGGACAAGCTGGGCCTGCCCGTATTCGTGAAGCCCCGCGCGGGCGGGTCGGCGTTCGGCGTCACCGCCGTGCGCGGCCGCGACGAACTGGCCGAGGCGCTGATGAGCTGCTTCGGTTACCACGACGAGGCGCTCATCGAGCTGGCCGTCAGCGGCACCGAGATCACCGTGGGGGTCCTCGACCTGGGCGGCGAGCCCGTGGCCCTGCCGGCCGTGGAGATCGTGCCGGACTCGGGCGTCTACGACTACACCGCTCGGTACACGCCGGGCGCCACGGAGTTCTTCTGCCCCGCCCGGCTGCCGGCTGCGGTCCTCGCGGAGGCGGCCCACGCCGCCCTGACCGCGCACCGGGCGCTCGGCCTGCGCGACCTGTCGCGTACGGACATGATCGTCGACCGGGACGGGCGCGTGCACGTCCTCGAGACGAACGTGGCGCCCGGCATGACGGACACCTCGACCTTTCCCATCGCGCTGGGGGCGGCCGGGTACGACTTCGGCATCGTCTGCCGCGACCTCGCCGCGCACGCCGCCGACCGCGGGTAGCGAAACGGGACCTGTGCTTTGTACGGGTCCCGAACCGCAGGTGTATCTCCTGAGCCGGTTCTCCGTACACATGTTCTATCCACAGCCTGTGGACCCCGCGCGGCAGAGCGACTCGCACTCGCGTTTCCGCTGGTAAAAGGCGTTTTTAGTGCCGGCATTCAGAAGATCTCCACGACCGCGGGACTACCCGATCCGGCGCTCGCCATCGAAACTTTCGATTAATTGCGGCCCTCAGGGCTCTCGACGAGTTTCGCCTGATCCAGATAGCATCCCCGCGTCCGCACGCTCTAGCGCGATAACCGCCGGCGGCATCCCTTCAACGTCCCCCATCACCTGCCGTGCATGGAGATCAGCATGCGTCTCATCAATAGGCATCGAGATAGGTCCCAGCGGCGATCCAAGCGTCGCCCCGTCATCATCCTGGCCGCCGCGGTTCTCCTGGCCGGATTGGCCCAGGGTGTGGCCAGTGCGGATGACGAACCCCTGCTGTCCAACGACTTCGAGTCCGGGTACGAGCCGTGGGGCCCGCGCGGCGCGGTGACCCTGGCGCTCTCCGACGAGGCGCATGGCGGCTCGCACAGTCTCGCCATCACCGGTCGCACCGAGAACTGGAACGGCCCGGCGACCAACGCTACCGATATGTTTCGAGCGGGCAGCACGTATGAGGTGACCGGCTGGGTCAAGCTCCCCGCGGGTACCGAAGGCTCCACGGGGATCCACTTCAGCGTGCAGCGCGTGTCCGACGACGGCGCCAGCACCAACTACGACTGGATCGGTAGCAACGTCACCACCACCGCCGGCTCCTGGGTGCAGATCGGCGGCAGCTACACGTTCCCGGCCGGCCAGAGCGAGGCCACGCTCTATGTCGAGGCCGAGGGCGCGACCACACCGTTCCTGCTCGACGATGTGACCGTCACCGGGCCGCCGACCACCGTGCCGGCGACCGTGATCAGCAAGGTCGACTTCGAGGACGGCACAACCGGCACCTGGACCCAGAGCGGCGGCGGCGATGGCACGCTGACCGTGGTCGACGGCCCCGACGGCGGCAAGGTGCTCAGCGTCAACGACCGCGACGCGGACTACGTCGGCCTGCAGAGCCCGACCGGCCTGTTCCAGGCGGGCAAGACGTACACGATCTCGATGAAGGCCCGCCTGGCCGCCGGCACCGCCGGGTCCGCGGGCGTGCGCTTCGTGATGAAGCCGCAGTACGAGTGGATCGGCAACACCACCATGACGGCCGGCGAGTGGGCCACGGTCACCGCCGAGTGGACCGCGCCGGGCACGGCGCCGGAGGGCACCGACCCGACGACGCTGCAGCTCTACATCGGCACGAGCAACCTCGACCCGAACGTGCCGTACACGTACCTGATCGACGACATCTCGATCACCACGCAGCCCAGCGTGGTCGAGGACATCACGCCGATCAAGGACACGCTGGACGTCCCGTTCGGCGTGGCGATCGACAGCCGCGAGACGGTGGGCAATCCCGCCAAGCTGGTGCTCAAGCACTTCGACCAGATCACCCCGGAGAACCACTTCAAGCCCGAGGCCTGGTACGACGAGGACCGCAACTTCCGGCCGAACTCCGAGGCGATCGCCCTCATGGACTTCGCGCGCGACAACGACGTGCGGGTCTACGGGCACACCCTGCTGTGGTACGCGCAGACGCCGGACTGGTTCTTCCAGGACGACGCGGGCAACCCGCTGCCGGCCGACGCGACCGGCAAGGCGGTCCTCACCCAGCGCCTCAAGGACCACATCAACAAGGTGGCCGCCTGGCTCGCCACGTACGGCGAGTTCGGTGGCGGCAACCCGATCGTCGCGTTCGACGTCGTCAACGAGGTCGTCGCGGACACCCCCGAGAACGCCGACGGCCTGCGGCGCAGCGAGTACTTCCGGATCCTGGGCGAGGACCACATCGATCTCGCCTTCCAGTTCGCCAACCAGGCGTTCAACGTCGACCACGCGGCGAGCGGGGCCAACCGACCGGTCAAGCTGTTCATCAACGACTACAACTCCGAGCAGAGCGGCAAGCAGGACCGCTACTACGCGCTCGTGCAGCGCATGCTCTCCCGGGGCGTCAAGGTCGACGGCGTGGGCCACCAGATGCACCTCAGCATGACCTCGCCGATCAGCTCCCTCGACGGGGCGCTGGACCGGTTCGCGGACCTGCCGGTGGTGCAGGCGGTGACCGAGCTGGACGTCACGCTCGCCACCCCGGTGACCCAGGCCCAGATCATCGACCAGGGCTACTTCTACCGGGACGCGTTCAAGATCTTCCGGGAGCACGACCTGTTCTCCGTGACCGTGTGGGGTCTCACCGACACCCGCTCGTGGCGCGCCGAGCAGTCGCCGCTCGTCTTCGACGGGCAGCTGCAGGCGAAGCCGGCCTACTACGGCATCGCCGACCCGGAGAACCTGCCGGCGCGCCTGCGTACGGCGAACGCCTTCGGCGGCAACGTCGCCCTCAACGGCTCCGCGTTCAGCGCCGTCGAGTGGAAGCAGCTGCCGGCGATCCCGCTCGGCAACGACGCCGGCTCGTTCAACGTGCGCTGGAACGACGACCACCTCACCGTGCTGGTCACCGTGGCCAGCGACGACGCCGACGCGATCCAGTTCGTGTACGGGGGCCAGGAGGTCACCCTCAACAAGAACGGCACCGGCGACGTGGACGGCGTGGTGAACGGCGACGGCGACGGTTGGCGCGCGGTCGTCCACCTGCCGCACACCGGCGTCACGCAGGGCGGCACGGGCCGGCTCGACGTGCGGGTCCTCGCCGACGGCGACGTCGTCGGAGCGTGGAACTCCCCCGGCGCGGTCGGCACCCTGTCGTACATCGAACCGCTGTCGTACCTGGAGGTCGTGCAGGCCCGGCAGGCACCGGTGATCGACGGTGACACCGACGCCGCGTGGGCCGACGCCAAGGCCGTGCAGACCAGCAAGGTGCAGTCCGGCGCCGCCGACGGTGCGACCGCCGAGGTGCGCACCCTGTGGCAGAACGACGTCCTGTACATCCTCGCCACGGTGACCGACCCGAGCATCGACGTCTCGTCATCGAACGCGTACGAGCAGGACTCCGTGGAGCTGTTCGTCGACCCGGGCAACGCCAAGAAAGGCACCTACCGGGCCCTCGACACGCAGATGCGGATCAACGCCAACAACCTGCACACCTTCGGTACGGGCGATGTAGCCGCCCAGGAGGCCCGCCTGCGCAGCGCGACGAAGCTGACCGCCACCGGGTACGTCGTCGAGGCGGCGATCACCCTGGAGGGTGAGGGCGGCCTCGGCACGTTCCAGGGCCTGGACTTCCAGGTCAACGACGGCACCGCCGGCGCGCGCACCTCGGTGCACTCGTGGGCCGAGCCGACGGGCACGGGCTACCAGACGACCGCCCGCTGGGGCGTCGGCAAGCTGGTGGCCTCGACGGTGCCGGCCTGGACCGCCGGCACGACGTACAAAGCCGGCGACTGGGTGACCTACGACGGGAAGTTCTGGACGACGACGTCGAACAAGACGACCCAGAAGCCGGGCGACCCGAACGGCGCGTGGCAGCAGATCGCCACGGCCGACGACGGTACGGCGATCTGGACCGCGTCCCGGATCTTCACCACCGGGGACAAGGTCACCTACCAGGGCAAGAACTACGTTGCCCGCTGGTGGACCCGCAACCAGAAGCCGGGCGACGTGAACGGCCCGTGGACGGAGACGGCGACCACGCCGGACGGCGCGACGCTGTGGACCGCGACCGGCATCTACAACGCCGGGGACACGGTCGTGTACGACGGCAAGACGTACGTCGCGCAGTGGTGGACCCGCAACGAAATACCTGGTACGCCCAACGGCCCGTGGAAGCTCGTGAGCTAGCCAGCGGCCCTGTGGCCGGCCACCGGCGCCCGAGGAGGACTCGGGCGCCGGTGGCCGGTTCCGTTTCTCCAACCGATCCTTGGATGCCCTGATGGTGGCGACAGGTGAGGCCGACCGGCGGTAGCCGTACGAGGCGATCGTGTAGTAACATTGCTACATACGATCGGAGGTGGTAGCAGTGACCGTCACCACGATGTCGAGTCGCGAGTTCAACCAGGATACGGGTCGGGCGAAGAGCGCGGCCCGCGGCGGCCCGGTCTTCATCACCGATCGCGGCCGCCCGGCGCACGTGCTGCTGACTTTCGAGGACTACCAGCGGTTGACCGGCAGCCGGGACAGCATAATCGACCTGCTCGGCCTCCCCCCAGAGGAAGCGGATATCGAGTTCGAGACCGTGCAGCCGCGCGATCTCGCCCGACCGGCGGACCTGAGCTGATGTTCCTGCTCGATACGAACGTCGTGTCCGAACTCCGGAAGGCCAAGGCCGGCAGGGCCGACAAGAACGTCGTCGCATGGGCGGCCGGCTCCTCGGCCAGCAGCATGTTCGTATCGGCGATCACCGTCCAGGAGTTGGAGATCGGGGTCCTCCTGGCCGAACGACGGGACCCCGCACAGGGCGCCGCCCTGCGTCGCTGGCTGGAAGCGCAGGTACTGCCCGCATTCGTCGAGCGCATCCTCCCGGTCGATACCGCCGTCGCCCGACGCAGCGCCGCGCTGCACGTTCCCGACCCGCGGCCGGTCCGGGACTCGCTCATCGCAGCGACCGCACTCGTGCACGGGATGCCTGTCGCGACCCGCAACGTGGCCGACTTCGCACCCACGGGCGTCGAGATCATCAACCCGTGGCAGCCTGCCGAAGACTGCACCTGAGCACCCGACAAGCCAGAACAGTTTGTACATCTTTGCTCTCAGGCAAGGGGCAACCTCGGCGAGGGCGCACCCGCGACCGCAGTTCGGATGGCTCAGCTTCTCGAACGTGAATAGTCACGCGACGCAGAACTCCATGTTGGCTTGTCACGCGGGTGCGTAGGGGTCGCGTCCCGGTCCGCGCACTGCGGCGGTTGCCGCTTGCGCGATCTCAGTCGCGGCACCTGCCAGCAGGTAGACCCGGGTGGTCGCGTTGCCGCGCGGCGTCAGCAGACCGGAGCGCGTCAGCGCTTGGATGTCGCGGATCGCCTGGTCGCGGCTGAGGTCTTCGTCTTGTTGATAGGTGGTCCGTCGGACCTCTCCGACAGCGGCCGCGTACAGGGCGGAGACCACGCGCTGGGGCAGTCCGCGCTGTTCGGCCAGGTGTTCCAGGTCGTTCCAGAGGCGCACGGTCCACTCGTACCGCCGTTTCACCCGTTGCGCCTGACGGTGATGTGCCGCGAACACGAATCGCAGCCAGATGTGCGCATCCCGCTCCGGCTGAAAACTCCCGGCCTGTGTCGATCGGAGCGCGTCGTAGTACTGGACCGTGTTGGTGTGCTCGCCCAGCCATTCCTCGATGGAGGAGAATTCGGGAGCCAACTCTCCCGTGCGGGCCAGGACCAGGGTGTGCAGAGCGCGTGCCGTGCGGCCGTTGCCGTCGCGCCAGGGATGAATACCGACGAGGTTGAGGTGGGCCAGCGCCGCCCGCGCGTAGGCCGGCGCGTCGATGTCCCCGTCACCTAGCCACTCGATCAATTCGTGCATGAGCCCGGGAACAAGCTCGGCGTCAGGTCCGGTGTACGCCGGTTCCAACGGGTCGGCACTGGTCACGAAGATCCCGCCCGTGCGGTAGCGGCCCGGCCACTTCCCCGGCTGGTACTTGGTGATCATGAAATGCAGTGTGGAGATCAGCATCTCCGAGTACTCGAAGAAGTCCATGTACGGCGTCTGCTGCACGTAGGTCATCGCGTCGCGGTAGCCGATGACCGCTTGCTGAGTCTCCTCGTTGGCGTCGGCCGACATGGGTGCGTGTTCGACGAGCGCCCGGGCGTCCGAGTTGCTGATCGTGATGTTCTCGATCGTGTTCGAGCCCTGGATGGCCGCCGCGAACAGGCTGCGACGCAACTGACCCTCCCAGCGAGGCTTGGACCGTAGCTGCGTCCGGAGGTCTGAGCGCATCTCGTCCAGCTCGCTCAGGACCTGGAGATCGGCCGCGTCGAGGGTCGGCATCGCGTACAGCATGCTCCAATGCTATAGGAGTAGTAGCATGGAAGCGCTCAATGCAGGTCGCGTAGCGCCCGTGCCGCGAGCGCGTCGCCCGCGTCCGCGCCCAGCTGGAACTGCTCGCGCGCCTGCTCGTCCGCGCCGCGTTCGAGCAGCAGCACGCCGAGGTTGTGATGGCAGTACGTGTCCCCTGCGGCGATGCCGCTGCGGTAGGCCGTCTCGGCGGCCGCCGCGTCATCGAACTCGTCCGCGTACAGGTTGCCCAGCGGCAACCAGCTCTCGGCCTCGCCCAGCTTGGCGCCGCGTTCCAGGGCCGCTCGCGCCTCGCCGACCCGGCCGGTCTGAACGAGCAGTTGCGCGAGGTCAACCCGAGCCGAGGGGTACAGGTCCGCGCCGGCACGCAGTGCGGGCTCCAGGGCGGGGTCCCCGGTCTCGTCCCACTCCCAGCACGCGAGCACAGCCGCCGCCGTGGGGTCGCCCGCCTCCACGGCCTCCCGGGCCGCGACCTGGGCCGCCGCCCGCTCGCCCTGCTCCCGCAGGCTGAACGCCAGCGCCAGCGCGCCCTTGGCGTCGCCGGCCCGGAACGCCGCACGGAACGCGCGCATGGCCCCGGCCAGGTCACCGAGGTCTTCGAGCGCGGTGCCCAGGTTGAACCAGGCGGCCGCCTCGCCGCCGGCCAGCGCCCGCTCGTACGCGGCGACGGCCTCGGCCGGGCGGCCGCTGTCGGCGAGGGTGTTGCCCAGGTTGAACTCCGCCACGGCCGAGCCGAGGCTGGCGGCGCGGCGGAAGCAGCGTTCGGCGTCGGACAGCCGTCGGGCGTCCGCCAGGTCACACCCGAGGTCGATGAGTTCGTCGATGTCCTCGGAGGTGCTCACCTGCGACAGGCGGGAGTCCAGGTCATCGCCCACAACCCCATGATGCCGGACCGTGGGCCACGCAGCATTGAACCGAAACACAATGGGTACGCACCCGAGGTGACGGTTTTCGGCTTCCACAACTCGCATGAGCAGATCCACCCGGCGGCGTTGCTGGCCGCGGTGCGGCGGGCCGAGACGGCCGGGTTCCAGGCCGCGATGTGCTCCGACCACTTCTCCCCGTGGAGTACGCGACAGGGCCAGTCCGGCTTCGCGTGGTCGTGGCTGGGCGCGGCGCTGGAGGCGACGCGGCTGGACTTCGGCGTGGTGAACGCGCCGGGACAGCGATACCACCCGGCGATCATCGCCCAGGCGATCGGCACCTTGGCTGCCATGTACCCGGGACGGTTCTGGGCGGCGCTCGGCACCGGGGAAGCCAGCAACGAACACATCACCGGAACCGGCTGGCCCCGCAAGGACGTGCGGGACGCCCGGCTGCTGGAGTGCGTCGCCGTGATCCGGGCGCTGCTGGCCGGCGAGGAGGTCAGCCACGACGGGCTGGTCACGGTCGACCGGGCGAGACTGTGGACGCGGCCGGCGGAGCCGGTGAAGCTGATCGGCGCGGCCGTGAGCACCGCCACGGCGGCGACGGCGGCCCGGTGGGCCGACGGCCTCATCACCGTGAACCAGCCGACCGAGCAGCTCAAACGGATGATCGCCGCCTACCGGGACAACGGCGGGGAGGGCGAGCTGTGCCTACAGGTGCACGTGAGCTGGGCGCCCACGGACGAGGAGGCCCGGGCGATCGCGCACGAGCAGTGGCGCAGCAACGTCTTCGCCCCGCCCGTGTGCTGGGACCTGGAGACGGTGGACCACTTCGACGAGGTGTCGCGGGAGGTGACCGACGAGCAGGTGGCGAAGGTCGTGAACGTCGGCGCGGACCTGGGCCGGCACGCCGAGATCCTCAACGGGTACGCCGAACTGGGCTTTGACCGGATCTACCTGCACCACGTCGGACAGCAACAGGACGAGTTCATCGACGCGTTCGGCGCCAAGGTCCTGCCACAGCTGTGACTCGCGCGGTGGCCCAGGCGACGTCGAACGACCCGACCGTGCCGGAACAGCGCCCGGTCACGCCTTCTCAGCAGCCCTCCCCAGCTCGGCGATCGCCCGGACGAACTCCAGCACTGGCCGGCGCAACACGACCGTCCCGTCCTTACCAGCCACGCCGCCGGCCAGGACAGACCACCGGGCGAACGCGAGCAGGACCGCACCCACGATCGCGAAGACTCCCGGCGCGACCGCGACCGCCCAGCGGACGATGGCCTGGAACGGGGACAGTTCATCACCGCCTACCTGCTCCGGTAGGACGAACGGCACATACAGGGCGCAGGAGCACACCGTCAGCAGGAAGCAGGTGACGGCCGTCCCGACGAGCCTGCTCCGTAACGCGGGGCAGACGTCGCAGAACCCCCACGCGGGAGCGCTGACCTGCCGAAGCATGACGTTGTGGACCAGCCAGCCGGCGAACAGCCCACCGAACAGCAGGAGGAGGTACAGCTCTGGGTCGGGATCGTCGAGGTAACGCGCGGCCGGGACGACCACCGGCAGCCCGGCCGCTATGACGACGACGAAGACCGCGACGCACAGCAAGACGGGTGGGCGGGAGCGAAACCAGACCTCGGTCCGGAACGTCACCGGAAGCCCATGACGGGCGCAGATCGCTACGCTGCCGCTCCACTGTGGAACGATCGTCACCATGCCCGCAGCCGCCCGCGCGCTCAGAATGTCGCGATCGGGTTGACCGGGCTGCCGGACGTACCGGCGAAGCGGACCGGCGCGACCGTGAGGTGGAAGTCCCACTGGCCGAGCTCGGCAGCCGTCGTCGCGCACGACTCCAGGTCGCAGTTGTCGAGCAGCCACAGACCCATCGCGACCAGACCAACGGCGTGCACCGGCATCAACACGTCGCCGTACCCCGACGGCTGGACGTCCTGAGGGGTGTCCGCGCCGATCAGCGCGACCTCCCGGTCACGCAGCCACGGCAGGCAGGACGCGTGCCACCCGGCCTGCGCGAAGCCGCTCGCCGTTCCGGCCTCGTGCCGCATGCGGCCATAGCCGGTCCGCAGGAGGACCGCGTCGCCGGATCGCACCCGCACGCCCTGGCGCCGCTCGGCCTCCTCAAGATCGGCGGGAAACACTCCCTGCCCCGGCTCCAACCACGGCACGTCGCGAACTCTCGCGATGTCCAGCAGGACGCCACGCGTGATGATCCCGTTCGCGGCCGCCGTGACGGCTGCCCACGCCGATCCCGTGTCGGCGTCGACCAGCGAATGCGGCCGCCCGTTGTACATCGTGCCGTCCCAGAAGATGTGGCACGGCGAGTCGACATGGGTGAGGGTGTTGCCGTGGAACGTGATGCCGAGACGCTCGGACGAAAAGCCCCAGCGCCGGTCGGCGTGGAAGCCGGGCACCGGCATGTTCTCGGCACCCGGCATGTCGGCGGCGCACGGGCACGTCGTCGTCGACCGCTCCATGTCCCGCGGCGCGGCGACCTCCCACGCGCACGACACGCTCCTGCCGTGGCGCACCGCCCGCGCCGCCGCCAGCCGGACGCCGTCGGTGATGTGGTTCAGAGTGCCCAGCTCGTCGTCGTCGCCCCACCGCCCCCAGTTCGACAGCGTGCGGAAGTACCCGAGCACCTCGTCCTGGGTGGGTACCGGTCGCCCTGCCGTCATCCCGGCCTCACTCTGCGTTCTTCGCGGGAGCGTCGAGGCGCAGGATCGTCTCCTCGATCTCCGCTTTTCGCCCGTTGGCGTACGAGACCTCCGTGCCTATGATCTCGAATCCCGCCCTGCGCAGCACCTTTATCGACCCCGTGTTGTCACTCGCGGCGCGGGCGAACAGGGGTCGCGTGCGAACCGACTCCAGGAGCAGAGCGAGTGCTCGACCGGCGATGCCCTGCCCCCAGAAGGACCGGTCAATCCAGTAGGTGACCTCGGTATCGCCATCCATGACGAAACTGGCGATGCTGCCGACGAGCCGCCCATCGACAGTGATCGCACGGTTGGTCGCCTCAGGCGACGCCCGGACCTTCGCCATGTGGACATCGAACGCGGCACGGTCATCGGGATTCTCGGCCACGAAGGCGGCCATCCGCACGGACTCGGGATCCCGCATCTGTTCGAACAGGGCGTCGAGGTCGGCATCCTCGATCGGCCGTAGCGCCACCTCAGCCACCAGGAACCCCCAAACCCTCGTCCGGCTGTCAGCGGGCGCAACATACCAGCGGCGTCGGACATCGGCGAGGACTCGGCGCCGGGCCAGCCACATGTTCCTCTCGCCGTTACGTCGCGGCACGCCGCACGCGCGCGACGCGGTGACGGCCCGTCGCTTGGTAAAGGGTTCCCATACCGCCCCGCCTGGTCCGCCTTCTAGCGTGTGGACTCAAGCGGTCCACGGTGGAGGGAGCAGTCATGTGGGACTTCGGCGCGGCGCCGGTGTCCACCGCGGGGACGGTACCGGGTCTGGGCAGCTTTCCGGACGGTGACCCGGAAGCGATCCGCGCGGTTGCCGACCAGCTCCGAAGGATCGCTGGCCTGCTGGCCGGCGCCCCGAAACCCGCGGTCGCCAGCTGGAGTTCCCCTGAGGCCACCCGCGTGCGGGGGCGGCTGTCGGCTGCGGTCGGCGTCGCCGGCCGCGGTGCCGACGAGATTCGTGGGTGTGCGGCGGCCCTCGACCACGCGGCCGACGAACTCGCCGCCGACCAGCGCGACTGGCGGTTGGCGAAACGGCGGTTGGACGAGGCGCGGCGACTCGCCGAGACCCAAGGAGCGGACCGGTGAGCGCGTACACGGTGGACCCCGCCGCCATGCGGGTGGCGATCCCGGCCGTGCAGGCGCTGATGGCGCTGCTCGACGGGGCCGCCAGCGACCTGGCCGGGGTGAGCGCGCCGGCCGGCGTTCCCGGACCGGTGGCCGCCCGCGTCGCGCAGGTCGCCGGCAGCGTGAGCGCCGACCTGCGCCGCGCGTCGCGCGACCTGGCCAGCTTGCCCGACGACCTGCTGCGGCGCATCTCCGCCGCGCAGGTCGCGAACGCGCCGTGGGCCACCGCGGCGTCGTTCGGCCTGCCGGCGCTGGGCTTCTACGCCCGGTCGTTCACCGCGCAGTCGTTGAGCCGGTCGCTCGCGGCCGGACTCGCGGCGCGGGAGGTCGCGGCGGGCCTGCGGGCGGGGCAGTCGTACGGGGGCGGCGGACCGCGCGGCACGTGGAACGCCTTTCGGGCGTCCTCGGCGGCGGCGCGGGCCGCGACCGCCAACCCGCGCGGGCTGCCGCCGGGCCTGGGACGCGCGGCCAGCGTCGCCGGGCGGGGCCTGACGTTCGTCGGCTGGGGCGTGACGGCTGCCCAGAACGCGACCAACCCGCACCTGTCGACGACGCAGAAGGTGACCCGTACGGCCGTCTCCATCGGCGCCGGCACCGGCGCGTCGGTGCTGGGCGGGGCGGCGGCCGCCGCGATGGTGGGGGGCACGGCGGCCGGCCCGGTGGGCGCGGTCGCCGCGTTCGGGGCGGCCGTCGCCTGGAACGCGCTGGACAACAAGTTCCACGTCACCGACAAGGTGGGCGACGCGGCGGCCGACGCCGTGGACGCGGTGGGCGGCGCGGCCGGCGACGCCGGGAAGGCGGTGGGCGGCGCGGCCAGCGACGCCGCGAACGAGGTGGCGGACGGCGTCTCGTCGGTCGCCGGCGGTGCGAAGTCCGCCGCGAAGAAGGCACTGGGCGTCATTGGACTGTAGGGACCTGGGATGACCACCGTGGATCAGTGGCGGCGGGTCGACGTACCGCGGTTGCGCGGCGGTCGGCCCGCCATTGTGCGTGGGCCGGCTCCCGAGCTGGCCGGTCCGGCCGATCCGGTCGCGCTCGCGACCGACGTGACGGCCGGCCTGGCCGACCGTTTCACCGACGTGTGGGCCGTGGACGCCGTCGCGGAACGCGCCGGGGTGCGCCTCGTGCACGCCGCGACCGGCCCCGACGGCGAGGGTGTCGTCATCGAGACGCTGGTCGGCGCCGACGTCGCCTGCTGGGTGTCGCCCGTGCCCCGCTACCTGGCGGAACGCGAGGCGGCGCGGCGGGCCATCGCGGGTCGGCCACCGTCGGCGGCCCACCCTTCGGATCCCGATTCCGGGGTACGGGTGGCAGAGGCCTATCTGTCGTGCGTACCGGAGCCGCTTGTGGTGCGTTGCCGGGGGCCACTCGCCCACCTGCTGCCGGCGGACCGGGCGGTGCCCGCCTCGACCGTGCCGGGACTGCTGTTCGCCCTGGTGGGCTGCGGTCCACGGCCCTTGCCCGGGGACGGGTCGATGGTCGTGACGACCCGGTCGACCCTGGACCGGCTGTTGGCCGCGGACGGCGCGCTGTCGGGCGTACCCGAAGCAGTTGATTTTGATTCTTCAGGCGCGGCCGAGTTCGTCGCACGGCGACCGGCCCACTGGTGGCTGGACTGGTCCTACGGGCGCGACGTGGCGCAACTGCCCGCCGACGAGGACTGGAGCACCGCGGTCGTGCAGCGCCAGGGCCGGCTCGAAGTGCTCGACGCCGGCCCGGACGGCGGGCTGTGGCGGGTGCTCACCGACCTGCCCGAGGCGCTCGCCGACGACCTGGCCGCCGCGCCGGGCGAGGAGCCGGTGGCACTGGTGCGCTCGACCGGCCTCGCGGTCTTCGACGAGCTGGCTCAGCTGGTCGCCTGACCGCCTCCGCTACGCCCAGACGCAGCCCAGGGCCTCGCGGTCGGCGGCACCGTTCGCGTTCGGGTCCGACGAGATGCTGTAGACGCGCGGGGACGCGGCCGTGCCGGCACCCCGCCACGTCCGGTAGATCTGGACGCTGCCGGCCGGGCAGGACGCCATGAACACGGCCAGCCCGGTGGGGCCCTCCCAGGCGGTGCCGTTGAGGGAGTACGGCGCGTTGAACCGGGACGCGAAGTGGTTGACGTCCAGGCCGCCGCACCGGCCGCCGCCGATCGTGCAGAAGTAGCCGTTGACGAACGAGGCGCCGGGGATGGCGGTGCCGGCGGCGTAGCCCTGGCCGACCCGGAAGGCCTGCCGGCCGTAGCCGGGCGGGTTCTGGCCAGCCGGACGCAGCACCCACACGTCCGAACCGTCGTCGCGCTGGTAGATGTAGTACTCCACAGTGGACCACTGCGAATAACGGACGGTCACCGCCGAGCCGATCGGGGCGGCGCTGCCGGCGGCCTGGTCCTGGGCGTACACGATGTTGGCGGTCGTGTCGCGGTGCAGGTCGTTGACGGGATTGCACACGTAACCGGCGGCCTGGATCGCGGCGCACGCGGCGTTGATGTCGCGTCCCGCGTAACTGTCGATGGCCGGGCCGGTGTTGCTGTAGAAGGTCAGCGTGACCGTCGAACCGACGTTGTGGGCCGTGTCGGCGTCGGGGGTCTGCTGGTAGACGGCGCCGGCGGTGCCGTTGCCCCAGGCGGTCAGGCCCTCCTGCTTGACGCAGGTGAAGCCCCGCCGGGTCACGTCGGCGCATGCCTCGTCCACGTTGCGGCCGACGTAGCGGCCGATGGTGCTGGAGCCGCGGTAGTACGTGACGGTGATCCGGTCGCCGATGCGCACGACCGTGCCCGGCGCCGGGTCCTGGGCGTAGACGGCGCCGGGCTGGTTCCCGCCGGTCGCCGGGTCGCCCTCCACGGCCGTACACACCATCTTGTACGTCTTTTCCAGCTGGTCGCACGCCGCCTTGTGCATCGAGCCCTGCACCGACGGCGCCGCGATGGTGTCGCGGTACGTCAGCCGGACCGTGCCGCCCTTGTCGATGTCCTCGCCGGCCTGGGGGTCCTGGCTCGACACCACGCCCAGCTGCTGCGGCGTGTCCGCCGGCGTCGGGTCGGTCACGCGGCGACAACGCAGGCCGCGGTCGTCGAGGGTGTCGCAGGCGCGCTTGATCGGGAGGCCAACCACGTTCGGGTTGCGCAGCGGGCCGACGTAGCGGACCACCACGCGGCTGTCGACGGGGACCTGCCTGCCGCCCGGCGGATCGGTGAAGATCACGTCGCCGGTGTCCAGGCCGTCGCGGTCGCCGCCCGGGGCCGGCCGGCAGAGCAGGCCGAGCGCGGTGATCTGCTCGCACGCCGACTGGTACGGCGTACCGGCGGGGAAGGTCGGCACGGTCACCCGAGGGCCGGGCGCCGGCGTCGTCGGTCCGGGCTGCGGTTCGCCGCCCTCCGGCCGGTCGGGCGGGGTGGCCGGGTTGGTCGGCCCGCCGCCGTTGGTCTCGTCCTGCGAGTCGGTGACGTCCGGGCTCGCGCCCTTGTCGACGTAGTGTTGCGTGCCGTCCGCGTCGACCACGAGCGCGCGGCGGTCGTACTGGTCGTTGGCCCACACCTTGCCGCCGCTGACCTCGAGCGAGAACGGCACGCCCTTGCGGCCGGGCACCTCGAACGGCTTGCGGTCGGCCGTACCGGTGGCGAGGTTGACCCGCCACAGCGACGGTCCCGCGTAGTCGGGGACGTACGCCCAGGTGCCGAGGAGTACGGGTGCGTCGAGGCGGGCGGACCTGCCGACCCGGATGGTGACCGTGGTGACCTGACCGGTGCGCGGGTCCAGGGCGCCGAGCCGGCCGGTGCGCCGGTCCACGGCCACGACCAGCCGGCCGGCTCCGCGCCACGAGCCGAGCACGAGGTTGCCGCCGGACACGCCCAGGTTGCCGATGGCGCGCGGCTGGGCGCCATCGACCGCGTACGCCGTGCCGTCGGTCGCGACGACGACCGGGTGGCCGTCAGCCTGCGTGATCCCGGCGGCCGGCGCGCCGACGCGGACGGTCCGCACGGCCCGGCCGTCGACGACCTCGACCGCGTCGCCGGTCGCGGTGACGACCCACGCGGAGTCGCCGCCGGGTGCCACACCCACGATCGGCCCCGGGGCGGAGACGGGCTGGGAGGGCGGCTGGCCCGGGGTAACGATCTTGGTGACGGTGTTGTCCTTCAGGTCGACCAGGTAGCCGTCCTTCTCGGTCGCCACCGGCACGATGTCGTCCTTGCCGGACCCACCCGGCTTGCCCGGCTTTGTGCCCGGCTTCGTACCCGTGACGGTCATCGTGGCGGCGTCCAGGAAGGTGACCGTGCCGGTGTCCTTGTTCACGATCGCGACCCGGCCATCGGGCAGGCGTACCGTCTGCAGCCGCTCGGTACCGGTGGCCAACTGCTGGGCCAGCTCCGCGTCCGACAGGCCGGTCTCGCCGTTGACGTGGGCGACCGTGTGACCCTTGGCCAGGAACGCCGAGCCGTCGCCCAGCAAGGGCTGGGTCACGCCGAACCCCGCGCCCGCGGCGACCGTGAGCGCCCCCGCGAGCAGCACCACGACGAGGACCGAACTGATCGCCTGCCCCGCCGGTCGCTTCGGCAGTCGCAGGCCCTTCGGCATCGGAATCACGGGGCTCCCTCCGGGTTGCCGGACGCCCCGACAGGCTACAAAGTTGGGCGGCGGGGAGCGAATGGCAACCGTTCCCCAATTCCGGACACGGTGGAGGCTCAGTGAGTACGCAGTCGCTCGTGGTGACGGTCGACGGGGTCCGGCGCGAGATCGCGGCCGACGCGTCGTTCTCGTTCGGCCGGGCCAGCGGCTGCACGGTGTGCCTGGACCCCGACGACCCGGCCATCTCCCGGCTGGCCGGCGAGATCGAGCGGGCGGGCGACGTGTGGCTCGTCGTCAACCGCAGCCGGAGCCGCCAGTTCGCGGTCGTCGACCAGTACGGCCTGCGCCGGGTGCTCGGCCCCGGGCAACGCGAGCCGGTCGACGGCCGGGTCCGGGTCATCGTGGACGGCGCCAACGCCAGTCACGAACTGATCGTGGAGGGCCCGCCCGCCGGGATCGTCGCGGCCGACGACGCGACCGGGCTGCCCACCTCGGCAGGGCACGGCGTGATCATCAACGACGCGGACCGGCACGCGCTGGTCGCGCTCTTCGCCGGCTACCTGCAGGAGGGGCCGCGCTACGACCCCAACCCCAAGTCGTACGCCGCGGCGGCGGCCCGGCTCGGATGGCCCCGCACGACGCTGGTGAAACGGATCGAATACCTGCGTACCCGGCTGGCCAACGCCGGGGTGCCCAACATGCAGGGCTGGAACGCGCTGAGTTCGCTCGCCGAGTACGCCCTGACCACCGGCATGATCACTCGCGAGGACCTGCGCCTGATCGAACAGTGACCGCCTCGCGTTGGGGAGGGTTTCCGATGTCGCGCCGTCGCCGCGCTGCCTAGCTTCGGTGGCACGACGGGTCACCGACCCGCACCGACCCGAGGAGCCCCGATGATCCAGGCCGAACTGGCAGAGCTGGAGACCCTGTCCCGCCGACTCGGCACGTGCAGCGGCGAGGTCGACGACCTCAAGCGCGCGCTGACCACGCTCATCGCGACGACGACGTGGACCGGCGGCGCCGCCGACCGGTTCCGCCACGCGTGGGAGTCGCAGTTCCGCCCCGCGCTGGACGCCCTCGCCCGGGAACTGACCCACGCCTCGACCGAGGTCGACCGCCGCAAGGTCGCCATCGACCACGCGGCGAACTGACGGCAACCCCGGTGGACGTCGACATCGTGGTGGACGGCGTCGAGGTCGCCGTGCGGGCTGAGCCCGGGGCGACCGTCGGCGACCTGCGCCGCGGGCTGGCCGGGATCGGCCTGCCGGACGCGCCGCTGTCGGTCGGCGCGGGCCGCGTGCTGCCCGACGACGCGCCGCTGGCCGGCGCGGGCCTGCACCACGGCGTCGCCGTCCACACGGACGGCCGGGCCGGCTGGACGCTGCCGCCGGACCGGGCGGCCGGCTGGGAGATCGCGGTGGTGGGCGGCCTGCACGGCGGCCGCACCGCCACGGTCGGGCCCGGCGAACGGGCGGGCGTGGGACGCTCGCCCCGCAGCCGGCTGCGCATCCCCGACCACGAGGTGAGTCGCGAGCACGCCGAGGTGCGCGTCTCACCCGACGGCGCCGGCGCGGAACTCGTCGACCGCGACTCGGCCAACGGCATCCGGCTCGGCGCGTGGCGCCTGGACGCGCCGGGCGACCTCACCACCGGCCAGGTCTTCGCGATCGGCGAGTCCGTGGTCGCGGCGCGCCGCCCGGGCGACGAGCCGGTCGGCGAGGTCACGGCGGACGGGGCCACCCGGCTGTTCAACCGGCCACCCCGCATCACCCCGCCCGACCGGCTGCCCGAACTGCTCGTGCCCGTCGAGCCGGTCCGGCCGCGCGGGTTCCGTTTCCCGTTGGCGGCCACGCTCGCCCCCGCCCTGCTGTGCGGGGCGCTCTACCTGTTCCTGCCGGCGGGCGGCTTCGGCGGGTACCTGATCGTCATGATGGCGCTGTCGCCGCTCATGGCCGTGGCCAACCTCGTCGCCGACCGGCGCAGCGGACGTCGGGAGTACGCGCGGGCGATGGCCGACTACGGGCGCGCCCGCGAGGCCTTCGACGCCGAACTGGCCGCGGCGGCCGGCGCGCAGGAGGCGGCCGACCGGGCCGCGCACCCCGATCCGTCCACAGTGGTCGGGCGTACGAGGCCGGGGCGCTCGCGGCCGGCCGCGTCCCTGTGGCAGCGACGCCCCGCCGACGCTGACTTCCTCACGCTGCGGATCGGCCTGGTGGACCGGCCCGCGCGCCTCATCCTGCGGCCCGACGCGGCGTCCGCGGGCGGCGTTGACGAGCCGCTGCCCGTGCTGCACGACGTGCCGCTCACCGTCTCGCTGCCCGAGGCCGGGGTCCTCGGCGTGGCCGGCCCTCGCTCGACCGTGCTCGCCGCGGGGCGGGCGCTGCTGGCCCAGGCCGCCATCCTGCACTCCCCCGCCGAGCTGGGCATCCTCGTCATCACCGGGCGGGACACCGCGCCGGACTGGGAGTGGACGACCTGGCTGCCGCACACCCTGCCGGCATCGTCGGCGTTCGCCTGCCGCCGGCTGGTCGCCACGGACGCGGCGCAGGCCGAGGCGCGCCTGGCCGAACTCCGGCGGCTCATCGAGGAGCGGGCAACGCAGCGCCGAACCGCGCTCCACCAGGGGCCGCCGGCCGGACGCACCATGCTCGTGGTGCTGGACGGCGCGCACCGGCTGCGCGACCTCGCCGGCCTGGCCGAGGTCCTGGCCACCGGCCCGGCCGCCGGCGTCCACGCGCTGTGCCTCGACGACCGGGAGCACTCCCTGCCCGACGAGTGCGCGGCCACGGTCGTCGTCGGGCCCGAGGCGACGCGGGCGACCGTACGCCGCGCCGGGTTCGCGCCGGTCGCCGACGTCCTGATCGACGGGCTGACGCCCGAGCCCGCCCTGGCCGCGGCCCGGGCCCTGGCGCCACTGCGGCTGCTGGGCGAGCGCGGCCAGGACGCGGCGCTGCCCGACCGCGCACGCCTGCTCGACGTGATCGACACCGGAGAAGGCTCGGTCCGCCCAGGCGGATGCCTGGGCGGCGCCGGTGAGCCGAGCGCGGCGGCGGTGCGGCGGCGCTGGGCGGCGCAGCCCCACGGGCGCAGCACAGTGGCCCAGCTCGGGCTGGGCGCCGCCGGACCGGTGAGCGTGGACATCCGCCGCGACGGGCCGCACGCCCTCGTCGCGGGCACGTCCGGCGCTGGCAAGTCGGAGCTGCTGCGCACGTTCGTCGCGTCGCTGGCGCTGGCGAACACGCCCGACGCGCTCACCTTCGTACTCGTGGACTACAAGGGCGGCAGCGCGTTCGCCGCCTGCGCCGACCTGCCGCACTGCGTCGGACTCATCACCGACCTCGACGGGCACCTGGTGTCGCGAGCCCTCGACTCCCTGTCGGCCGAACTGCGCCGCCGCGAGGAACTGTTCGCGGCCGCCGGCGCGACCGACATCGAGGACTACTGGCTGCGTACCGGGGCGCGGCTGCCCCGGCTCGTGATCGTGGTCGACGAGTTCGCGTCCCTCGTCGAGGAGCTGCCCGAGTTCGTCCCGGGCGTCGTCGGCATCGGCATGCGCGGGCGCAGCCTCGGCGTGCACGTGGTCCTGGCCACGCAGCGCCCCGCCGGCGTGGTGACCGCCGACCTGCGGGCCAACCTGAACCTGCGCGTCGCGTTGCGCGTGACGTCCACGTCGGACTCCCAGGACGTGATCGACGTGCCGGACGCGGCCCGCATCCCGCACCGGCTGCCCGGCCGGGCCTTCCTGCGTACCGGGCACGCGGAGCTGACCGAGTTCCAGGCCGCCCTGGTGAGCTGGCCGAGGCCGAGCGGCGCGCCCGCCGGCGACGGGGGCGCTCCCGTGACCGTGACGCGGCGCCGGATCGACGCCCTGGGCCTGCCGGAGCGCCGCGCCGGGCACGGCGGCGACGAAGCCGTACCCGACACGGACCTGACGGCACTGGTGGCCGCGATCCGCGACGCGGCCGCCGAGAGCGGGCTGACCACGCCGCCGCGCCCGTGGCTGCCGCCGCTGCCGGAGGTGGTCACCCTCGCCAGCGTCAGTACGCCGGGCGCGGCGGCGATCGGGCTCGTCGACCGGCCCGCCGCCCAGGCGCAGGTCCCGTTCGTGCTGGAGCTGGAGCGCACCGGCCCGGTCGCGGTCGCCGGCGCGGTCCGGGCGGGCCGCAGCACGGTCCTGCGTACCCTCGCCGTCGCGCTGGCCGAGGACAGGTCCCCCGCCGATCTGCACCTGTACGCCCTCGACTGCGGCAACCAGGCGCTGGCCCCGCTCGCCGCGCTGCCGCACTGCGGGGCGGTCGTGGACGGCGACGACGCGGCGCGCACCGAGCGCCTGCTCGCGATGCTGCACGCCGAGGTGGTCCGCCGGCAACGGCTGCTGACGGCCGCCGGCCACGGCTCGTTCACCGAGACGAGCCTGCCGCTGGTCGTGCTGTTGCTGGACCGGCTGGAGGCGTTCGTCAACCGGTACGCCGAGACCGACGGCGGCCGGCTGGTCGACCGGCTGGAGTCGTTGCTGCGTACCGGCCCGGCCGCCGGCGTCACCGTCGTGCTGAGCACCGACCGCACCGGCTTCGGACATCGCGTCGCGTCGGCCGTGGCCGCCCGGCTGGTGCTGCGGCAGGCGTCGCCGGACGACGCGGCCGCGTTCGGCGTGGACCCGCGCGGGCTGCCCCGGCACCTGCCGCCCGGGCGCGGGGTGTGGGGGCCGACCGGCGAGCACGTGCAGGTCGCCGTGCTCGACCCCGATCCTGGCGGCGCGGCGCAGGCCACGGCCGTCGCCCGGGCTGCGGCCGCCCTCGGCGCCCGGTGGGACGGCGTTGCCGAGCGGTTCCTCCCCCAGCGGCTCGACCGGCTCCCGGACGAGATCAACACGGCCGAGGCGGAGGCGTTGCGCGTCGGCGCCCGCCCGGCCGGGCCGGCGGTGTGCAGCCCGGCGGTCGGCGGCGACCGGCTCGGACCCGTCGATGTCGACCTGGCGGACGCGGGCGGCTCGTTCCTCGTGGCCGGCCCGCAGCGCGCCGGCCGCTCGACCGCGCTGATGACGATCGCCGCGACCCTCGCCGGACGGCGCACGGGTGACCTGCCCGTCCTGGCGGTCGCGCCGCGCCCGTCGCCGCTGCGCGACCTGGCCGGCGGCGAGGGCGTTCTCGACGTGCTCACCGGCGACCCGCAGGAGGTCGCGGCCGGGATCGCCGACGCCCTCGCGGCGGGCCCGTTCGCGCTCGTCGTGGACGACGGCGAACTCCTGGGCGCCGATTACGAGCTGGCCGAGCTGCTGGACGGGTTCGCCCGCGACGCCCGCGACCGCGGCTGCCTGCTGGTCGCCGCGGTCACCACGGAGGACGTGCTCGCCAACCCGTACCGGGGGTGGCTGGCGACCGCGCGCCGGCCCCGCAGCGGCCTGCTGCTGAACCCGGCGAGCCACCTCGACGGCGACGTGTTCGGCCTGCGGCTGCCCCGCTCGACCGGCGGCGGCTGGCCGCGCGGGCGGGCACTGCTGGCGCTCCGCGGCGAGGCGACGACAGTCCACATTACGACCCTGGCCAGCGCGGATGCGCCGACCGGAGCACGACCATGATCAATACAGTGCCGCCGCCCGGCTACGGTACGGTGGTCCGCGAACTGCTGCCCGCTCCGTTCGCGGAGACCGACGCCGGTGAGGTGACCACCCCCATGGTGCCACTGCCGGGAGCCGCCCTTCCGGGAGTCAGGCTGCTGGGTGACGTGCCCGGCGGCGGGCCGATCGTAGCCGTGCCCGGCGTCCGCGACGGCGACAGCGTCCCCGTGCGGGTCCTGCTCGTGACCGCCCCGCTCGACGCGGCGACGCGCCGGCGGATCCGCGTCGAATGCGCCGAACTGGAGGCGATCCTCACCGGCGTGCCCGACGACCTTGTCAGTGGCCTGCTCGACCACGGCGTGACCGACGACGGCCGGCCGTACCTGCTGGTCCCCGACCCCGGCCCGGACCTCGCCGCCGACCCGCCGGCCGGCGTAGGGCTGATCCTCGCGGCGGCGCGCGCCGCCGCCGACGGCCTGGCCGCCCTCGCCGCCCGAGGGTTCGTGGAGCGCCCGCCCGCGCTGCGGCGAGCCGGCGAGGGCGGCGTCATGCTCGCCACCCCGCTGCCCCCCGCGCTGGCCGAACTCGCCGACGACGGCATCGACACGCCGCCGGAGGTACGCGCCGGCGGCAACTGGTCGCCCGCCGGGCAGGTGTACACGGTCGCCGCGGCGCTGCTCGCGGTGCTCGGCGGCGGCACCGGCGCGGTCGGCCGGACCCTGCGCGCCGCGCACGGCGACGACCCGGCCGCCCGCCCGGCCGACCCCGGCGCCCTCGCCGACCAGCTCGCCAACGCCGCCGAGCGGGCCGCCGAAGAAGCCGCCGCACGGGCCGCCGTTGAAGAAGCCGCCGCACGGGCCGCCGCTGAAGAAGCCGCCGCGCGGGCCGACGCCGAGGCCGGCGGCGGGCGGCGCGTCGACGAGACGATGCCGCCGCGCTCGGCGCCCGCCTACCCGCCCGTGGCGCAGCCCCGCCCGCTGGGCAGCCGGTACCTGCTCGACGCCCAGATCGGTCGGGGCGCGAGTGGGCACGTGTGGGCCGGGCGCCGCCGCGAGGACGACAGCCCGATCGCGGTCAAGCTGTTGCGCGCCGAGCTCACCGAGGACCCGGAGGCGGTCAACCGGTTCCTGCGCGAACGCACCGTGCTGACCCGCCTGCGTCACCCGAACCTGGTCCGGGTGCATGACCTGGTGGCCGAGGGTGACGTGCTGGCCATCGTGATGGACCTCGTGCCGGGCGAGGACCTGCGCCGGCTGGCGCTGCGGCGCCGGCTGTCCGTCGCGCAGGCGGCCGGCCTGCTCGCCCAGGTCGCCGACGCGCTCGCGGCCGTACACGCGGCCGGCGTCGTGCACCGCGACGTGAAGCCGGCCAACGTCCTGGTCACCGGGCAGGGCGAGACGCTGACCGCGCTGCTGTCCGACTTCGGCATCGCCCGGGCGATCGAGGGCGCGACCAGTACCCAGCTCATCGGAACGGCCGCCTATCTCGCCCCGGAGATCGTGCTGGGCAGTCCGCCGTCGCCCGCCGCGGACGTGTACGGGCTCGGCGCCATGGCGTACGAGCTGCTGACCGGCGAACGGCTGTTCACCGGGCCGACGTCGGAGGCCGTCCTGCGCCAGCAGGTCGACAAGGTGCCGCAGCGTCCGGCCGGGCTCGACGACGCGGTATGGGACCTGCTCGCGGCGTGCCTGGACAAGCAGCCCGAGCGGCGGCCCGCCGCCGCCGAGGTGGCCGACGCGTGGTCGCGGCTCGGCGGTACGCCCCGGCTGGCCGGCATGGCGGTCGCCCCGCCGGCCCGTCCCCGGACCGAACCCGACGACGGCGGACCCGGCACCGTGCGCAAGGCGCGCCCGGTGCCCGTACGCCCGAAGGAAGAGCAACCACGACGGCGCTGGTGGCGGCGCCCGGCGCCGCTGCTCGCGATGGTCGTGGCCCTCGGTCTTGTCGCCGGGTCCGCGTTCGCGGTCCTGACCTCCGGCGGATCCGGACGCGGCACGGCCCTGGATCTCACGGCGTCACCGGCCGCGAGCGGGTCGGTTGGGCAGCCGGGTTTCGTGACCGTGCCCGCCACCGTGACCGCCTCCGGCTCGGCGGCGACCGTGCGGTGGTCCGCCGCGGCGGGTGAGCTTCCGGGGTTTTCCTTCTTCCTGGTCGTCAACGCCGACGGCGCGCCGGTGTCGGACCAGCTCGCGGCCGACATCACGTCGTTCACCGTGCCGCTCTCCCGGGTCAAGGAAACCTGCTTCCTGGTGCTCGCGGTCGGTGCGGCCGACCCGTCCCCCGCCGCCCCACCGCCGCCGCCCGCCTGCCTGCCGACCCCTCGTTGACGAAGGACGCACGGATGACGATGTACGCCCCCACCGCCAGCGGAAACGCGGCGGACCTGGCCGCCGCCATCAGCAACAACATCGAACAGGTGCTGCGCGGCAAGACGGCCGCGATCCGGCTCGCCCTGACGTGCCTGTTCGCCGGCGGCCACCTGCTGATCGAGGACGTGCCCGGCACCGGCAAGACGTCGCTGGCGAAGGGCCTGGCCAACAGCATCGGCGGCACGGCGCACCGCATCCAGTTCACGCCCGACCTGCTGCCCACGGACATCACCGGCGTGTCCGTGTGGCACCAGCAGCGGCAGGGCTTCGAGTTCCGGCACGGGCCCGTCTTCGCCAACGTCGTGGTCGCCGACGAGATCAACCGGGCCTCGCCGAAGACCCAGTCGGCGCTGCTGGAGGTCATGGAGGAGGCTCAGGTCACCGTGGACGGTGTCACGCACGGGGTGCCGACGCCGTTCCTCGTGGTCGCCACGCAGAACCCGATCGACCTGGAGGGCACCTACCGGCTGCCCGAGGCGCAGCTCGACCGGTTCCTCATGCGGATCTCGCTGGGTCACCCCGACGTGGCCGTGGAGGAGGAGATCCTCAGCGGCCGCGCCCGCTCCGCGCCGCCGGTGCTGCGCGCGGTCACCTCGCCGGACCACGTCGCCGCCGTACAGGCCGAGGTCGGGCACATCCACGTCGCCCCGGAGATCGCCCGCTACATCGCCCTCGTCGCGTACGGCACGCGCAACCACGACGCGCTGCGCCTCGGCGTGAGCACCCGGGGCAGCCTCGCCCTGGTACGCGCGGCCCAGGCGTACGCGGCCTGCGCCGGCCGGCACTACGTCGTACCCGATGATGTGAAGGCCGTGGCCGGCGCGGTGCTGACCCACCGGCTGGTGCTGTCCGCGCACGCGGACGTGCGGGGCACCACGGCGGCGCAGGTGCTCGCGGAGGTGCTGGACAGCGTGCGCGTGCCGACCCTGTCGGCCGCGCGGGCCTGAGGTCGGGCGACGTGCGGCGCTTCACGGCCACCGGCTCGGGCATCGGCCTGGCCGCCGGCGCGGTCGCCTGCTACGGCCTGGGTGTGCTGCTCGGCTATCCGGTGCTCGTCGCGATCGCGGTCGGCGCGTTCGCCGTACTCGCGTGCGCCCTGGTGGCGGTCGCGGTGCGCCCGTCGGTCACGCTGACCCGGCGGGTCACGCCGGCCCGCCTGACGGTGGGCGAGATCGCCACCGGCGAGGTCGAGGTGCGCAACACCGTGCGGTGGCCGTCGCCCGCGTTCACCGCCATCGACCAGATCGGCGCGGGAGAGCTCGTGGAGCTGGCCGTCTCCCCGCTGGCCGGCCACGGTCGCCGCACCGTGCGCTACGAGGTGCCCGCCCGGCGACGCGGCCGGCTGCGGCTCGGCCCGATGACCGTACTGCGGCGCGACCCGTTCGGGTTGCTCGCGTGGCGGCAGCGGCAGACCGCCGACGGGGTGCTGTGGGTCCATCCCCGGGTGCATCCGCTGCAACCGTTGCCGGTCGGGGTGGTGCTCGACTACGAGGGACGGGCCAACGACCAGGCCAGGCTGGGCACCGTCACGTTCTCGTCGCTGCGCGACTACGTGCCCGGCGACGACCCGCGCCAGATCCACTGGAAGACGACCGCGCGGTTGGGCACCCTCGTCGTCCGCGAGCACGTGGACACCATGGAACCCACGACAACGGTCGTGCTCGATGCCCGCGCGGACGCTTTCAGCTCCGCGCAGTTCTTCGAGTACGCCGTAGAGCTGGCCGCCTCGGTCGTCCGCGCGGTGGAGAGCGTGGGCCGCCCGGTGACCCTGCGGGTCGTGGGCGAGCAGGCCGACGGCGGCGCCGAGTCCACGATGGACCGTCTCGCGCTGGCCGAGCCGACCCCGGACCCGGACCCGCTGCGGCTGCTCAGCGTGATCGAACGGGCCCCGGGCGGCGGCGTCCTGGTCGCCGTCACCGGCCCGATCGACGCCGGCCTGCTGGGCCGGCTGGCCGAACAGCGACGCCGGTACGCCCCCGTGGTCGTCGTGGCCCTCGGCGGCTCGTCGACGACCGGCAGCGTGGCACGCCGGCCGGGGATGGCGATCATCGACGCGCCGAACGCGGTCGAGGCGGCGTTCGCGTGGAACCGGCTCGTCCGCGGGGAGACGGCATCGTGAGCGGGCTCGTCCGCGGTGCGCTCGTCGCGCCGCTGGTCCGGGTCGGCTTTGCCGGCCTGCTGGGGGCCCTGGCCGGCCTCGGGTTCGCGCCCGCCTTCGGCGGATTCAGCGGCCCGCTGCTGACCGGCGTGCTGGCCGCGACCGGTACGGCGGCCGGCATGGGGGTCGTCGCCGCGCTGTCGGGCACGTCCCGGTCAGCCCCGCGGCTGCCCGCGGCCATGGCCGGGCTGGTCGGCGCGCTCGCGGTCGTCGCCGTCGCCGCGGCGGTCACCGGGGCGGGCGCCGCCGTGGTGCACGGGCCCCGCCAACTGCTCACCGGCGCGGTACCCGCGGACCCGACCGGCCCGCCGCTCGCGGCGGCCGCCATCGTCGCGGGGTGGAGCACCCTGGCCGCCCTCCTGCTCGCCGTGTACGCCCGAACGCCACTGGCCGCCGCCGCGCCGCCGGTCGCCTGCCTGGTCATCGCGCTGAGCCTCGGCGCGGCCGGACCGTCGCTTCCGGCGTGGTACGCGGCCGCCTTCCTCGCCGGCGCCCTCGGTCTGCTGCTGACCGGCGCCAGCCGTTCGGTGCCGGGCGGCGCGGTTCCGGGCGGCGCGGCCCGGGAGAGCGCGCCGGGCCGCCGGTTTTCGCCGGTACGGGCCGGGCTGGCGGCCGCCATCGCCGTCCTCGCCGCCGTGGCCGCGATCGTGCTGGGGCCCGGCGCCCCCGGGGTCGGCACGCGGCCGCCGGCCGACCTGCGCGCCGCCGTCGCGCCGCCGGTGACGCCGCGCAGCGGGGTGAGCCCGCTGCAGCAGTACCTCGCCCTGCGTGACGGCCGGGTCCGGCTGGCCCTCACGGGCACGGTGTCGTCGCCGACCACAACGCTGCGGATGGCGACCCTCACCCGGTTCGACGGGTCGTACTGGACCGTCGCCGGTGACTTCCGGCGCGCAGGTCACCAACTGCCCGTAGCGGAAGCGGCGGACGCCCGGGTCGTACGCGCGCACGTGGAGGTGACCGCTGGCGAACTCGACTGGCTGGTCACGGCCGGCCGGGCGACGACTGTCAGCCAGAGCGGCCTCGGGGTGGACGAGGCGACCGGCGACCTCGCCGTCCCGATCGACACCACCCCGCCGCGCGCGTACGACGTGGCGGCCAGGGTCGGCGAACCGGACCCGCACCGCGTGCTGGCCGCCCAACCGGTGCCCCCGGCACAGCCGCTCACGCCGCCACTGCCGGCCGACGTGCGCAGCTTCGTCGACCGGGTGGTCGCCGACCAGCCCGAGGGCGCCGACCAGTTGCTCGCCCTCTACCGCCACTTCCGCGACAACGGCAAGTTCCGCTACGACCAGGCCGAGGACGCCGCGGGCGGGCACGGCTACTACCAGATCCAGCGGCTACTGGCGACGAAGCGCGGCACCAGCGAGCAGTACGCCAGTGCGTACGCGGTGCTGGCCCGCCAGCTCGGCGCCGACGCCCGGGTGGTGATGGGCCTGCGTCCCCGCTACACCGGCGAGCGGTTCGAGGCCAGCGGCGCGGACGTGGACGCCTGGGTCGAGGTGCGCTTCGCCGGCCTCGGCTGGGTGACGCTCGACCCGAGCCCGCGCGCCAACCCCATCGGCACCCGCGCCGGCGCCCGCCCGGCCGGGTCGGCGCCCCGGCCGGCGGACGACCCGTTCGGCCAGGCCGACCGCCCGGACCCGGTCGTCGACCCCGACGACGAGGCGCCCGCCGACCTCGCCGGGCCCAGCGCGGCGGACCGACAGGTGCCCACCTGGGCGTGGGCGGCAACGGTCCTCATCGCGCTGCTCCTCGCGTCCGTCCTGGCCACCCCGGCCGTCAAGGTCGCCCGCCGGACCCGGCGCCGACGGGCCGGGCCGACCCGGCTCGCCGTGCTCGGTGCCTGGTGGGAGACGCTGGAGCGGTTACGCGAGGCCGGCATCGCCGTGACCCCCTCGATGACCACCGGCGAGGTGGTGGCCCGGGCCACCGGTGTGGCCGGCCTGCCCCACCTGGCGTCCCTCGTGGACAGCGCGGCGTACGCCCCGGAAGAGCCGGGACCCGCGCAACGCACCGACGCTTGGGAGCGCGCCGGGGAGGTACGGCGTCAGCTGCGGGCCACGGTGCGGGTGACGCGGCGCCTCGCCGGATACCTCGATCCGCGCACCCTTCGCTGAGGCGGGCGGCGAGGTTCCGGGCGAGGGCAGGTCAGGCCGGCGCGGCCGGCCGGCGCAACGCCGAACGACAGGAAGGCCGAGCAGGGCCGAAACGGCTCGCGATGCCGCGACGGTCAGCACAGCGGGGCGACTGCCCCGCCAGGCCAGCACTGCGGCGGCGATGGTGATCAGGCCCAGTACCGCGACGGTGTAGATCAGGCCGAGCGGCGGGGCTCCCTCGACCCCGGTGGCGAACACGCCGGCTACATCGAGCAGGCCGAGGAGGAGACTGAGCAGGAGACCGGTGACGACGGCCGGGGTGCGGTTCATGGTGTACCTCCTGGGTGGTGGGCGGCGGCCACGACGGCGACCGTCGTGAGGATGTCGCTGGTGACGCCGGCCTGCGCGTCCTGCCGCGTCCGGCTCTCCACCAGCGCCCGGAAGCTGATCGCCGTGGCGCGGCTGGCGAAGATGATGGTGGTGTGGCTCTTGCCGGTTTCGGGGTCGTCCATCCAGAACCCGGACACGAAGCCCGGCTGACGACACACCAACGGCACGATCTCCTCGGTGAGGAGGCGGCGCTGCTCGTCCCTGCGGGCCACGTCCGTCGTCCAGATGCCCACGACTGCGTGCATCACGTCGCGCCTCCTGGCGTCAGCGTTCCGGTACGTCGCTGACGCTATGGCCGGCCGGGCTGGCCGCCATCGGGGAAACCACTCAGCTGGGTACTCAGCGCGACGCGTCGCCCCGGGTCGCGTACCAGGAGGCGATACGCGCACGCGACTCGAACCCGAGCTTGGTGAGGATGTGGGTGACGTGGTTCTCGACCGTGCGCTCCGACAGCCGCAGCCGCTGTGCGATCTGACGGTTGCTGAGCCCGTCCGCCACGAACGCCGCGACCTGCTCCTCGCGGGGCGTCAGGACGCTGTGGCGGGTGTCGCGCAGGGCGGTCGCGTCGGCCAACACGCGCGGCATGCCGAGCCGCCGCGCGATGCGCACGGCGTGGTCGAGGTGCTCCCGGGCTGCCTGGTCGCGTCCGGTGCGCACGTGCAGGCGGGCGAGCGCCAGCCGGGCGATCGCCTCGTACGGTCCTGAGTCCATCGCCTTGGCCGACACCAGCGCGGTCCGCAGGTGCCCCTCGGCGATGTCCCACCGCTCGGTCGCGGTCGCCATCAGCCCGAGGTAGAGCGAGACCGGGCCGGCGGACGGTGTGTGCGCCCCGGAGATGGCCTGCCGGTCCGCGTACGGAGTGAGCGCCTCAGCGATCGCCGCGGCGGTGACCCGATCGCCGACCGCGACGCATACCTCGGCGTTTCCGCAGGCCGCGACGATCCACTCAGGAGCGTTGCGGGGGAAGGCGGACACATGCGGCGCCACCGCGGCCCACAGGTGCGCCGCCTCGTCGAGCCGACCCCGGCCGACGAGCAGGTGGGCGAGCCAGGTTCTGGCGAGAAACGGTCCGGTTTCCACGAAGCGGGTGACCTCGGCCTCGACCTCGTCCAGACCTACCCCGTCCCATACCGCGATGTGGGCGCGGAACACGAGGTGGAAAAACGCCGCCTCGCCGTGCCCGCCCCGCAACCCGAGTTCGCGAGCGTCGTCGGCGAGTTCCCGGGCGGCGGCGAAGCGACCCTCGTGCGCCACGATCGCCGCCTGCATCATCGTCAGCCGCCAGTGCCACCACGGCTGCCGCAGGTGACCCACCACTGTGGTGAAGGCGGACAGTTCAGCGTCGATCTGGAGCCGGCGACCGAGTTCCCACAGGGCGTCCAGCCGCCAGGTGCGGCCCCAGGCGGCGTACTCGGCGTTGCCGGTTTCCTCGGCCAGCCGCAGGGCCCGGTCCCCCAGGGACAACCGCTCCAGCACGTACTGGCTGTTCACCAACGCGACCGCCCTGGCCTGCATCGCCAGGAAGCGGGCGTCGGGATCGCCGGTGGCCTCGGCGATCCGCAACGCGCGCCCGCTCAGGTCCTGATCGCCGCCGGCCGCGAACGAGTCAGTGGTGATCACCAGCTGCGCCATGAGTTTGGCCGCACGAACGGGGTCGGACTCGCCGATCAAACCCAACGCCTCCCGGCTCAGGGCGTGGACCTGCGCCGTCAACGGAGAATTCGTGATGCCGCGCAGCACCACGGCCGCGTCCGCCACGATGGCTGGCGCGGCGGTCGCCCGGCCGACGTCGGCCGCCTCCCGACAGGACCGCCAGGCGTCCTCGACCGCGCCGGCACGTAGCGCGCAGTGCGCCGCGTCGAGCAGCAGCGTTGCGCGTTCCGCCGCACCGCCGGTGATCAGTGGCAGCAGCGTGAGCGCCTCCCGGTACTGGAACGCCGCGTGCTCGTACGCGAGCTGGCTGCGTGCCCGGTGCGCCGCCTGCCGGGTCACCGCCAGCGCTTCGTCGGCCCCGCCGAGGGGGGCCGCCCGGCGCAGGTGGAACGCGATCGCGTCCATCGGGCCCGCGTACCCCGAGGCCGGCGGCGCCGCGGCCGCCTGAAGCACCGCAGCCGCCCGGGCGTGCAGGCGTTGCCGCTCAACCATGGGAAGCTCCGCGTACAGCACCTCCTGCGTGAGGACATGACCGAACCGCAGCCCTGGCCCGTCGAACCGCAGCGAGTCGGCGGCGATCGCCGGCTCAAGGAGGTCGAGCACCCGCCCCGGCGGCACGTCCATCAGCGCGCCCAACGTCGTGACCGTGAACTCCCGGCCGAGCACCGCGGCCCGCCGGAGCGCGTCCCGGGTGGCCGACGGCAACAGGTCCAACCGGCGGCCGATGACGTCGCGAACCCCCTGCGGCAGCCCGCCCTCGACATGACCGGCCGTCTCCCACAGCCGCACGAACTCCCGCACGAACAGCGGATTGCCCTCGGCCCGCTGCTGGACGACGCGGACGAGCGAATCCTCCGGCCGGCTGCCCGACACCAGGACGGTCAGCTGCGCCACCTCGTCCGGTGACAGCCGACCGAGCACCAGGTGGTCGACCGCCCGCTGCCGTCGGACCTCGGCCAGCGCTCCGGCCAGGTCACCGGGCGGGCCCACCTCCCCTTCCCGCAGGAGACCCACCACCAGCATCGCGGCGTCCGCCGCCGCGGCGGCCACGGCCAACAGCAACCGCACCGACGGCACGTCGGCCCAGCCCACGCGGTCCGCAAACCGGCGGCCCGCGCCCGGCCCACCAGGACATCAGCGAGGGCGGTCTTGCCGGCGCCAGCCTCACCCTCCACGAGCACCAGTCCACCGTGACCGTCCCGCGCGGCCGTGAGCCGCCGGTCGAGAACCATCAGTTCACGGGCCCGGCCAACCAGGCGCGCGTCGGTCACCGGCCCACCGTACCGGCAACCGCACGGCGCACCATGAGTACCACGATGAGTGGTTTCCCGGACGGCAGCCGCCCGGATCCAACCTAGCGTCGCCCGGTATGAACGAGACATCCTCCCTGCGACGGGCCGGCGGCTGGGCGCTGCTCCTCGCCGGCCTCACCGGCGTCGCGTGCGGCTTCTTCCTCGCGTACGTGCCACCAGCCGTGACCGACGACCGGTTCAGCTATCCGCTCACCGCCGACGGCTACGTCGCCATCCAGGTCTTCTTCTTCGTCCACCATCTGGCTCTGGCCTGGGGACTCCTCGCCGTCTGGCGAACGGGATACGCCGGCCGCGGCGTGCTCGCCGTCATGGGCGCGGTCGCCAGCGTCGGGTCCATGGTGCTGCTCGCCGGGCAGGAACTCGTCGCGATCTCCGCGAGGGACGCCGCGTACCCGTCACCGGAAACCGACACGATCGAAGGCGTCTACGGCGTGCTGTCCATGTTCAACGGATTCGCTCTCATCCTGCTCGGCATCGCCGTTGCGCGCGCCCGCCGGTGGCAGGGCTGGCCTCGGTTCGTCGTCCTCGCCCTAGGGATCTTCGTCTTCGTGCCGCTCACGCCGGCCCTCTTCGGCCCATTCGTGCTCGCCCGACTCACGATCGGCGCCTGGATGCTGATCTTCGCGCTGCTCGGCGTGGCGCTGCTACGGCCCGGTCGGCCTGAGCCGACCTCACCCAGCGACCTTCTTCCGGGAACGACGGAGAGCGTCGATCACGGACCTGACGCTGGCCCGTCGGCCGTGACCAGGAGTGCCGAAGATCAGCCGCTTCGACGGTTGCCGTACTGACGAGGGCTCTGCACCGTCCCGGAACGGCCGCGGACGCGGCCTGCGGCACCCCCGATGGGGTTAACGGGTGCCTTGCCTTTGGACCGGCGTGCCGCCCGGTTCTCGAAGGGCTGCGGCAGGTCCTCGGATTCCGCTTCGGCCTCAGCGGTGGGATCGGCGTCGCCGGGAGCGTCGGTCATCTGGGTACCCTCGCCTTGTTCAGGATCGGACTGATCGCCGCGGATCTTCAGCGCCGCCGCGACAAGCAGACGGTAGCGCACACCACCTCGGTCCGGCCGGCTGCCCGGCAGCCGATCCAGGTATGGCGGAACCTGCCTTTCCCGCACACCGGGCGGGACCGACCGGAACAGGTCGTGGGCCTGCGTCCCGAGCAGGGCGGCGTCAGTCGATCGGCTCGGCGCCGCTCAGATCTTCCAGGCGTACCGGCTGATGCCGGTCAAAGACCACGCCGAGCCCGTACGGGTCGCATCCGGGCAACCGGCCCTCCTGGAAGTGCAGGAGCCAGTCGTTGCCGGCATAGAACACGAGCTGCGGCTCGCCCAGCGGCAGCTCCTCGGGCTCGGAGGTCGCCCTCGGTCGGGCCGGACGAGGCCGGGTCGGCCAGCGACACGGCGCGCACGAAGCCAAGCGCCGCAGCCAGGTACTCGTCGATGTTGTCGACCACGTGGGCGACCATCGGTAGGTCGACGTCGTCAAGCTCGTCATCGCCCTCGAGCATGATGCGGCCACCATTCTCAACCATCAGCGACAGGGACACCCCGGTCAGGCGTGCCGGCTCTTGCCGGCGATCATGTCGACGAGAGTGTCGGTGAGGTCTTCGGCGCAGACGCCTCCCCACTTCGGGTCGGGGAGCTGGCCGCTGGCCTCCAGGCCGGCAATCCCGTTCGCGCTGCTGATGAGCAGGGCTGCGTATCGGCGGGCGTCCTGCTCGCCGACCAGGTCCGCGACGACAGCCAGGAACTCGGTCTGGCTTCGCTGGGCGGCGCGGGCGAGTGCTGTGGGGTCGCCGGGCGGGTTGCTGAACATGAGCTTGTAGAGGTGCGGCTGAAAGCGGCCGATGTCGATGAGCGCCATCAGACCGCCGCGAATTTTCTCGGCGGCCGATAGGCCCGGTTCCGCGCGAAGGGCCTGCATGCGGTCTCCGAGCGTGTCCCATGCCCGGGTCCCGACGGCGATCAGCAGGCTCTCCTTGTCGGGGAAGTGCCGGTATGGCGCTCCGCGGGTCACGCCGGCGCGCGCCCCCACCGCGCGCAAGGTCACCGCGTCGAGGCCACCGGAATCGAGCAGCTCAGCGGCCGCGTCGAGCAGGGCGCGGCGCGTGGCAGCGGCTGATTCGGCACGGCTGATCACGCAGGCGATCCTAGCCCGCCCGTGATGACTAAGTCACTTGAACCAGTTGACGATGTCATCTCAATCCCCCACACTCAAGAGATGACAACGTCATCTGAAACTCGGGAACTGGTAATCGTGACCGGGGCGTCGTCCGGCATCGGCGCGGCCACCGCGCGGGAGCTGGCTCGGCGCGGCTTCCACGTCCTCGCCGGCGTACGGCGCGACAGCGACCGGATGCCCCTACAGGCCAACGGCATCGAGCCCGTGATCCTCGACATCACCGACCCTGACCACGTCGCCGCGCTCGCCGCACGGGTCGACCGGGATCCGCGGCCGCTGCGGGCGCTGGTCAACAACGCCGGCATCCCCGGCGCCGGGCCGGTCGAGGTGATGCCGCTCAGCGAATGGCGGCGCATCTTCGAGGTGAACCTCTTCGGCCACGTCGCCATCACCCAGGCGCTGCTTCCCGCGCTGCTCCGCGACAAGGGACGCGTCGTCAACATCAGTTCCCTCAACGGCAGGATCTCGATGGCCGGCTACGGACCGTACGCCGCAAGCAAGTTCGCGATGGAAGCGATGAGCGACGCGCTCCGCAACGAGCTGCGTCCCCACGGCGTGCGGGTGGTCGTGGTCGAACCGGGCGGCGTCAAAACCGAGATGTCCCGCGTCGGCCTGGCCGCCCTCAGCCGCCTCGATGACGGGATGACGCCCGAGCAGAACGCGCGCTACGGCGCTCTGATGCGGGCGATACCTTCCCACGTGGCGGCGTTCACCAAGGCCGGCGTGACCTCCGACGTCGCCGCGAAGAGGATCGCCAGAGCGGTGACCGACAGCAGGCCCCGCACCCGTTACACCATCGGCGCGACGGCCGCCTTCCTCATCCGGGCTTCCCGCATCCTTCCCGACCGGATGCTCGACCGCATGACGACCTCCGACCTCCGCAAGCACTACCCGGCGACAACCGTGACCGCATGACCGCGCCACATACCAACGACGACAGGTCAGCGGGTGCGTCAACACGGTGCAGCGCTCGAACCGGGTGATGTGCTGCCATTGATTATTCGGTTGGCGCGGTGGCGGGAGGTCCGTAGCGTGGTCGGCATGTTCGCCATCCGGTTCGCGCGGCCCGCGGGTGTTCTCCCGTGCCGGCCGGCGGCCGTGTGCGCGCGGCGAGCCGATCGCTGACCCTCTCCCAGCACCAGCGGAACCCGCGGGAGAGGGTGTCGGCCGTACCCGGCGCGCGGTTTCGGCGCGGAGTCCTATGAGCGGGGTGGCACCCGCCCGCGTACCACCGTCATGCCTTCCCTCAGCCAGATGTGGAGGCACATCAACCATGGCGAAACGAGAGTTCGTGCGCGCGAAGGCGCACCTCAACATAGGCACGATGGGTCACGTCGACCACGGCAAGACGACCCTGACGGCGGCGATCACCAAGGTTCTCGCCGAGCGCGACCCGGTGGCCAACCGGTACGTGTCGTTCGACGGGATCGACCGGGCGCCGGAGGAGATCGCCCGCGGCATCACCATCAACATCGCCCACGTCGAGTACGAGACGGCGACGCGCCACTACGCGCACGTCGACATGCCCGGCCACGCCGACTACGTGAAGAACATGATCACGGGGGCGGCGCAGGTGGACGCGGCGATCCTGGTCGTCTCGGCGCAGGACGGGTCGATGCCGCAGACCCGCGAGCACGTGCTGCTGGCCCGACGGGTCGGCGTGCCGTACCTCGTGGTGGCCCTCAACAAGGCCGACGCGGTCGACGACCCGGAGCTGCTCGACCTCGTCGAGCTGGAGGTGCGCGAACTGCTCAGCACGTACGGCTTCCCCGGCGACGACGTGCCGGTGGTCCGGGTGTCGGCGCTGCGGGCACTCGCCGGCGACCCGGCCTGGGTGCGGTCCGTCGTGGACCTGCTCGACGCGGTCGACAGGTACGTGCCGGTGCCCGAGCGCGAGCGGGTCGGCCCGTTCCTGATGCCGATCGAGAACGTGCTCACCATCTCGGGCCGGGGCACGGTCGTGACCGGCGCCGTGGAGCGTGGCACGCTGCGGGTCGGCGACCCCGTCGAAGTGGTCGGCCTCGGGCCGACGCTGGCCACGGTGGCCACCGGCCTGGAGATGTTCGGCCGCTCCCTGGCCGAGGCCGAGGCCGGCGACAACGCGGCGGTGCTGCTGCGCGGCGTCAAGCGCGACCAGGTCCAACGGGGTCAGGTCGTAGCGACGCCGGGCTCGCTGACGCCGCACCGCCGCTTCACCGCCCGGGTGTACGCGCTCACCGCGGCCGAAGGCGGCCGGCACACGCCGTTCGCGGCGAACTACCGGCCGCAGTTCTACTTCCGTACCACCGACGTACCCGGCTCGGTCGACCTCGGCGGGCTCGACCTGGTCATGCCCGGCGACACCGTCGACCTGACGGTGGAGTTGGGTCAGCCGGTCGCCATGGACGCCGGGCTGGGCTTCGCGGTCCGGGAAGGCGGCCGTACGGTCGCCGCCGGCTCGGTGACCACGCTGCTCGACTGAGCGCTCTGCCGGGGCGGGCCGATCACGGCCCGCCCCGGCAGGGCCCGGTGTCCGGCCGCCCCGATCGGACAACCGATCGCCGCTGCTCTCTGTCGCGGGGCGACGTGACTCACTCTGCGACTGTGCCACCCAGGTAGAGCAATTCGTAGACTGCGGTCCCGTCCCGCTCGATGGTCTCCCGGCCGGTGAACCGGGTGACGTCGCCGCTGGACGTGTCGGTGTACAGCCATTCCTGCACCTGCGCGGTCCATCCGCCGAGGAAGCGGCCGGTCGCGTACAACCCTGTGAGTGCTGCCTTGATCACCCGGCCGGCGGTGGCCGCGTCGATCAGTTCCGGGCGCAGTAGGTAGCCGTAGTAGGTCATGGACCAGACCGGGATGTCGTGGTGGCGTACGGTCTCCTGGCCGCAGAAGCTGGCGCCGCCGACGTAGCAGTCCTGGTAGCTCCATGGACCGTCGCTGAAGGTGAGCAGGTGGCTGCCCGGCCACGGTGGCGCTGCGGGGGTTCCGCCACCGACATAGGTGGCGGCCTTCGCGCGCACGACGAACGTCTCCAGCGTGCCGGCATCGGGGGGTGCGATCATGCGGTGCACTATGCCGGCGCCCCCTGACAGGATCGACGTAGCCGAATCGCAGAAAGCTCTCATCCGTCGGTGTCCGGGCATCAAAGCCGCTATGAGTTGCGTGAGGTCCTCAATTCGATCTTCCACCAGAACCGGACTGGTTGTTAGGCCGCTATGGCGACCCAAGAGACCGGAAAATCTGATAGCTGCATGCCGGAACCTACCAACCGGTTCGGCGCTCCTTATTGCGTAACGCAATCAACCTCGTGCCGAGACGGAGGCAGCATGGCCGCAAGAGGTAAGGCAGTGTTGGCAGCATTCATCGTCGGTACTCTGCTCGCTATTGGAGCGGCTCCCACGCCGGCTTGGGCCGTGGATCCCTGGGAGACGGCGGAGCCCGCACCAAACAACTACCCGGCCCCCAATTCCATCTGCCAGGCCATCAACGCTGCGACTGCCTGCTTCTCAATGTCCGGCGATGACTGGTACGTCCTGGACCGGTTTCCGGACGGGTTGGCGGTATACGTCAACTGGCAGAACCAGCTCATGAACAGCGTGGGGAGTTGGTCACTCTATCGAAGTGGACAGTGCCGCAGCAACTTGGGAACCTCCAACTGGGGCGTCTGCTACAAGGACTACTACGAGAATTCAACCGCCAACAACGCGTACGGCGGAAAAGGTAGCCAACTCAGGTGGCAGGCGTGCGCCGACGCTGGCGCGGCTCCCGACATCTGCAGCAGCTGGACGCCGTGGCGCAACAATACTTCGTGATCGCCGCAGAAGCTCCTTCTGTAAGAGTCCGTCCGTAAACCGGCTTCGGCGACGCGTCATGCTGTAGGCGCAAGGAACTCCTGGTAGATCGAGCGTGTCCACGCGCCCTTTCTGCCAGGATTCCGCCTACCGACCTCAGCGTTGCCAACGTCAGATTGGCAGGGCTGAGTGTCCTCATCGGATGATTGGCCCTTTGCGACCGGCGGGCACACTGGTGCCGTGTCCTCCCAACCTCCGCTACGTCCGCCGACACCTCCGTCGGATGGGCGGCCAGGTCGTCGACCGCGACGGATCAGCGACCGGTGGAAGGATCTGCTGATCGCGGTGTTCGCTTTCGGGCTGGGCATCGCGCCGGCCGTCTACTGCGTGGATACGACGGCACGCAACATCGCGCTGTTCGGTGATCGGCCCACCGCCGACGCGGAGGTCGTGGCGTGGAACCCGCACGTGAAGGGCAACGGCGGGACGCTCACCGTCCGGTTCGTCACGGCGGACGGGCGGACGGTCACCACGATCGTGTACGAGATGCGCGACCGCCTGTCGGCAGGTGACCGCCTGCGGGTTCGCTACAACGCGGAGCGCCCCCGGTACGCCCGTGCCGCGGACGCCGGGCCGGATGTGGTCTGGCCGTTGGTCGCCGGGCTTGTGGCGATGGTGGCCCTCGGTGGGGGTCTGGCGATGGGGTGGCGGGCCTGCAGGTCGGCTCGGTAGGCACGGGGGCGCGTCGGCCGGTTGCCGGCGCCGGTCCATGCGTCCCGCTCTCCAACGGCGGTGACCCATTGTCAGGCTGGCACTGGACCGACTACGCGAGCTCCAGCAAAGCCGTGTCGTCGCACTCACACCCGGCAGATGCGCTGAACCGCGCGCTCTTCGAGGTCGGGCCGCGTCCACGAACGGCCGGTCGTCCGCCAGAGTGCTCGTCACCCGGTCCGGTGATCAACAAGCCGGACGCCAGGGACGGCACCGGGGTTACGCGCCGAGGCTCATCAGCGCAGCGCGGACCCTGTCGGCGTCTGGATGGCCGAGTTCGTCGAGGGCGTCGAGGGCGTCACGATATGCCGTGCGAGCCGAATCCGGTCGGCCGGTGGCCAGGTGCGTCTCGGCCAGATGGCCCAGACTCACCGACTCGTGGTACCGGTCGCCGAGCTCCCGGTAGATGTCGATCGCCTGCCCGTAGCTGGTGGCCGCCGTGGCGTGGTCCCGGAGGTGGTGGTGGGTGTACCCGAGCGTGTCCCAGGCGTTGGCCTGCCCGGCCCGGTCGCCGAGGTCCCGCGTCACCTCGAGCGCCTCCCGGCAGTGGATGACGGCCTCGTGGTGGTTTCCCAGGTGTGCTTGGTACCAGGCGAGCGCGTTCAGCGCGTGTCCCTGCCCGAAGCGCAGACCGCTCGCGCGGCACATGGCGACTGCTTGTTGCGCGTGGTCGACGGCCTCCCGGTAGCGGCCCTGCTGCTCGTACACCAGCCCGAAATAATGGTGTGTCTGGGCCTGGCCACCTGCGTCGCCGTGCTCCGCGTACAGGCGGAGCGCGTCCCGCAGATGTGCCTCGGCGCGGTCGCCCCGGCGCAGTCGGACATACGCGCGCGCAAGGTGGACGTGAGCTGACCCCTGAGCCGCGACGTCGCCCGCCCGCTCCGCGGCACGCAGTGCGTGGCGCTGGGCCGTGAGCTGGTCGTGCCACAGCCCGCGCCGGTACAGAAAAACGGCTGCGGCCTCGGCGAGCCGCCAGACGTACGGGTCGAAGCCGGTACGTCCGGCGTGGTCGGCCATGGCGAGCAGGACCCGGTGTTCGACCGTGAACCAATGCATCGCCTGCCGGTGGTCGGCGGGCGCCTGGACGGTGACGCCCGCGCGCGGCGCGTCGACCGGACCCGGGTCCCGCGCGGGTTCGAGCAGCCCGTCGGCCGCGCGGGCCGTGTGCAGGTAGTGGTCCAGCATCCGGCCGGTCACCGCATCGGGCTCCTCGTCGAGGGTCAACCGACCGGCGTACTCGTGCAGGAGATCGTGGAGCGCGTACCGGCCGGGGGCGTGCTCGCTCAGCAGGTGCGCCCGGATCAGCTCGACCAGTAGGGGCCGGACCCGCGGCACCGCCACCCCGGCGACGCTCGCCGCCGCGGCCACCGAAAGCTCTGGCACCGGGTGCCGCCCGAGCAGGCGGAACAACCGTGCCGCAGCAGGACTCAGCGCCCGGTAGGACCAGGAGAACACGGACCGTACGTCGGTGCCCGCGTCGCCGGTGGATAGCGCGTCGAGCCGGTCTCCGTCGCGCAGGTCGGCTGCGAGCACGGCGAGCGGCAGGTGCGGTTGCGTGGCGGCACGGGCGGCGGTGATGGCCAGCGCGAGCGGGAGGCCGGCGCAGCGGTCGACGATCCCGGCGACCACGTCGGGCTCGGCGGCGGTGCGGCGCGGTCCGATGCGCTGGGCCAGCAGGTGCTCGGCGTCGTCGTGGCTCAACACGTCGAGGGCGAGCGGATGGGCACCGTCCGAGGCCACCAGCCCGGCGAGCGGGTCGCGGCTGGTGACCACCGCGAAGCAGCCGGGCGCGGTAGGGAGAAGGGGACGGACCTGCTCGGCGTCACGGGCGTTGTCCAACACCAGCAGCACCCGCCTGCCGACCAGCAGGCTGCGGTACAGGCCAAGCTGAGCCGCCGGATCGGCGGGTAACCGCTGCGACGGATAACCCAACGCGTCCAGGAACCCGGTGACCGCCTCGGCAGCTGCCATCGGTGAGCCGCTCGGTTCGAACCCGCGGAGGTTCACATAGAGCTGACCGTCGGGAAACCGGTGGCCGACCCGGTGCGCCCAGTGCACGGCCACGGCGGTCTTGCCCACGCCGGCGGTGCCGGACACCGCCGCGATGACGACGGCCGATGTGGAGTGGTGGGCGTCGAGCAGACCGTCGAGCTGTGAGATTGCGGCAAGGCGTCCGGTGAACTGGTGGATGTCGGCCGGCAGCTGCGCCGGCGGGCGCGGCTCCTCGGCGCTCGGCTGCGGGGAGGCGGCGGACTTGCCAACCGGCTCCTGGCGTAGGACCCGCCGGTGGGCGTGGACCAGCTCGGGGCCCGGCTCGATGCCGAGATCCTCGACGAGTCGTCGGCGGATCTCGGCGTACGTGGTGAGGGCGTCGGCCTGCCGGTTGCCGGCCCCGAGGATCGCGATGAGCCGGGCGTGCAGCGGTTCGTGCAGTGGGCTGGCCGCGGCGAGTTCGCGGAGCAGGGGCAGGCACCGGTCGCCCTGGCCGGCGGCCAGGGCGAGATCGGCGTACCGCAGGGTCGCGGCGGCCCGTTCCTCCATCACCGCGGTGACCAGTGGATGGTTCCGCAGTTGCGGGATGTCGGCCAGCGGATTGCCGCGCCACAACGCGAGGGCGGTTTCCAGCAGTTCCAACGCCCGGGCCGGCTCGGCGGTGCGGGCCTGACGTACCTGGCGGCGGAACTCGGCCAGGTCGAGCTGGTCATCGGGGAGGTTGAGCCGGTAGCCGCCGGCCGCCCGGCTGATGACGCTGGTCCGCCCGGGTGCGGCCAGGTGCAACGCCGACCGCAGCCTGGACAGGTAGGTCTGCACCGCCTGCGTCGGCGACAACGGGGGTTCGGCCTCCCACAGCAGGTCGACCAGGTCTGCGATCGGCACCGTTGCGTTCACCGACAGGGCCAGCCGGCCGAGCACAGCCCGTCGTCTCCCCCGGCCCACCGGCACCTGCCCCGGTCCCCGCTGGACACTCAGCGGTCCCAGTACCCGTACCCGCACCGGCTGGGCCGGGTCCACCTGCCTGGCTGGGGTGGCCCGGTCGATATCGATGGCGGCGCGCCGGAACGCGACCGCGTTGTCGCCGGTCAACCGCAGGGCACTGACCATCGCGTCCACGGAGCGTCGCTGGGGTCGGCGAGTCCGTCCCTGCTCCAGGTCGCGGATCGCGGCCGGGCTGATGCCGGCGCGGTCGGCCAGTTGCCGCTGGCTGATGCCCGCCGCCCGGCGACAGGTACGCAACAGCCCACCGAAGTCACTGTGATCCGCGGTCGTGTCCACGTCGTACGTGCCCCTGTTTGTCCACCGTCGATGCGTCAGCCTAGTACGGGTTCGCTACGGGCAGGCAATGGTCAATCGATGGAAAGGCAGGGCCGGCATGCTCGATCCCATCCGCACGGCCCCCGGTGGGAGGCGTGCGGACAACGAGCGGTTCTTCCCGCAACCGTCCGTTCCACTGTGCATGCGTCATCGCCTGGCCGATGACCGACCGTATGGGGAGGAACCATTGAACCGTCGGCTCAAGACGCTCACGGCGGCGTGCGCCGTCATCGTCGCCTTGGTGGGGCTCACGCCGGGCACCGCGTTCGCCGCGAGCGGGTTCGGCTACGACGGCCTTTGGGCCGATCAGACCATCTGCGGCAACGACGGAAGAACCGTGATGTCGGCCCCAGTAACCACGCAAACCCAGTTGGGCACGGTCTACGGAAAGATCGAGCTCCGCTACAGCAAGGTCTGCCGGACCGTGTGGGCCCGGGTGACCACCCCGGTCCTGCCGATCCAGCAGTGGGCCGCGGTCTCCCGGAACTCCGAAGAGCACCCCGGGTACCAGGAATGTGACGGCCGGCTGTGGAGCGACTCGCTGAACTCGTTCTACTGCTTCACGGCAATGCTGTACGACGGCGGCATGACCTCGTTCGCGGCGGGCTGGATCTCCCGCAGCATCCTCGAAGACGGGGCCTACGGCTACACCGGCAGCTACTGACGCACAGGGCCTGGCATCCGCGCGGATGCCAGGCCCTGTCGACGCCGCGCGCAGCGCACCCGCCGCTGGTCCTCACCGAACCCGAACCACCGCTGCCGCACGTCGTCGCCAGGGTCGGCAGCCTTGGCGACATCGCAGGCACTTGCCGGCACAGGAATCGCTGGTGCACCGACACTAGGAGTAACAAATTGAATACTCGCAAACCGGCCGAGGCATGGCGGCTGCGGCGGAGGCTCAGCGCCTCGGCTGCGGCGCTGATGCTCCTGGTCACGGGGGCTACCGTCCTTGGGACCGCCGGTCCCGCCTTTGCGGCCGGGTGCCGCACCGCACCGTACAGCGAAGACTACATCGGCCTGGTCGATATCTTCGCCTCGCACGAGAGCTGGGCCTGGGGCGACTTCGGCCCCTACTACGCCACGTCGCAGTGCGCGGACATCCAGGTCCAGAGCATCCCCTCGCTCGGGGACGCGGCCCACCCGCTGTACGCCTGCGTGATCTTCGTGAACTACACGAGCAGCTGCAATTACTGGACGTACGTCCCGGCGGGCGAGTGGCGCAACATTGCCACGAACGTCAAGGACGGCACCAAGTTCCTCATCCGCCTGAACGTCGATCTGGGGACCTACTACAGCGCCGGGGTGCGCGGCGACTGGTGACCTCCGCTGACCGCCGCCTGGAGCACGACTCCGGGCGGCGGCGCCAGCCCTCACCGAATGGACGGTACCCGGCGGTAGGGCCAAGACCTACAACGGCATCGCGGGATCCAGTTGGCGCTCGATCGCCTTCTTGCGGCGGTTGACGACGCCGGCGAAGTTCACCAGAACACCGAGATACCGGACGGTTTCTGAAGCCCACATGTCGATTGTGGAACCACCGCCGGGCTGTGACTCGATATCGATGGACATGACGATTCCGCCATGGATGCCGCGCCGACGCATGTTGATCATTCCCGGCCCGGCAGCCGTGGTCCAGAGCACGGACCGAGGGCCGCCGAACGCGTCACGCACTACCTGCGCCACCTCGGCGGGTTCGTAGGATGTCCGGATCGTCGTCGTGGCAACCGCCCGCTGCGACTCAACGAACTGCCAGATGAGAAGAGCAATCAGACCGACGACGGTGAGTAGACACAGATACTCCACGCGAGCTTCCTTTCTGGAAGATCAAAGGATTTGGCCATTACGGAACGTCAGGCAGCTCAGCCCTGTCCCTCGCTGTTTGATCGAGGCGTATCTGTTCGTTGACGGTCAGCCTCAGGCTCCCCGCGCCGCGTGCGAGCTTGAACGTGATGCCCCCGTCGATCAGCGGCAGCGCCCCGGGCTCGTCCAACGCCTCGCTGCCGTACATCTCCCAGACGAGGCACGCGGCACCGAAAGTCGCGAAACCGTCCCGGTCCGCCGACACGACAGCACGGAGTTCGGTGAGAAAGGCGTCGCGGTCGTCCGTCGCGTAGGCGTACAGCGGCCCGATGCGGTCCCACATGTCGCTGCCATCGATGCCGCTGTGCTGAACGTCGAACGTGTACCGGCCGAGCTTTTCCAGCCAACGCAGCATGTCAGTGGGGAAACGCCGCCGGCGCTTCTTCCTGAGCAGTGCCATGTCCGTCTCTGACGGACAGTCCGTCAGAAACACTGGAGCGCGCACGGGAGGTCACCCACGTGGCACGGTCCATCCAGGTCAGGTCCCGCCCGCTCTCATCGTCGACGAGTCCATACTCGACTAACCCCGATCTCAAAGTTGATCGTCTTCTGAGCCACCTTCTGTGGACGCGGGCCTACTCAGATCAACTAGTTCGTGAAAACTTTCGCAATGTCGGTCGACCGTTCGGCACGTGCTTCAGCGAGGATCCGGCTGGCCAGTGAGGCACAGACAGCTACCACCGAAACATCGACACGTGGAACTGCGTGGCCAGAAACGTGAATATATTTGGGATTGCGCCCCGCCCTGTGTCGGGCCTCCGAAAAACAGCAGCTGAAGGCGCTGCCGGATACGGGGCATGCCGACGTGTCCGCGCCGGGTCGGCAGCGGAACGGCGGCCGGACCTGGCCGGCACTTCCGATAGGAGTTCCAAAAGTTTCGGAGAGATTCTGTTGCGAGTTTCGGAGGGCCCTGGCATCGTTATGCGCCACTACACCCCCACGTCCCCCAGCACTAACAGCTCAGCAAGCGCTGGCAGCTCAGCGGCCGGATCACCCCTCCGGCTACGTCGCGGTGACGGCCACCCCGCCACTCGTCGGCTGCCCGGCGCTCCTGGCGGGCATCTGCCTGCCAACAGCCATGTCAACCGATGTTAGCGTTCACAAGGAGCGGGATGTCCACCTCGATCCGTCCACCAAAACGCAGATTCAAGACCATAGCGATCGCTGGCGCGGCCCTTGCCGTGACGGGCGCGGTCGCGCTGGTCATCCCCGAGGCCGGTGCGGCAGCCAGCACACTCGCTGCCGCAGCGGGCCAGTCCGGCCGCTACTTCGGCACGGCGATCGCCTCGGGCAAGCTCGGCGACTCGACCTACACCACGATCGCGAACCGTGAGTTCAACATGATCACGGCCGAGAACGAGATGAAGATCGACGCTACCGAGCCCAACCAGAACCAGTTCAACTTCACCAACGCCGACCGGGTCTACAACTGGGCCACCCAGAACGGCAAGAAGGTACGCGGGCACACCCTTGCCTGGCACAACCAGCAGCCGAGCTGGATGTCGAACCTGTCCGGCACCGCCCTGCGCAACGCCATGATCAACCACATCAACGGGGTCATGGGCTACTACAAAGGCAAGATCCCCTACTGGGACGTGGTGAACGAGGCCTACGCCGACGGCAACAGCGGCGGGCGGCGCTCGTCCAACCTGCAGTCCACCGGCAACGACTGGATCGAGGTCGCGTTCAGGACCGCCCGCGCCGCCGACCCCGCCGCCAAACTCTGCTACAACGACTACAACACCGACATCTGGTCCTGGGCCAAGACGCAGGGCGTCTACAACATGGTGAAGGACTTCAAGTCCCGGGGCGTGCCGATCGACTGCGTCGGTTTCCAGTCCCACTTCAACGCGAACTCGCCGTACGACAGCAGCTACCGCACCACGCTGTCGAGCTTCGCGGCGTTGGGTGTGGAAGTGGCGATCACCGAGCTGGACATCCAGGGTGGCTCAGCCACCACCTACGCCAACGTGGTCAATGACTGTCTCGCCGTCCCGAAGTGCGTCGGCATCACCGTGTGGGGCGTGCGCGACAGCGACTCCTGGCTGGGCAGCAACACCAGCCCGCTGCTCTTCGACGGCAACGGCAACAAGAAGTCCGCGTACACCTCGGTCCTCAACGCCCTCAACGCCGCGTCGTCGACGCCGACCAGCGCCGCACCGACCAGCGCCGCCCCCACCAGCGCCGCGTCGACGGGCGGCACCGGCGGCACCGGTCGCATCCAGGGGTCCCAGTCGGGTCGTTGCATTGATGTGCCCAACTCCACGACGACCAACGGCACCAGGGTGCAGCTCTACGACTGCAACAACCAGCCGAACCAGGCCTGGACCTATACGTCCAGCAAGCAGCTGAAGATCTTCAGCAACACCTGTCTGGACGCGGCGGGCACCGGCGACGGTGCGGCCGTCCAGATCTACAGCTGCAACGGGCAGACCAACCAGCAGTGGAACCTCAACTCCAACGGCACCATCACCAGCGTTCAGACGGGCAAGTGCCTGGACGTCTGGAGCACGTCCAACGGGGCGCAGGTGCAGATGTACGCCTGTAACGGACAGAGCAACCAGCAGTTCAGGCACTATGGGAGTGGCGGCACCACATCGGCACCGGCGACGACCGCGGCATCGACGACCGCGGCATCGACGACCGGCTCGCAGCAGACGTGCGCGCTGCCGTCCACCTACCGGTGGTCGTCGACGGGCGTGCTGGCGACTCCGAAGTCGGGCTGGGCGTCGTTGAAGGACTTCACGAATGTGACCTACAACGGCAAGCACCTGGTGTACGGGACGTCGCACGACTTTGGTACGTCATGGGGTGGGATGAGCTTCGCCCCGTTCACGAACTGGTCGGACATGGGTTCGGCGACGCAGAACACGTTGCCGTTCACGGCTGTAGCGCCGACGTTGTTCTACTTCGCGCCGAAGAACATCTGGGTGCTCACCTACCAGTGGGGTGGCAACGGCGCGTTCTCGTACCGTACGTCGAGCGACCCGACCAACATCAACGGCTGGTCCTCGGCACAGACGCTGTTCACGGGCAGCATCTCCAACTCGAGTACGGGTCCGATCGACCAGACGATCATCGGTGACAGCTCAAACATGTACCTGTTCTTCGCCGGGGACAACGGCAGGATCTACCGGGCGAGCATGCCGATCGGGAACTTCCCGGGCAACTTCGGTTCGTCGTACACGACAATCATGACCGACACGACCAACAACCTGTTCGAAGGCGTTGAGGTCTACAAGGTCAAGAACCAGAACCAGTACCTGATGCTGGTCGAGTCGATCGGGTCGAACGGGCGTTACTTCCGTTCGTACACGTCCTCAAGCCTGAGCGGTTCATGGACGGCGCAGGCGACGTCGGAGGGCAACCCGTTCGCGGGCAAGGCCAACAGCGGTGCCACCTGGACCAACGACATCAGTCACGGTGACCTGGTCCGCGACAACCCGGACCAGACCAAGACGGTCGACGCGTGCAACCTGCAGTTGCTCTACCAGGGGCGTTCACCCAGCTCCGGCGGCGACTACGGCCTGCTTCCCTACCGGCCGGGGGTCCTGACGCTGCAGCGCTAGCGGCATGACACAGGTAAGCCCGAGGCTGTCAGGATCGGGTAAACCCGCTGTGGCGGGCTCGGTGCGACACCGAGCCCGCCACAGTCATGTAGGCAAAGCCGGAGAGCAGGCCCACCCCTCGGTTCCACTACACCCGTGACGTCGAACGCGTCCTCGTCGCTGCCTGGGCAGGTACCGACTCGTGCAAGAGTGGAAACAGGCGGGCGACCCTGGGTGGCGGCGGGCGCGAGCCACCGACCTCCCGTCACGAGGTACCGCACCGGCCCACCTAAGCCACAAAATGATCAGCGGTGCATCGGGATCCGGCGCCGGCTGTGTTCGAGGCGATGCTGATCGGGTGGGGGTGCGAGCAGCAGGCCGGCGCGCATCGAGGCGTCTCGGCAGGTCGCCGAGGCCGCGACCACGCTGTCTCCGCTGACATGGCGCGACCGGTAGCAGCGGCACCGTTGCCGGCTCACATCGTGACGGCGACTGCGATTGCGGTGAGACCGATGATGAGGTCGACGACGCCGCACCACTCGGCGTACGGGCGGGGGACGACCAGGTTGCGGCGGTGGTGCCAGGCGTCCCAGCCGGCGTGGAAGATCCAGCCGAAGCCGACCAGGATCTGGCCCCACTGTGGGCCGGCGGCCGCCGCCGCGGCGAGCAGGAGCAGGTAGCCGGCGAGGGCGGCGAGCTGGGCGAGCAGGACCGGGCGGGGGCGCAGCGTGCGGCGGACGGTGCCGATCGTGAGGTAGCCCAGCGGCAGGACCATCATCGCCACCAGGGGTACCGGCCGGGGGTTGAACAGGTAGTCGACGGTCATGAGCACGGCCAGGGCGCTCGGCCAGCGGGCCAGCAGGCCGTGCCGCCCGGCGTGCCGATGTGCCGGTGTGCCGTACTCGGTGGGGCGGCGCAGCATGGCCAGGAGCATCGCCGGCAGCATCAGCAGAAGACCGCCCATCAGCACGATGTCGCCGCCGATCAGGCCCGCCCACCACGGGGGCAGCAGGAGCAGGAACGGGGCGTACATGGCGACGGTCATCTCGGCGATCGCGGCGCGGCCGTGACCGCGGTGCCACATCCACACCGCCATCGCGGCCGCCATGTCGGTCGCCATCACCAGCGACGCGATGTCGGCGCGGTCGGCCGGCGGCCACAGCGGGCCCAGTACCACCATGCCGACCACCATGGCCAGGACCATCTCGACGAAGTGGCGGGCGAACGCCCGCCGGGACACCCGGTGCTCGACGTGTGTTGTCATGCCGGCAGCGTGCCGCCGCCTGGGCGCCGCCGGCCCATGACGTTTTCACGGTCCGGGCATGACGGGTGCTGACCTACAGTCGCCCCATGCAGCAGCGCCTGGCCCAGGTCCGGGTCGTCACGTTCGTCGTGCTCGTCACCAACGCTTCCGCGGCGCTGTTCCTGCCGGCGGTCGGGCTGTGGCGGGAGCCGGAGCCGGCCCGGCAGGTCCTCGGCGCGCTCGGCATCGCACTGTTCAGCGCCGCCCAGGCCGCGGTGCTGTACACCTTGGTCACGCCCTGGCTGAGCGGGCGCGTCAAACGGTGGTCACGGGTGGCGCTGGCCTTGACCGCCGTCGCGTCGCTGCCTCTCGTGGGGCCGGTCGGCGGTGGCTGGCCGACCTGGTCGTGGCTGGCCGCGTGCAGCGTCGGCGTCGTGCCGGTGCTCACCGGGCCGCTCCTCGCCATCGGGCTGAGCGCCGCCACGGTCGCGCTCGCGCTGGCCGTCACGCCCGGCTCGATCGGCGACTCGCTGATCATCACGGCTGGGTTCGGTGCCGGTCTCGCCGCGATTAACGTGCTGCACGTCTGGCTGTGGGACGTCTTGCTGCAGGCCGAGCAGGGCCGGGCCGCGCAGGTGCAGCTGGCCACCGCCGAGGAGCGGCTGCGCTTCGCGCGTGACGTACACGACCTGCTGGGACACAACCTGTCCATCATTGCGCTGAAGGCCGAGCTGGCGGAGCGGCTGGCCGCCACCGACGGGGCGCGGGCCGGTCAGGAGGCGGCGGAGGTGCGCCGGCTCGCCGCGTCGACCCTCGTCGAGCTGCGGGCGGCAGTGTACGGATACCGGCAGGTCGGCCTGCGCGAGCAGCTCACCGCGATCGAACGGGTGCTGGAGTCGTCGGGCGTGCGCTGCACCGTCAGCGTGCCGGACGGTGATCTGCCGGCACAGGCGGTGCTGACAGCGGTGGTACGCGAGGCGACCACCAACGTGCTGCGGCACAGCCGGGCCGGGTGGTGCACCATCACGCTGCAAGCCGCCCTCGGCGAGGTCCGCCTGACCGTGACCAATGACGGTGTACGGGATGCGGCCGCGCCCGACGCACACAGTCAAGGACTACGTGGGTTGGCGGACCGGCTGGCCGAGGCCGGCGGCGTGCTGCACACCCGGGCCGACGGTGGGCGGTTCACCGTCGAGGCCGTCGTACGCTCACCGTCGTGATCCGAGTCCTGCTCGCCGACGACGAAGAGCTCATCCGCGTCGCGGTCGCCGCCCTGCTCGGCCTGGAACCGGACCTGGACGTGGTGGCCCAGGCCGCGGACGGCCGCGCCGCCGTCGAGGCCGCCCGTGCCCACCGCCCCGACGTCGCCGTCGTCGACCTGCAGATGCCGGCGCTGGACGGCATCGAGGTCGCCGCCGAGCTCCGGCGCGCAGTGCCGCCCTGCGCGGTGGTCATCCTGACCGGCCGGGGCCGCCCGGCGCAGCTGCCCCGGGCCCTCGCCGCCGGCGCCAAGGGCTTCCTGCCCAAGGGCTCACCTGGCGGCGCGCTCGCCGACGTGATCCGCCGCGTGCACACTGGCGGCCGGTACGTCGACCCGGGCCTGGCCGCGGACGCGCTGAGCCTGCCCGAGTGCCCGCTCAGCCCCCGCGAGCTGGACGTCCTGCGGCACAGCGACCCCGACGTCCCGGTCACGGTCGTCGCCCGCCGCCTGCACCTCTCCCCGGGCACCGTTCGCAACCACCTCACCGCGATCACGTCGAAGCTAGGTGTCACCGGCCGCGAGCAGGCCGCCGCGAAGGCCCGCGAGCACGGCTGGCTCTGACCACGCCATGTTCAAGGTGCGCAGGCGGGCGTCGTGAACCCGCGCCACATACATCGGCAGCACGGGCAGCGTCGCGGCGACCGGACAGGGCTGTCGTTCACTGTCCGACAGGGCGGTAGCGGAGATGTACGACGCCGTTTCGGAATCGGCGCTCATCGAGCCGCCAACCGCGCGCGCAGGGTCGGCGAAGCGCTGGACGGTGCGCGGATTTGCCGATGAGCGTGCAATGGTCGAGGCCAGCCTGGGGTCTGCCTTCCGGATGAGACCCGGCTGCTACACGAGGCGCGGCTTGATATCGATCCACTCGCGCAGCTGGGCGGCGAGGCCCGCATCCTGGACGGCGTCCAGGTGCCACTGGGCCGCGTTGACTAGATTCTTCGCCTGCCGGGAGTGACGCATCTGCGTGCGGTCGAGGCCGCTGAGGTCGCGCTGGTCATCGAGCATGGCCACCTCGTTCAGACCGGCTGGGAGGGCGTCCAGGCAGGCCCGGACGATGTCGTCAGCCGACGGCAGCACCACCGACTCGACCCCCGCGCGCCGCATGTCGCCTGCGAAGTACGCCAGCTTCTCGGCGCTCTCAGCTTCGGTGAACACAGCCCGGGCCTGTCCCTGCCGCAGCAGCCAGAGCTTCAGTTCCGCCCAGTCCGCCCGCCGGTGCGACTGGTCACCCAGGTGTTGATCGATGAGCAGCAGCAAGTACAGCCACCAGTTAGTGCGCTCGTGTAGTGCTGGCTGGCGACGGTCCAGCCACTGCCAGCGCTGCTGCTCATCGAGCTGGAACAGGTGGACCAATCCGTCCTTGACAGCCTGGCGCTGCCGGCCGAGTTTCCCGGCGGCCACATGCTCGGGCGGATGGGGTGCGCTGATCGACCACACGTCACCGGCATCGATCATCTCCTGGTACGCGGTGGTGGCGACAAGGAGCGATATCCGCGACTCGGCAAGCCAGTAGCGCCGATAGTCCGCGCCGGTCTGGTCGGTGATCTCCTGCAGGTAGAAGCCGAGGCGGTCCAATTCGGCGTTCAACTGCGTAAACCGCGGATGTCGGCCGAACGGCCCGTACCGATGCACAAGTGCCTCCGTGACCGTGATGCTCGCCAGGCGATGCGCCTGCACGGTGAAGCCGGTCGCCTGCCAGCGGCTGGATCCGGGCCATCGCCCCCAGGAAAACTCCACCAGGCCGTAGTCACGCCGCATCGCGGCGCGGGTTCGGCTCTCTACGAATGCATCACCCAGCGTGCGGGCGACATCGTCCGGCGAATCTGTCTGGCCCACGCCCAGAACCGTGCCGCTGACCACCACGTCGACGAAGAAGTCAAGGTCGGCCACCCCGCAAGCGTGGTGGAGAACCGGGCGCGGCGCAATCAGCGGCCGGCATCCCCCGATGAACAATCTCGCAGATCATCCCGCACCGGCTCGCACATGCCGCCGTCGGTGTGCGACCGGGCCACCGATGTCTCGTTACGCAGGGTCATTCGACCGCCGAGGCGGCCAGCGGTATCCGCGCCACTCATCCCATGTTGCGAATCCAGCCGGTGGGTCATCAATGGGTTCGCTGCCGTCGAGTTCTCCTCGCGTTGGGATCTCGAGGTTGGCAGCCCACTGGGCGAGTTCGTCGTCGGACATAGGCCAGGTCGTGTCTGGCGCTTCGGCTTGCCGCCGATCGAGCCGTCTTCGCTGCTCGGCTGGGGCGAGTTCGAAGTAGCGCATCTCCACGGCCGCGCCGAGGTCTGCTGCTGCCTGGCGTAGAGCGGAGCGCTCGTCTCGACTCCAGAGGCCGAAGTCGATTACGACGTTGTTGCCCAGTTCAAGAGCGCGCAGCCCGATCTGGATGAGCCGTCCTTCGAGTACGGCCCCAGCCGATGGTGGATTTTCGTGCCCGTAGAGTGCCTTGACCCACTCGTCCTTCGTGAGACGAAGTGCTTGCTGCTCGATCTCGATGCGCCGAGCGGCAGTGGTCTTCCCGGTGCATGGGAGTCCCACGGTCAGGAACAATGTTGGCTGCCTCATCCTCACCCGCTTTCGACCGAACCGAGCTCATCGTCATTGCCGCCATCCGCTCATGCCGCAGACCCGTCAGCGATGCTCGCCGCTCGATCAGCTCGCGCCCTGTCCAAAACCGGCGATCGGCGGGCCTGTGCCCGCATGCTCAACCGTGCTCGTGTTCAGCTGGAACATGGTGTCAGCTCGGATGATCCAGCCTGGCTCTACTGGGTGACGGAAGGTGAGATCGAGATGATTGCGGGATCTTGCGCCCTCGATCTCGGAGATCCGAAAGAAGCGCTCCGCCGGTTCGACGCGGCGATGGCTGCCGACTACCGAGGCGACGACGAGTATCCACGGAGCCACGCCATCTACCTGGCTCGAGCTGCTGAAGCCCACCTTATGCTGCGTGATCTCGATGGGACGCTACATCGAGCCAGTCATGCTATGCAGTGCCTTGGCGGAGTTGACTCCACCCGCTCATCAACAACCCTGACCAGCCTTCGGGCGAAACTCGCCAGCCACGCGAGCAATCGGGCGGTCCGCGAGTTCCTGGACTCCACCCGCTAGAGCGAGCGCGGAAGTCCCAGCAGCGCCCGCAACCGCACCGCAGTCTCGTCCTCGTCCAGTGCGTGGATCACGGTAATGCCCATCGCCTGCGCAGCCGCGAGGTTCACCTCGGTGTCATCGGCGAACAGGCACGACGTAGCAGCTACACCGAGTCGCTTCAGCGTGTGATGGAAGATCGCGGGGTCTGGCTTGCGGATACCGAGATCCGTCGACAGGACGACGACGTCGAAGATGGTGTCCAGCCGGTACGGTAGATACGGATCATGAGGGTCGGTTCCCCAACGAGTTCGACAGCACCGCAGTTCTCATACCAGCGTCACGCGCGTCTCGCGCTACCTGCAGCACCTCGTACGCCGGGTCCAAGGCATACAGCACCCGGCCCATCAGGTTGCCGGAGTCCACCCCGAGCAGCGCGCCGAAGCCAGCGTTCCAGCCGCGCTGATCCATCTCCCCGACTTCAAGGCGACGGTACAACTCCTGTCCGGGGGGACTCGCCCATGCCCTCAGGAATGCCCCAGCCGGTAGCTGCTCTCGGCGTTCGAAGTCGGTGATGACCTCAACCATGTTGCTGGTCAAGACGCCCGCGAAGTCCAGAATCAGTCCTTCAAAGCGTCCAGTCGCCACAGTGCCCCACCATACCCGGATCAACCCGGCGACTGTATCGCCGAGGTCCCGGCCCGGCCGCACGTGCACTTACCCGAGAGCGCCTCCGGAGACAGCCATGCCCCGCCGAAGTGTTCGCGAAGAACCAGGCGTACGGCCGCGTCCATGCCGTCCGTCACCGTCTCCTTTGCACCGTCGCGCGTGTGGCACCCTGAAGTGATGACGGCCTCACCCGGCGACACCGGCCAGGGCGGTCCGTTGGACCGGTTGGCCCGGCTGCGTCAGCACGAACGCGGCGGTCGGCGCTCACCGCACAAGCCGCTGCTGGTCCTGCTGGCCCTCGGCCGCCTGCACCAGGGCCACACCGACGGCCTGACGTGGCAGGACGCCCAACAGCGCCTCGCCGACCTCATCACCGAATACGGTCCCGCGTCACGGACCCGCCCCGCGCAGAGTGCCGCGTACCCGTTCACCCGACTGCGCTCCGATGCCATCTGGGTCCTCGACGCCGACGTTCCCATGGACGACGTCGGCCCACTGAACCGACACAACCCGGTTGGCCGGTTCACCCCCGAACTACAGACACTGCTGCACGGCGACCCCGATCTGGTCAGGTCCACGGCCCATGCCCTCGCCGAGGCACACTTCCCGGCGACCGTCGCCGCCGACGTACTCGCAGATGTAGGTTTCGATCCGGACCTCGTACTGACCGCGCCGGATGTTCTGCCCGATCCCACCGGCGCCCGCGACCGACGCCGCGACCCCGCCTGGCGGCACGCGATCCTGCAAGCCTGGGACCTCCAGTGCGCCTTCTGCGGCTACGACGGACAGATCCTCGGCACCACCGTCGGCGTCGAAGCCGCCCATGTGCGCTGGTTCTCCTTCGACGGCCCCGACAGCCTCGACAACGGCCTGGCCCTGTGCGTCCTGCACCACAAACTGTTCGACCGCGGCGTCATCGGCCTCGACCACACCCACCGCATCGACGTCACCACCGCCTTCCGCACCAGCACCGACGCCGGCCGCGCGATCTACGCCCTCCACGGCCGCCACCTACAACCCCGCCCCGGCACCCAACCGCCCGCCACCGACCACATCGCTTGGCACCGGCGCGAAGTCTTCAAGGGCACACGACTACCGACCTGACCAGGAACGACCATCGTCGTACACATGTACTATCCACAGGCAGTGGACAACCCCAGGTCCGCACCGACCCACCGGGGGCGCGGGCATGGGACGCACCACGACAGGACCATCGCGATGGACGAGGGCCCCGCTGGAGCCCCGCTGTTGGTAGACCGGCGAGACCCGCAGGTGGACGCCACATCATCGGCGGCACCGCCGGATTCCAGCGCGGACCAATCGGCACCCACCAGCACGAGTCCAACTACACCGACATGCCGCGTCACCAGGGGCATCGTCGACGGACGAGCACCACCGGAGCAACGCATCCCAACATGCGGAAGATTCGCGGCACATGACGGGAAGCAATCAGGGCTGTGACCCACGTTTCCGCTGGTCACAGCCCTGATGTCGCTGCGCGCCCGAAGGGACTCGAACCCCTAACCTTCTGATCCGTAGTCAGATGCTCTATCCGTTGAGCTACGGGCGCAGGTGCCTGCCCAGTGTACATACCGGGCTGAGCGCGGAGGCTCCGGGATTCGAACCCGGGAGGGGCTTTAAGACCCCAACCGCATTAGCAGTGCGGCGCCATAGACCGTACTAGGCGAAGCCTCCATGGCGGCCCTAGGAACAGGACCACCGCCGCTAGAGGATACAGGGCCGGCGGGGTGCCCGCCAAAGCACTATGCCCGTCGACGCGGGACGGCCCCAACCGGACATCGGACGCGAGCGGGTAGAAGGAGCCCAGACATCAATGTGTGGGCCTATCATCAACGCCGGCTGAGCCTTAGCTGAGAGCTTTTCCTGTTCCAGCCACCCCTTCTTCGGAGGCACCACACTGATGCCTGCACCCCTTCTTGCACGCTTCGCGGTCGCGGCGTCGCTTGCCGTGGTCCTCGGGGCCGCAGCGCCTGCGCCTCCCGCGTACGCGAATGACACGACCGGTACGGTCGCGGGCCATCTTCGTGACGGCACCGACCCGATGCCCGACGTCGCTGTGAGCCTGTCGACGATCGATGACGTCGCTGTGGTGAGCACGGTCACGGACGCGGATGGCGCCTTCGCCTTCGCCGACGTGGCGCCCGGCGACTATGTCGTGCGGTTTGACGGGCCCGAACCTCTGCGCCAGTACTACCACCATGCCAGGGACGCCGCCGGCGCCCAGGCGATCACGGTCACGGCGGGCGAGCAGACGATCGTCGAGGAGACCGTCTTTCCGTACGGGACGTTGACGGGTCGCGTCGTGACGGACGGGGGCGACCCGCTCGGGGACGCTATCGTGACGATCTTCAACAGCGAGGATGCCGGGGTTGCCAATGTGGTGACCGACGGCAACGGTGTGTACACCGTCCCGTACCTGTGGCCGGGTGGGTACCGGGTCTCGGTCTACGACCAGGAGTACGGGCTCACCCAGTACGTGCCGCAGGCGACGACCATGACCGGCGCCGAGGTGATCTCCGTGGCGGCCGGTGCCCCCACGGTGGCGAACCAGACGCGGCTTCGCACTGGCACGATCACCGGCACGGTGCTCTACAAGGGAGTTCCGGCTCGTGGATCGGTGACGGCCTACGCAGGCAACGACTCGCAGGGCACGGCCACCCTTTCGACGAAGGGTACGTTCAGCCTGGTGACGTTGGCGGGCACGGTGCAGTTGCGATACAAGATCGGCGGGCCGGGCACCCCGACCTACCAGTGGTACCACCAGAAGACCACACAGGACGAGGCAGAGCCGCTTGAGGTGAGCCCCGGGGGCACGCTGACGGTGGACGAGACGATCGTCGACCCGCTCAACGAGGGTCTTATCAACGGTCGGCTCACCTACGAGTCCGGTGACGTGGCGGCCGATATCCCGGTGACGATCACCTCGAGCTCGGGCGCGACGTACCACACGACGACCGACGCCTATGGCAAGTACTCGCTGGTCGTGCCGACCGGCCTCCACCGGGTCCGGTTCGACGCTCCGCAGTTCACCCAGTGGGCCTTCGGCAGGTACTCCGAGGAGTCGGCCGACTTTGTCCAGGTGAGAGTGAACAGGACCACCACGGTGAGCGATGTGTTGAAGCCGGGCGAGCCACCGGCTCCGACGGGCATCGTCGGCAAGCTCACCGACGGCGGCGAGCCGGTTGCCGGCGTGCCGGTCGCTGCCTACACCGAGTCGTACGGATGGGTCGAGTCGACAACAACCGGCGTGGATGGCTCGTTTGCCTTCCCGACGGCCTGGCCGGGCAACTACAAGGTGCGGTTCACGTTGCCCGGGAACGTCCAGCAGTGGGCGCATCAGAAGTGGAGCTTCGACACGGCCGACGTCATTGTCGTCAACGACGGCGGGGCAACGGTCGTCAACGAGGAGCTCGCCCCGCACGGGCAGGTCACCGGCCACCTGACCGACGCGGACGGCGCGGCGATGGGCAACGCGAGCGTGACGGCGTCCAGCGTGGATGGGCAGATCCAGGCCCAGGTCACTGCCGGGGCGAACGGTGCGTACACCGTGCCTTTCCTCCCGGCCGGCGATTACACGATCGCGTTCCGGCCGTTCGGGGACGGCGGGCCGACGCAGTTCGCGTACCGCAAGACCCGCATCAGCGACGCCGCCGTGATCCCGGTCGCGGCGGGTGCCTCGGTGACCGTGGACGACGAGATTCTGCCGCTGGCAACCGTCACGGGTCGGCTCACCGACAACGGCCAGCCGGTCAGGGACGCGCAGGTCGCCCTCCACGACGCGGTGACCGGGGAGATCACGTACGCGTTCACCGACGACAACGGCGACTGGCAGGCACGCACCTTCCCCGGCGGGTACAAGGTGCATTTTGCCCTGTCCAACGGCCTGAGTCAGTGGGCGCATCAGGCCCGCGAAGAGGACGACGCGGCGGTGTTGACCTTCGTCGCGGGCGACAACGTCGTGACCGAGGAGATGCTGGCGACCTCGACGATCCGCGGCCGCCTTGTCGATCACCACGGCAACGTCGTCACGAGCGGCAACGTCGAGATCAGCGGCGGCAACGAGGTCTACAACGCCTATCTCGACGAGAACGGCGAGTGGTCGGCGACCGTCGCCCCAGGCACCTACAAGGTCCGGTTCGTGACGGACGAGGGCACCCAGTGGGCGTACGGGAAGCCGACGGCGGCGACCGCGGACCCGATCACGGTCCCGGCGCGCGAGACGGTCGTCGTCGATGACGATCTGATCGCGCCCGGCTGGCTGCGCATCACGGCGAAGGACTCGGCGACGGGCGCGGCCATCACCACCTTCTGCGCGTACGCCGACAGCGGCGTGATCGTCAGCGGGTGCACGACGAACGGGGTCGTCACCTTCGCGGGTCTGAGCCCTGGCGAGTACACGGTCGCGGCGTACGTGGAGGACGAAGCGTCGGACTACCTGACGACCGAGATCCAGGACGTGATTGTGATCACCGACCAGGAGACGCCGCTGGCGATGGGCCTGCGCAAGGGGGCCACGTTCAGCACCACGGTGAAGGACGCCAAGACGGGCGTGCCGGTGCCAGGCGCGTGCGTGGAGCTGGTCGAGGCCGATCGACCGAGCTACCTCGGCGTGAGCCGGCGGGTCTGCGCCGACAGCCAGGGCGTCGTGACCCAGAGGAAGGTCATTCCGGACGCCTACAACCTGTTCGTATGGGTCTCCGACGGCGTGCACGGCCGGCAGTGGGTCGGCCCGAACGGCGGCGTCGGCGCACAGGCCAAGGCGAAGACGGTGACGTTGATCGGTGGCACGACCATCACGATGCCCGCGATCAAGCTCGACAAGTCCGGCTCGGTGAGCGGCGTCGTCACCGACAAGGCCTCGGGCGCCCGGCTCGAGAACGCCATGGTGGCGCTGTCGAGCTACCACGACGGCCACGGCGGCGGCGGTTCGCTCACCGCCACCGACGCGCAGGGCCGCTACACACTCACGGATCTCGGCCCGTACGAGTGGACGCTGTTCTTCCGGCACCGCGATTACGCGGCCCAGTGGTCCGGCGACGTCCCGAACCGGCTGGCGGCCCATGGGGTCAAGGTCAAGGCCGGCAAGACCAAGAAGTACGACGTGAAGCTCCGCAAGGGAACGTCGCTTACGGGCACGGTTCTCGGGTCGGGTGGCCGGGTGCCGGACAGCGCGCGGATCACGGTGATCAACGCGGCGACGGGCGACGAGATGGGCAGCGCCGACACCGACGCGAACGGCGTCTACCAGGTACCCGTTCTCGGACCGCAAGTTATCAAGATCCGCATTGAGGGGTCGGTCGGTGGGTCCTGGGGCACGGAGTACTACAACGACTCGGACTACCTCAGCGACTCGCACACGGTCACGGTCCCGGCCACTGGCACGAAGATCCTGAACATCACGTTCACGCCGTAACGACACGTCGGTGGGGCGGCCCATGCCGCCCCACCGACGTCACCGTAGGAAGTCCAGCTTGTCGGCGAGGTAGGTGTAGCCGAGGTACGCGATGACGTCCAGCAGCGTGTGCGCAATGATCAACGGCCACAACCGCTTCGTACGCGTGTAGAACCAGCCGAACGCCAGTCCCATGATCACGTTGCCGACGAAGCCGCCGATGCCCTGGTAGAGGTGGTAGGTGCCGCGCAGCAGGGAGCTGGCCACGATCGCCGGCCAGGCGCCCCAGCGCAGGTCGCGCAGCCGGGTGAGCAGGTACCCGACGACCACGACCTCCTCGATCACCGCGTTGCCGATCGCGGCCAGGATGAGCACGGGTACGGCCCACCAGATGGCGGGCAGGTTCGCCGCGGCCACGGCCGTGTTGATGCCCAGCTCCTTGGCGGCCACGTAGAGCCCGATGCCGGGCAGCCCGATGGCCGCCGTGATGCCGAGACCCGTGAGCACGTCGAACGCCGGACGCGACCGGTCCAGGCCCAGCGCCGCCGGTACGTCGGGGTGGTCGCGCCGCAGCAGGTGGATCGCCAGCAGCGCGGGGATGATGTTGAACAGCACGCCGAGCAGCTGGTACGACAGGTCCAGCCAGGGCCGGCCGGGCGCCTGGGACGGGTTGAGCGTCGTCGTCTGCGACGCCAGCGGCGCCGGGGCGGTCAGCTTTCCGACGAAGCTCACGATCGAGTACAGCGCGGACTGCCCGAGGCTCACGCCGAGCATGAGCAGGACCTCGCGTCTGCGTACTACATCCGACAGCACGACGCGAGCGTAGTCAGTACCGCCAGGGCAGGCCCGCCCCGTCGTACTCGGACACGGGTACCAGCGGCACGCCGGGGTGCATCCGTTCCGGGTAGAGGACCCCGTCGAGGTGGTCGACCTCGTGGGCGATGAGCCGGGCGAGCGCCCGGTCGAACCGGGTCACCACGGGCGTCCCGTCGGGCAGCTGGTGCCGCACGTCGATGACGGTGGGGCGGGGTACCTGCCCGCGCACGTCGAAGAACGACAGGCATCCTTCGTACTGTTCGTCGTGTTCTGAGGCGGATGCGACGACGATCGGGTTGAGCAGCACGATGTCGGCGGCGCCGATGGGGCGCACGATGGCGGCCGCCCAGCCGATGCCGACCTGCGGGGCGGCGATGCCGGCACCTTTGCTGAAGTCGTGCAGGCTCATGACCCTGCCGAGGGTCTCGCGGAGCCGCTCGACCACGTCCTCGGCGAGCGCGCGGTCGGTGGGCAGGTCGAACCGACGGGCGGGCGTGGTCAGGATGGGGGCGCCGCGCTGCACGACCCCGGCGGCGCGCATCCGGTCACTGGGTGCCCCGGCGACGCCCCGGAACCGCCATTCCAGCCGGTACCGGGCGTTGAGGGGCGGGTTGTCCGTGGCCCAGTCGAAGGTGACCCGGTCGCCCTCCGCGCGGTGCGCGATGGGGGTACGCAGCGGCGTGGCGTCGGCCGTGAAGGAACTTTCCACGCCCCACACGATCGGGTCGAGCGCGGCCGGGAAGTCCAGCCGTACGGTGAGCCGCTCGGTGGGCAGCCGGATGGCCCGCTGGAACCAGGTGCCCCATTTGTCCTCGCCGACGGAGTACTCGTACTCGATGGTGGTCCGCTGGCCGGGGTAGAGCGGGAAGCGGGAGTCGGCGTTCTCGAACAGCAGCCAGACCTCTTTGAAGGAGTCCCGGTCGTGGGTGGGGCGGATCATCATGGGCTCGCCGGCGCTGCGGGCGGAAAGCTCCAGCTCGGTCCAGGTCAGCGGGTGGGTGCGGTAGTACCGGTTGGACCGCTCGGGCTCGCCCGGGTACCGGTCGACGGCGACGCGCACCAGGTAGCGGGTGACCGGTTCGGTACCGGCGTTGTAGAGCGCGCGGCGCACGAGGCAGCGGTAGCGCCCGCCGGTGAAGGTCAGCTCGGCCAGTTCCCGCTCGACGATGAGCCCGGCCTGCAGGTTCTGCCGCTGCTCGGGCGGGCCGAGGCGGCGTCCGCCGGTGTGCCGGCCGCCGGAGGCGCTGCGGGCGTCGTCGTACTCCCGGAAGAGCTGCCAGATGACCCCGGAGGCGCGCAGCACGGTGTCGGCGCGGCGGGCGAAGTCCTCCGTGGGGCGGTGTCGCTTGGCTTCGACATGGCTGACGTACGAGGGGTCGAAGCCCATCTCGGCGGCGAGCTGCTTCTTGCTGAGGCCCCGTTCCTCCCGAAGGTGGGCAAGGGCGTCGGCGAAGGCGGTCGCGGCCCGATCGACGGGCGGTTCCGTCATAACCGGTCACCTCGCCGGGTCGGGGGGAGCGTTACTCGGCGCCGTATTAAGTGTTTCTCGGGTCCGGATGCCCGCCGGCCGACCGACACTTTTCTGACAAAATGCTTGACAGGGCCTGATCTTCCCCAGCCCGGACGGTTACTCTGGTAAGGCTTACCTAAACGCGCTACTGTATTGCGTCTGTGATCGCCGCGCATGGGGAAGGGAGTGAGCGTGACCGCTGTCCTGAGCCGGACCGCCGACCCGCTCGCCCCGCTGCTGGACGCCCTGGCGCGCATGGACGGGCCCGCCGCCGCGGGCCTGACCCCGGGCGTGCGGGTGCACTCGGGCCACCTGGGGTGGATCAGCTCCACCCGGCTCGTGTCCGGCGACGCGCTGCCCGGCCTGCTCGACTCCGCCGCCCGCCGGTGGGGCGCCAGCCCGCACGCGGCCGCCGCGCTGGCCTGGAAGTGCTACAGCTACTGGGTCTCGCTGCCCGCCGTGCTGAGCTTCGCGGTCGCCCGCCGGGTGCCCCTCATGACCCCCGACGCGGTCGCCGCCCGGTGGTCGCCGCACCAGCCGTTCCTCACGGCCGGCATGACCCACGTGCGGGTCGCGATCCTGGCCTCCGACCCCTTGGCGGTCACCCCGACACCTGAGGTCCTCGTGGTGCCCGACGAGGCGGCGCTGCGCGAGGTCCTGCGCGCGTCGCTCATCGACGCGCACCTCACCCCGCTGCTCGACCGCATCCGCGAACACGTGCACCTGGGCGCCCGTACCCTCTGGGGTTCTCTCGCGTCCGGGGTGGCCCACGGCCTGTCGCGGGCCGCGGACGCCATCCCGGGGTCCACCCTGGACGCCGCGCACGACCTGCTGGACCTGTTCGACGTGGACGACCTGGTGACCCTGGAACCCGCGGCCACGGGCGCGGGGCTGTGCGTGCGTCGGCGCACCTGCTGCCTCGCGTTCACCCTGCCCGAGCCCAAGGTGTGCACCGGCTGCGTGATCAGACACCCCTGACTTCTGCGCGTGGGGCGGGCAGAATCGCCGGCATGACCTCCCCTCATCCACTTGACCGCCTCACCGCAGACGAAATCACCGCCGCCCGGGCGCTGCTCGCCCAGCAGGGGCTGGTCGGTCCCGATACCCGCTTCCCCTACCTCGCGCTGGAGGAGCCGTCGAAGGACGCCGTGCTCAACCACAAGCCCGGCGACCCGATCGACCGCCGGGTCCGGGCGATCCTGCTGGACGTCCACACCGGAGCGTCGCGCGACGTCCTCGCCTCGCTGACCCGGCAGGCGATCGACCGCGACACCGCGCTCGACCCGGTCCGCGACGGCCAGCCGCCGATCCTGCTCGAGGAGTTCATGGCCGTCGACGAGATCGTCAAGGCCGACCCCGAGTGGCGGGCCGCGATCGAGCGGCGCGGCATCACCGACATCGACCTGGTGCGCCCGTGCCCGCTGTCGGCCGGCGAGTTCGGCATCGAGGGCGAGGCGGGCCGCCGCCTGCTGCGCGCGCTGTCCTTCGTGGCCAACCGGCCCGACGACCACTGCTGGGCCCACCCGATCGACGGCCTGGTCGCCTACGTCGACCTCATCGAGAAGCGGGTCGTACGCCTCATCGACCACGCGGACCTGCCCATCCCGGCCGAGGAGGGCAACTTCGACAAGCCGGAGTCGCTGCGGCGGACCCTGCGGCCGATCCACATCACCCAGCCCGAGGGCCCCAGCTTTACCGTGAACGGCGACGAGGTGACCTGGGAGGGGTGGCGGTTCCGCATCGGCTTCGACGCCCGCGAGGGCCTCACCCTGCACCAGATCTCGATCAACGACCGGCCGGTCATCTACCGCGCGTCGGTCGCCGAGATGGTCGTCCCGTACGCCGACCCGAGCCCGGTGCGGTTCTGGCAGAACTACTTCGACGCCGGCGAGTACCTGCTGGGCCAGCAGGCCAACTCTCTCCAGTTGGGCTGCGACTGCCTCGGCGAGATCCACTACTTCGACGCGGTGCTCGCCGACGGCGACGGCAACCCGCGCGAGATCCCCAGCGCGATCTGCATGCACGAGGAGGACTTCGGCGTGCTGTGGAAGCACACCGACATCTTCACGGAGTCGCGCGAGACCCGCCGCCAGCGCCGCCTGGTCATCTCGTTCTTCGTCACGGTCGGCAACTACGACTACGGCTTCTACTGGTACCTCTACCTCGACGGCACGGTCCAGCTGGAGACGAAGGCGACCGGCGTGGTGTTCACCTCGTCGTACGTTCCGGGCTCGCCGTACGCGACACAGCTCGCGCCCGGCCTCGGCGCGCCGTTCCACCAGCACCTGTTCAGCGCCCGGCTGGACATGATGGTCGACGGCGTCGCCAATGCGGTCGACGAGGTCGACGTCGCGCGCGTGCCGGTCTCGGCGGACAACCCGTACGGCAACGCGTTCACCCGCTCGATCACGCGCATCGGGCACGAGTCCGACGGGGCGCGCGACGCCGACGCCTCCGTCGGCCGGGTGTGGCAGATCTCCAGCGCCGACCGGGTCAACCGGCTCGGCGAGCCGACCAGCTACGTGCTCTACCCGACGCAGTCCCCGCTGCTCGCCGCGGACGACACCGCCTCGATCTCGCGCCGCGCGGCGTTCGCGACCCGCTCACTGTGGATCACCCGGTACGACGCGGACGAGCGCTATTCGGCGGGTGACCTCGTCAACCAGCACGCTGGCGGGGCCGGCCTGCCGTCCTACGTGGCCGCCGACCGGGAGCTGGACGGCCAGGACGTGGTGCTGTGGCACACCTTCGGGCTCACCCACTTCCCCCGCCCCGAGGACTGGCCGGTCATGCCGGTAGACACATGCGGGTTCACGCTGAAGCCGGCCGGCTTCTTCGACCGCAACCCGACCCTGGACGTGCCGGAGAGCACGGCCGAGCACTGCGTCGACAGCCGTACCCGCGCCTCGCACTGTCACTAGGTTGGTGGGCGCCCCGGCCCGTTCGCCGGTCGGGGCGCCAACGACCGACGCATCGCCGGCATGCTGTGGCGGGCGAAGCCGAGCTGCTGGTAGAGGGGCTCGCCGTACGGGGACGCGTTGAGTTCGACCTTGGTCACGCCCCGCTCGGCATACCAGGTGAGCAGCGCGGTCATGCACGCCCGGGAGTACCCGCGCCGCCGGTAGGCCGGGTCCGTGGCCACGTTGAAGATGTGGCCGGTCTCGCCGGTGAGGTTGCCCGGGTTGGGCAGCCGGCGCTCGATCGTGCCGACCGCGCAGCTCGCCAGCCCGGTGTCGTCCTTGTCGACGACGAAGGCCGCCCAGGCGCTGTCCGGGTCGGCGAGCGTCTCGCGGAACCGGGCCACGGTCGCCGGGTACCAGGGGCCGGGCACCGGGGCGATGCCGTCGAGGGCCGCCCACATGACCACCCGAAGCCGGGTCAGCTCCTCGGCGTCGTCGGGCCCCGCCCGGCGTACGACCGTCATGGTCCCTCGATCTTGATCTGACCGATCGGCGTACCCGGCGGCAGGTCGCGCAGCTGCTGGTGCAGCTGGCCCGCGATGTTGATCGAGACCACGAAGTCCTCGACGGTGATGTTCGCCACATCGAACGAGCCGCCCAGGACGGGCGGCGGCATGAAGTCGAACACCTGGTCGGGCCCCAGGCTCAGCCCCCGCCGCTGCGCGGCCTCTGCGAGCGGGGCCAGCAGGTACCGGTTCTGCCCCTCCTCGGTGGCCAGGTCGAGCTCCAGGGCCTCGCGCGTGGGCCAGCACAGCTTCACGTCGCCCTCGATGGTGTCCAGGAACCACCACCCCTGCGGCGAGGAGAGGAAGACATCCCCGAAGTACGAGGTGAACTGCGCGGCGAGCCCGTCGAGGGGCAGCCAGCGCCACCCCGCGAGCGCCGCGTCGTACTGCTCCTGGCTGAACGTCCTGGTCCATTCCACGCCGCCAGTATGCCCGCCGCGTGATCGACGGCTCCTCGCTCGACGGGATGGGTGCCTCAGAACACCGACTGCACTTTTGTGGACACGCTGTGGACGTGCTGTCGCACTTTTGGTGCAACACGTCCGCGCGGACACCCATCGCTCCGCCCGGTCTACGCCAGCTGGAGGACCACCGCGTCGCCGGCGCGGGTGATCCGCGCGGTGTGCTCGTGCCAGTCGAGGAGCCCGCCGACCGGCTTGTCGTAGGAACCGTCGTGGTTCTCCTGCCAGCCGGTGTCGACCAGGTGCGCGGCCAGCCGGTCGGCGATCTCGTCAGGTGCCTGGCCGGGCGCCCCGGTGACGGTCATGAGCACGTCGCAGAACCCGGAACTGCCGCACCGGCGCTCCTCGGCCGCCACGGTCAACCCGGGGGGCAAGGGCAGCACCTCCACCGCCTCGGCCTGAGACTTCAGCGTCGACAGGCTGCGGTGCCCGTCGGACGTGACCGCGAACCCGATGACCCCCACGACGAGCACACCGACCGCCAGGGCGCCGGCCCCGATCGCGTACCGCCGGGTGGGCTGGTCGACCCGCGACCGGTCCCACGCCAGTCCCAGGGCACACAGCGGGTACGCCACCATCGCGTACGCGAACATCCAGTCGTGCCGCGGCGGCGCGATGGTGCCCGGCTGCCAGGTCGACAGGGCGTAGAGCACCGGTAACGCGACGGCCAGCGCGATGGCGAGCGGGCGGGCGAGCCGGCTCCGCGCGGCGCCCAGCCAGATGAACAGCGGCGCCACGAACGGCCCCGCGATCAGTACGTGGGCGGACGCGAACCGCCACTGGCGGGCGGCCACGCACAGCAGCACCACCAGGCCCAGGGCCAGCAACGGCCGCGACCTGCCGCCGCGCAGCCACGCCACCAGCCGCCCGGTCATCGACTTCCGCCGCGTCTCCATGGCGACCGACTATGACAGGCGCACCTGGTCGCCGTCATCCACAGGTTGTGCCGCGCGCTCAGCCCTCCGCGCGGGTCAGCAGGAAGATCGTCTCGCCGCGCGAGAGGCCGAACCTGTGCACGTCCGGTTCGGTCGCCACGCAGCGGCGCGAGGCGAGGCCCGCCGCGGCGAAGCGCTCCTCGATGTCGGCGCCGTAGAAACGCACGTGGTCCGACTGGCCGAAGAGAAGCGCCCGCTCGCGCGGGTCGGTCACCGACGGGTCCTCGAAGGTCGTCTCCCAGGTACCAATGAACGGCACAGCGACCACGGCCGTACCGGCGGGACGCAGCACCCGCCGGACCTCCCGCAGCGCCATCCGGTCATCGGCCACGTGCTCGAGCACGTGCGAGCAGATGATCAGATCGAAGGACTCCGCGCCGTACGGCATGCGCTGGATGTCGACCGAGTGAGGCGAACCGTCGTAGACGGCGGCGACATAGGTCCCGCAGAACTTCTCGACCGACTGCTGCAGGGCGTACTCCGGGGCGAAATGCAGCACGTCCAACCCGGCGAGCAGCCCCGGGTTCCGCTGGAGGATCAGGGCGATGAGGCGATGGCGCTCGACGGACCCGCACCGCGGACACATCGCGCCGGGCCGCCGCCGCACCCCGAACGGCTCGAAGTGACCGTGGTACCCGCACAGGGGACACTGCCTCGGCCACTCATCGTCCCTGGCCCGGCGGCGACGGCCGACCTCCAAAACGTCGCTGATCAATGCGCGCAGCGGCGACCGCTGCTTGGGCGCACACGGATTCTTGACGGTCACGTAGCGTTACGTTACGAGCATCACCTGGTAACGCCACCCGACTCGCCGCCGGGCATGTAAGCGGAGGGCCAGGGATTCGAACCCTGGAGGAGTGTCACCACCCCTAGCGGTTTTCAAGACCGCCGCCATCGGCCACTAGGCGAGCCCTCCCGGCACCCTGAACAGTGTGCCAGATCCCCCGGTCGCCCCCGCCGGGCATTGGCACGGCGCGGCCGGCGGTGCAGTGGATGCGCTGGCAGGGGATGATGTGCGGGTGCATGCGATCACGATCAGCCGTCCGGGCGGGCCCGAGGTGCTTGTCTGGGGCGAGGTGGACGAGCCCGAGGTCCGGCCCGATGAGGTGCTCATCGAGGTGGCCGCGGCGGGCGTGAACCGGGCCGACCTGTTGCAGCGGGAGGGGCACTATCCGCCGCCGCCCGGGGCGTCGCAGTACCCAGGCCTTGAGGTGTCCGGGACCGTCGCCGCCGTCGGGCGGGAGGTGACGGACTGGCGCGTCGGCGACCGGGTGTGCGCGCTGCTCAGCGGCGGCGGGTACGCCGAACGGGTGGCCGTGCCGCAGGGGCAGGTGCTGCCCGTGCCGGACAGTGTCGACCTGGTCGCCGCGGCCGGGCTGCCGGAGGCGGCGTGCACGGTGTGGTCGAACGTGTTCGACGTGGCACGGCTTCAGCCGCTGGAGGTGCTGCTCGTCCACGGGGGCGGCAGCGGGATCGGTACGTTCGCCATCCAACTCGCGGACGCGCACGGGTCGCGGGTACTCACCACGGCGCGAAGCGCCAAGCATGACGCGTTGCGCGAGTTGGGCGCGGACCTCGCCATCGACTACACGGACGAGGATTTCGTGGCCGCGACGCTGGCGGCGACGGCCGGCCGGGGCGCCGACGTGATCCTCGACATCGTGGGCGGGGCCTACCTGCCGCGCAACGTGCAGGCGTTGGCGCCGGGCGGGCGGCTCGTCGTGATCGGGCTGCAGGGCGGGCGGCGGGGCGAGCTTGACCTGGGCGTGCTGCTCGCCAAGCGGGCCTCCGTGGCCGCCACCGCGCTGCGGTCGCGGTCCGCCGAGGACAAGGCCCGCGTCGTCGCGGGCGTACGGGCGCACGTGTGGCCCCTCGTGGAGGCAGGCATGGTCGGCCCGGTGATCGATACGAAGTTCCCGATCGCGGAGGCGGCCGCCGCGCACGAGCGCGTCGCGGCCAGCGACCACGTGGGCAAGGTGCTCCTGGTTGCCTAGCGGCTGGCGACCGGCGGCTTGCGGATGCGCTCGCGGGTGAGGATCCAGAGCGCCTCGACGCCGTCCTTCCAGGTGATCTTCTTGCCCTCCTCGCGCGAGCGCGCGCGGTAGGAGATCGGCACCTCGTACGGGCGGATGCGCTGGCGCAGCAGCTTGCCGGTGACCTCGGCCTCCATGCCGAAGCCGGCCGACTTGATGTTCAGCGACCGGTAGAGCTCCAGCGGCATGAGCTTGAAGCACGTCTCCAGGTCGGAGATGTAACAGTTGTAGAGGACGTTCGCGGCCGTCGTGACGCCCTTGTTGCCCATGACGTACCAGAACGAGAACGCCGAGTGGCTGCCGAACGTGCGGTTGCCGTAGACGACCCGGGCATGTCCGTCGAGGACCGGCTGCAGCAGGCGTGGGATGTCGTGCGGGTCGTACTCGAGGTCGGCGTCGAGAATCACCATGTACTCGCCCGTGGCGCCCTCGACGGCCGTCCTGATCGCGGCGCCCTTGCCCTTGTTCTGCGGGTGCGCGATCAGGTTGATCCGTGGGTCGTCGAGCGCGGCGAGGACCTCGCCCGTGCCGTCCTGGCTGCCGTCGTCGACGATGACGAGTTCGACCTCCACCGGGTACGTCACGTCGAGGGCCTGCTTCACCGCGCTGGCGATGCTCTTGGCCTCGTTGTAGACGGGCATCAGGATGGACAGTTTCACTGGGCACTCCGACAGACGGCTGGACCGGTCACGGGCGATGGCATGTCCGAATCGTGACTCAGATTCCACAAAACGGAAATAGTGTCTTCTCACAGTACGGGTGAAGCCGTGAGAGAGTCTACGGCGTGCCTACCGTGACCGGAGATTCCCGCCTGCAGTCCGATGTGCTCGAGGAGCTGTCCGACGCCCGCGCCTACCGTCGCTGGCTCGCCCACCTCGCCCGGCCCTATCTCGGCGACGACCCCGTCGAGGTGGGCAGCGGCACCGGCGACTACGCCCTGGAGTGGGCGCCGACCGTGAAGAGGTTCACCGCGACCGAGGCTGACGAGTCGCGCTACAAGGCGTTGGCGGCGCGCTTCGCCGACCATGAAAATATCGTCACCCGCGAATTGCTGCTGCCCGACGCGGAGGCCGACGGCCACCACACGGCCGCGGTGGCCTACAACGTGCTCGAACACATCCCCGACCACGTCGGCGCGCTGCGCGGCATGGGCGCGCTCATCCGCCCCGGCGCCCCCGTGATCATCATCGTGCCGGCGTTCCCGTCCGCGATGAGCCGCTTCGACCGGGCCATCGGCCACGAGCGCCGCTACACGCGCGACAGCCTGCGCACCGCGATGACCGAGGCGGGGCTGGAGGTCGAGGATGTCCGCTACCTCAACCCCATCGGTTTGATCAACTGGTACGTGTCCGTGAAGGGCCTCGGCATGACCCCGCGCAACGGCGCGCTGCTGCGGCTCTACGACCGCACGTTCGTGCCCGTCGCCCGGTTCCTCGACCGGCGTGGACGCGCGCCGTTCGGCCAATCGGTCTTCGGCGTGGCCCGGGTGCCGGCGGCCCCGCCGCACGTACCCGGCCCGCGCGGTTAGCTGACGCGTGATCATCGTTAACGTCGGGCACATCGCGGAGGCGCCCGGTTCGCGACGCTATCGTGGTGCGCATGACGGACGCCGAGCGCACGGAAACTCCCCAGACCGACAGTGAGGCTCCGACCACCAGCACGGTGGTCGTGGTCGGCCCGGACGGGCGCCCCCTGGGCACGGTCGAGGTCGACGAGGCCGGCCGCAAGCAGGCGGCCGAGGAGGACCCGTCGAGCCTCATCGAGCAGCCCGCCAAGGTCATGCGCATCGGCAGCATGATCAAACAGCTGCTGGAGGAGGTACGCTCCGCGCCCCTGGACGAGGCTGCCCGTCAGCGGCTCACCCAGATCCACAAGCGGTCCATCAGCGAGCTCGAGGACGGCCTCGCCCCGGAACTGGTCGAAGAGCTGGAGCGGCTGTCCCTGCCCTTCACCCAGGACACCACCCCGAGCGTCGACGAACTGCGGATCGCGCAGGCCCAACTGGTCGGCTGGCTGGAGGGCCTGTTCCACGGCATCCAGGCCGCGCTCGTCGCCCAGCAGATGGCGGCCCGCCTCCAACTGGAGCAGATGCGCGGCGGCGGCGGTCGTGCCGCGCTCCCGGCCGGCCGGCCCGGCATCCCCGGCTTCGGCCTCCCGACGACGGGCGACCAGCACGGCCCCGCCGACCAGACGGGCCCCACGGGCCAGTACCTCTAGCGACGTGCGCCGACCGGCGGTGCGGCCGGGTCAGGCGTCCAGGAGGGACGCCACCCACGCCGCCACGCCGTCGGCGTCGTTGCTGGCCGTGACCTCCGCTGCCAGCGCCAGGATCTCCGGGTGGGCGTTCGCCACCGCGACGCCGCGACCGGCCCAGCGGAACATGGGTCCGTCGTTGGGCATGTCGCCGAAGACGACCGCGTCCAGCGGGGAGGCGTTGATGGCCTGGGCAACCACGGCCAGTCCGGTGCCCTTGTCGACCCCCGGCGCGGTGATCTCCACGTAGCCGAGCCCGGCCTGGGTGACCTCGGCCAGGTCCAGGGGTACGACCCGGCGAGCCAGGGCCAGCAGCTGGTCGGCGGTCATCCCGGGCGCCCGGGCGAACCCCTTGTAGACCGGCCCGGCGAGCGCCAGTGCCCGGTCGTAGACCTGCCATTCCGGGTACGGCCAGATGACGCCCGGGTCGCCCCACAGCGGCGAGCGGGGTGCGTCCAGGGCCTCGACCAGCACGGATAGCGCCTCGCCCGCCGCCAGCTCCATGAGTCGCAGGGCGGTACCGAGGTCCTCGCCGGGCATCCGGTCACGGCGCAGCACGACGGGCCGGGCGGGGTCGCGCTGGTCGACGACGTATGCCCCCTGGGCGAGGACGAAGAAGTCCGCCTCGGGCAGGTCGCGGCGGCACAGGTCGAGCAGGCGCGGGCCGCGGCCGGTGACGCCGACGATCGTCGCGCCGGCCGCGCGCGCCCGGCGCAGCACGGAGACGCTGTAGTCGCTGACGGTCTCGTCGCCGCGCACGAGGGTGCCGTCGAGATCCGTGGCGATGATGCGGGGCAACCGGGGCGACGTCCGTGCGACGGGACCGGGGCTGACCGCGACGCTGCTGGTCATGCGTACTCCTTGAGGAAAGGGCCGACAACATTACCCCCGATGGAGGTGTCGCGACCATGTCCGCAGGGAGGCAACCGCCCTAACTGGGCGTGAGCACGTCCCGGCCGCCCAGGAACTGCTGCAGGGCCTTCGGCACCCGGACCGAGCCGTCCGGGAGCTGGTGGTTCTCCAGGATCGCGGTGATCCACCGGGTGGTGGCCAGGGTGCCGTTGAGCGTGGCGGCCGTCTGCGTGCGGCCGTCGGCGTCCCGGTAGCGGATGTTGAGCCGCCGCGCCTGGAAGGTCGTGCAGTTGGACGTGCTGGTCAGCTCGCGGTAGCGCTGCTGCGACGGCAGCCACGCCTCGCAGTCGTACTTGCGGGCCGCGCTGGTGCCGAGGTCGCCGGCCGCCACGTCGATCACCCGGTAGGGCACCTCGACCTTGGCCAGCATCTCCTCTTCCCAGGCGAGCAGGCGCAGGTGCTCGTCGTGGGCGTCCTCCGGCTTGCAGAAGACGAACATCTCCACCTTGTCGAACTGGTGCACGCGCAGGATGCCGCGCACGTCCTTGCCGTACGACCCGGCCTCGCGGCGGAAGCACGACGACCAGCCGGCGTAGCGCAGTGGCCCCGCGCTCAGGTCGATGATCTCGCCACTGTGGTAGGCGGCCAGGGCGACCTCGCTCGTGCCGACGAGGTAGAGGTCGTCGGCCTCCAGCCGGTAGATCTCGCTGGCGTGCGCGCCGAGGAAACCGGTGCCCTCCATCGACTCCGGCTTGACGAGCACAGGCGTGATGCTGGGGGTGAACCCGACCTCGACGGCCTGCTGGATGGCCAGTTGCAGCAGCCCGAGCTGCAGCAGCGCGCCGACCCCGGTCAGGTAGTAGAACCGGCTGCCCGACACCTTCGCGCCGCGCTCGACGTCGATGGCGCGCAGGCCCTCGCCGAGCTCCAGGTGGTCGCGCGGGTTGTCGATCTGGGTGCGCTCGCCGACCTCGCGCAGCACGACGTAGTCGTCCTCGCCGCCGGCCGGCGCGCCCTCCTCGACGATGTTGGGCACGACGAGATTGGCCTGGCGCAGGACCTGCTCGGCCTCGGTCGCGGCCGTCTCGGCCGCTTTGACTTCCGCCGAAAGCTCCTTCGTACGGGCCAGAAGCGCGGCCTTCTCGTCACCCTTGGCGGCGGCGACCTGCTTGCCCAGCGTCTTCTGCTCGGCGCGCAGCGACTCGAAGCGCTGCACCGCGGCACGGCGCGCCTCGTCGGCGGCGAGGAGTGCGTCGACGGCGTCCGGGGACTCGCCGCGGGCCCGCTGGCTGGCACGAACCACGTCGGGGTCTTCTCGGAGCAGGCGCAGGTCAATCACAAAGCGTGAGCTTACCGGGCGGCCGCGACAGCCCTCACATCAATATCCTCAGCTGGGCGTGACCGTGAGGTCATAGGGGTCGCGGGGTCGCCAGACGGACGTGTCGCCCGCCTCGATGAGGTCCGGCCCGGTGTCCTCGACGGCGTCCGGGTCGGCCGCGGCGGGCGCCGCCGGTGCGGCGTACTCCTGGGGTGGCGTGGCGCGGGACGCGAACCAGACGGCGCCCAACGGCAGCAGCACCGCGGCGAACGCGAGCAGCAGGCCCGCGCCCACCGAGAAGGTGGGTGGCGCGGCGCCGGTGATCGACAGCAGGTTGCCTTCGTCGTCGTAGCCGTAGGACATGGTGAGCTGGTCGAGAACCGACCGCTTCATGTCGAGGCGCTCGGTTGACGCGCGCAGGGCGACCGCGACGAGCATGGCCACCAGGCCGAGTCCGCCGCCGATGACGGGGAAGCGCAGGCGCGCCGCGTGCTCGGCCCGGCCGATCGCCGCGGCGGCGGCGGCCAGCAGCCCGATGACACCGACCAGGTACACCGTGCCGAACAGGTCGAGATCGCCCACGCGCGAGGCGACCTCGCCGGCGAACTCCAAGGTGCGGCGGATGTTGACCTCGCCATCCTGTTGGGCGAAGGTGACCCGCTGCCAGTCCGCGATCAGCGAGGCCGCGAACGCCCCGGCGCCGACAACGGTGAGCCCGATGGCGAGGTGGCGCGGGCCGTAGTGGCCGGCCGGCACCATCGCCCGGCGCAGCCAGCCGCTCGGGGGCCGCACGCGGCGCCGGGCGGCTTTCGTCCGGTCGCCTGCCGGCGGGCCCAGTTCGTCCTGCCAGATGCCGATGTCACCAGCCACCACGTCATCGTGCCAAACGACCGGCCCGACAGCTATCCCACGAGGGCCACGACCTCGGTGTACGCGGCACCAACAACGGCTGGACAACGGGGTGCGGGGCTGCCAGCATCGATATCCCCGGCCGAGGAGGCGACCGTGTCATACGTGGTGGAAGCGCCGTTCGTGCTGCCCATCGGCGACGACGCGGGCCTGATGGTGCGCACGCCCGCGATCGCGCGCGCCTACCACAACCTGCTGGTCGCCAACCAGGAGCGCCTGTCGCGCTGGGAGCCGTGGGCCTGCGCGCCGCTGAGCCTCGCGGACACGACAGGGTTCCTCACCGCCTCGGCCCGTCGCTGGGCGGAGGGGCACGAGTTGCCGCTGGCCATCGTCGTGCGCTCGGCCAACGGCTGGGAACTGGTCGGCTCGTGCGGCCTGTGGCTGGACGACTCCCGCTCGGCGGCGTCGATCGGCTACTGGATCGACGCCTGGTACGAGGGCCGCGGGCTGGTAACGCGCAGCGCGCGGGCGCTGCTGCACCAGGCGTTCGGCCCGTACCGGCTGGCCCGGGTGGAGATCAGCACCGTGGCCGAGAACGTGCGCAGCCGGGCGGTCGCGCAGCGGCTGGGCTTCACGTACGAGGGGGTGCGCCGGCAGGCGATCGCGTTCCCGACGGGGCGCTGTGACCAGGCGATCTTCGGCATGCTGGCCGACGAGTGGACGCCCGCCGCGGCCTCAGCCGCGCCAGCCTTCTCCGCCGCCGGCGCCCGCTGACCCGGCCGACGCCAGCTCCGGCGGCGGCAGCTGGGCGCGGTGCGGCGTGGGCAGGCGGGTGTGCTCCGGGTCCAAGAAGTCGATCAGCTCGATGAGCTGCCGTTGCAGCAGCACGAGTCGGGTGACCTGCTCGGGCTTGGCGCCCACGAGCCGGTACACGTCGGCGTGCAGCGGGGCGAACCACGCCGCGAACACGGGGTCGTCATCGAGCGCGCGGGAGAACGCCGCGAAGCCGCGGCACTCGTGCCGCGGTCCGTCGACCGCGCCGGTGGGCACCATCATCAGCTCACCGATGGCGCGCTGGCGGCCGCGGAACACCCGGAACGCCTCGGGCAGCCGGTCGCTCTGGAACGTCACCTGGATCAGGTCGAGCTGAGCGAGCAGCGCCTTGTTCCCGGCCAGGTCGCCGGCGTCGAGGAAGCGCAGCTCCTTGGCGAGGATCTCCACCCAGCACAGGTACTCCGCGATGGCGAACACGGTGTAGTCACGGGCGTACCGCTCCTCGCCCGGGTCTCCACAGTGGAGGTAATGGTCGAGGTAGTTCAGCCGCACGATGTTGAAGAGCCGGCCCTGGAGCGTGTTGGCGGCCTGTAGCAGCGGGTCACGGTACTGCCGCATGACGCGCTCGGCCTGCTCGGTGCGGGTCTCCTGGCGCAGTTCGCGGGCCAGCTCGTGCTCCAGCCGGCGGGTCTGGATGGTGGACCGGGTGCCGACGACGCCGGCGCCGATCGCGGTCAGCGCGGACAGCCCGGCCGAGGCCAGCGCGATCAGCGTGTTCGAATCCACCCGCAGATCGTAGGGGCGGGGTCAGCCCGTGACCACTTGCACGTTGAACAGGTCCGAACCCTGGGCCAGCCGCAGCCGGATCCACAGCATCACGTACATCTCCATGCCCCGGGCCGCCTCGATGCCGCCGAGGTCGAGCAGGTGCTTCCAGCCGAAGGCGTGCAGCAGGTCGCCGACGGTCGCCTTGGCCTCCGGGTCGTCGCCGGCCAGGAACATGGTGTGCGCCCCGGGCACCCGGTGGGGCCGCACCATGACCTCGCAGTTGACCGTGTTGAGGCTCTTGACCACCAACGAGGACGGATACTCCCGCTGGATCGCCTCGCCCAGGCTGTCCGTGTTGGACAGGCTCAGGGCCGGCGCGCCGCCGGCAAACGTCAGGGGATTCGCCACGTCGAGGATGATCTTGTCGGCGAGGCGGTCCGCGCCGGCCAGGGCGAGGGCGTCCAGGCTGGCCGCCCCGCTCGTGGCGTTGATGACCAGCTCGGCGCGCCCGGCCGCGTCGGCGAACGTGCCGATCGACGCGCTCAAGGGGGTACCCAGTTCCGCCAACCACCGCGCGGCCGCCTCGTTGGCCACGGACCGCGAGCCCATCGTCACCTCGTGCCCGAGCTCCACCAGCCGGCCCGCCAGCGTGCGCCCCACATCCCCCGTGCCCAGCACCCCGATTCGCATGGTTCCACGATGCCAGCCGGCACGCGGCGGGTCGGCGCGTTCCGCTCAGTGAGCGCAACACCATACGCGACATGGCACGAGGTTCCCGCGTATGGACTAACGTCGCAGCCATGGCTATTCGCAACGCTTCCGCCCTGTGGCAGGGCACGCTGCTCGAAGGTACCGGCATCGTCCGCACGGGCCAGGGCGGCTACGAGGGCAACTACTCCTTCCGCTCCCGGTTCCAGGAGGGTGAGGGCACCAACCCTGAGGAACTCATCGGTGCCGCGCACGCCGGCTGCTTCTCGATGGCGCTGGCCAAGGCCCTCACGGATGCCGGGTTCCCGCCCACCTCCGTGGAGACGGCCGCGGCCGTCCACCTTGAGCCGGTCGACGGCGCCCAGACCGTCACCCGCATCGACCTCACGACGACCGGCGAAGTGCCCGGCATCGACGAGGCCGAGTTCGTCAAGCTGGCCGAGGCCACCAAGACGGGCTGCCCGATCTCGCGCCTGCTGGCCCCGGGCACCGAGATCACCCTGACGGCAAACCTCATCTGATTCTCGTTGGGTCGCGGCGGCATTCGGCCGCCGCGACCCAACGATGGGCACAATGGACGGCGTGGCCGTGGAAATGAGTCGCGAGCGCTTCGAGGATCTGGTCGGCGACGCGCTCGATGAGGTGCCGCCACAGCTGCTCAAGCTGATGAGCAACGTCGTCATCCTGGTCGAGGACGACCCGCCCCCGGGCGAGACGGAGCTGCTGGGCCTCTACGAGGGGCACGCGCTCACGGAGCGGGGCTGGGACTACGCCGGCGTGCTGCCCGACCGGATCCTGATCTTCCGCAAACCCATCCTGCGGATCTGCGACACCGAGGACGACGTCATCGACGAGGTGGCGATCACGGTGGTGCACGAGATCGCCCACCATTTCGGCATCGACGACGAGCGGCTGCACGAGCTGGGCTGGGATTGACGGTATCTCCTACCGTCGCGGACGTACCCCACCGCGCGGAAGGAAACCCCTCATGCGTAGCGCCCTCTTCGCTGCCGACAACCTGGAGAAGGAGTCCGACACCCCGGGTCTTCGGCTGCAGAACTCCAAGATGCTCAAGGTCGAGCTCAACGGTGAGATCATGTGCCGTCGTGGCGCGATGGTCGCCTACCAGGGCCAGGTGCAGTTCCAGGCGCTCGGCTCGGGCGGCGTGGGCAAGTGGCTGAAGAGCAAGGTCACCGGCGAGGGCGTGCCGCTCATGAAGATGACCGGCCGGGGCGATGTCTTCCTCGCCAACGAGGCGCAGGACGTCTACCTCATCGACCTCGATCCGGGCGACGCCATCTCGATCAACGGCGCCAACGTGCTGGCGTTCGAGTCGACCCTGCAGTACGACATCAAGTTCGTCCAGGGCATGGGCATGCTGTCCGCGGCCGGCCTGTTCAACTGCGTCTTCTCCGGTCAGGGCCGGATCGCGATCACGACCCACGGCACGCCCGTGGTGCTTCAGGTCGACCAGCCCACGTACGCGGACCCGCAGGCGGCCATCTGCTGGTCGGCGAGCCTGCAGACCGGCTACCACCGCGCCGACCAGCTCGGCCTCGGCACGCTGATCGGCCGCACCACCGGTGAGGCGTTCACGATGAGCTTCGCCGGGCAGGGCTTTGTCGTCGTGCAGCCGTCGGAGATGCCGCCCGGCGGGATCGGCGGTCAGGGCTCCGGCCAGCAGGCAGGTGGCGGCGGCGTGCTCGGCGGCCTCCTCGGCAACTAGGACCGAACTATCTGGACATTATGTGGAACCGCTGTGGAACTCCTGATGCAGTACGGTTCCCGCGACCATGTGGCTCGGCGGCCGCTTACCAAGGGCGCAACCACTCGCCTTCGGGCGCAGCGCCTGTCCCGGCGACCGGACGGGCTCAGATGCCGCCGGCGCGCAGGCGGGTCAGCCAGTCGGCGGCCTCGGCATAGTCCGCGTCGGTGGTGCCGGGCGCGAACTCGGCACCACCGGCGCGGCCGTCCAGCCGCGCCCGCGGGTACGACCCGAGGAAGCGCACGTCCGCGCTGACCCGGTGCAGGCCCATGAGCGCCTCGCCCAGCCGCGCCTCGGCCACGTGCCCCTCGCAGTCGAAGAAGAACATGTAGCGGCCCAGGCGCTCGCCCGTGGGCCGCGACTCGATGCGCGTGAGGTTCACCCCGCGCAACGCGAACTCCGTGAGCACCTGCAGCAGGGCGCCGACGCGGTCGTGGGCGATGAACACGACCAGCGACGTGGCGTCGTCGCCGGTCGGCGGCGCCGGTACGGCCGGGCGGGTCACCAGCGCGAAGCGGGTCATCGCGTCGGCATGGTCGGCGATGTTCTCGCCCAGCAGCCGCAGCCCGTGCCGGGCCGCGCCGATCGGCGCGCAGATCCCCGCGTCGTACTCCCCGCCGGCCGCGCCGATCGCGGCCGCCGCGTTCGACAGCACCTCGACCACGGTGGCGCCCGGGGCGTTCTTGCGCAGCCAGTTGCGGCACTGCGCGGCCGCCTGGGGGTGGGCGGCGATGGTCGTCACGGCGTCCAGGTCTATGCCGGCGCGGGCGCCGAGCACGAACTGCACCGGCAGGACCACCTCACGCGTGATCATCAGTGGCGCGCCGGAGGCCAGCTCGTCGAGGGTCACCGCGACGGCGCCGCCGACCGAGTTCTCCAGCGGCACGAGCGCCGCGTCGGCCTCGTCGGCGCGCACGGCGTCCAGCGCCTCGGGGACGCTGCGGGCCGCGGTCACGACGGCGTCCGCGACCTCCGGGAGGGTGCGCAGGGCCTGCTCGGAGAAGGTGCCCTCCGGCCCGAGGTACGTGTAACGCAACGGCATCAGCCCAGCCTAGTGCCGCTCATGTCGCGATGCGGTGGCCCGCGCCGGACAGGGCCGTGAGCGCCTCCGCCAGGCGTACGGTCGGCACGAGGATGTAGTCCGTGTCGTACGTGGAGAAGGCGAAGATGTTGACCCGGGCCTCGGCGAGCGGGTTGACCAGCGACGCGAGGATGCCGGTGAGGGCGAAGTCGACCGGCCCGGCGACCTGCAGGCAGCGCCACGGCGTGTTCGTGGTGGCGGCCGGCGGGGCGAGTTCGGCGGGGCAGATGACCGAGACCTCGTCCGCCGAGTGGGTCACCGAGACGACCGCGTTGCGGGCAGCCTCGATCGGGGGCACCGGGGTGCCCCGTTCGAGCCGGCACACCGCGTAGTCGTCCGGCAGCAGGACGAGATCAAGCACGCACAAAGGCTATGGCACCACTGACGAAGCCCGTACGGGAGGCCGCCGATTGAGACGCCATCGATGCCTAATGGCCGCTGAGAATCGCGAAAAAGGTGAGCGAGCCCACAACCGCGCCGTCCCGGCGTAGCGGGGTGGTCACCGCGTCGAGGGTCAGCGTCTCCACGGGTCCCACGGCCCGCAGCAGCCCGCGGGCGAGCGCGCCGGAGGTGAGCGCGAGGACCGGCGGCACCTTCTCCAGTTCCCATTCGGGCAACTCGGTGTCGCTGCCGCTGAAGTCGATCAGCCGCAGGACCTCGCCGACGAGCCGCCGGCCGGCGGCGTTCATCGGCGGCACGGCGAAGAATCCGGCGCAGGCGGACGACGCGGCGACGACCACGCCGTCCGCGTCGACGAGGACGCACGGCTCCTCTGCCCCGGCCACCGGACACAGCCAGCGATCGAGAGCCGGCTCGGCGGCCTCGACGGCTTCGGTGAGCGACAGTTCGACGTGCGCCACGACACCCTCCCCTCCGCCCGCGCGGGACGGCGCGGGCGGCACTGGCTTGGTGTCGACGCTAGCGCCGGTCGAGCCTCTTGTCAGCGGGCCCGGCACCCTCCGCGTACCACCGGTAGTTCGGTGCGTCCTCGTTGGAGTGATTAATCCAGGTATCGGGGTGGTCCGCCAGCGCGCAGAGCTTGTCGATCGTAGTCTGGGCCAGTCGGTTGCCGTGCGCGTCCAGCGCGCGGCGCAGATCCCGATAGGAGGCCACCACGCACCCCTCCGGCTGCTTTCCCCAGTAGACGAGCTGACCGCTGCCCATGAACGCCAGCATGGGAATCACCGGGATGCGCCGTCCGGCCGCGTTGGTGAGCGTCTCGCTGATGCGCTGCGCCTCCTTGCGGGCCATCTGCACGTACGGGGGGCGGCGACCCTCGATCTGCACCACGTCGCCGGCGACCTCGACCTTGGCGCGGCCGTGGTCGCAGACGGTGACCGAGAAGATGCCGCCGGGCCCGATCGCGATGAAGTCGGGGTCGGCGGGGTTGAGGTCGAGCACGCGCCACTGCGGCCCGAGGAGCTCGACCTGCGCGACCACGCGGGCCCGCTGGGTCATGAGCTTGCGGGTGGCCCTCTCCTCCCGCTTTCCTCGCATCCAGCTCAGGGGACTTAGTTGCTCGTTGCCAGGCAGACCAGCCATGACGCACCTTTCGGTGTTCACCCGTGAGTCGTCGTAGGACTACGTTAAGTTGCTCCGCGGACGTGACAGAAGATGTTGAGATAAGAATCGGCCTGAATGAATCCCGGATGAATGTGATATTCACGGCACCGGTCCCGCTACCTCCGGAGCGACCTGCATAGTTAGCGCGGTCGATCGGAGGTGATGAATATCACAATCCGGTCAGCGCAGCGTCAGCTGCCGACCCAGGAGACCCTGGCGGGTGCGCCGCTCCGCCGCGGTCAGCTCCGCGTCGCTCGCCACCGCCTCGGCGTACCGCTTGGCGAACTCCGCCAGCGGGGTCTCCCACTCCTCGGGCTGGACGTCGGGCGGCAGGTCCCACACGGGCACGAGCCGGCCGTGCGCCCGGAACATCCCCGCGAACTTGGTGTTCTCGCCCAGCGGCAGCGCGCCGTCGGCGCCGAGACGGGCCAGCGCGGCGAGCGCCGGCTCCTCAGCCTCGGTCAGCACCCAGCGCACATGCGCCTTCTCCGGCACCCGGCACCAGTACGCGGCCGGCACGGCGGCGAGCTTCGTCGTCGGCTGCACGGACGCGTTGGCGCGCTCCAGCGACGCCGCGACCGTCGGGTCGTCGCCCGGGTCGTTATCGAGCCAGAAATTGAAGCCCGTATGGACGGTCACGTCGAGCGCGCCGTCGACCAGGATGTCCTGCAGGCGCGGACCCTCACCGGGCAGCGGCGGCACGGTCACCGGGCCACCCAGGTCGGTGACCTCCAGCGCGTTGAGGAGCGCGACCGCGATATCCCGGCTCACGTCGCCGGACTGCTGGTGGCGTTGCAGGCCCAGGAAGATCCGCCCGTCCGGCTTGGTGAGGGCCGGCCAGGCCATGGGCAGCACGGTCGCGACCGTCACCTCGCGGTCGCCGTACTCCGGGCGCAGCCGCACGGGCGAACTCGCCGCCGGCACCAGCTCGCGCAGGGCGATCCAGTCGGCCTCGCCTGCCAACCCTTCGAAGGGCCGGGGCACGAAGACGTCGCGGACCTTGGACCGCTTAGCGCCAGCCTCGCCGCCGGCTTGCTTTCGACGCTTGCTCACGGAGGAGAGCTTATGGCCTAGTCGCTCGGCACCGGCAGCGCAGGGCCGAGCAGCGGCCGATAAAGCTCCGCCCACACGCATTGACCCAGGCCATCGCGGATGACGCCCCATCGCTGGGCGAGCGCGTCGATGATCGCCAAGCCGCGCCCGTCCACCGCCTCGGGCCCCACCTGGCGCGGCATGGGCGCCTGGTCGGCCCCGCCGTCCGTGACGCGCACCTCGACCGCCACGTCGCCGCTGCCCGTACGCAGGCGCCAGGCGACCCGGATCACGTCGCCGGGCAGCGGGGCGGCGTGACGCACCGCGTTGCCGACCAGCTCGGCGACCACCGTGACCGTGTCGGAGAGCAGCTCGGCGGAGACCAGTCCGCCGAGGTCGTGGGCGAGACGGCGTCTGGCCAGGCCGGCACCGCGGGCGTGGTGGGGTACCACCAGGCACCACGCCTGCTCCCTGACCGCCGTCGACACGCTCATGCCTCCCCTGCCGCCATCGATCGATGTGGAACGTCGGCGCGTGGCAGCCGTACCTCCGCGACGGTACCGCCCCCGTCACGAGGGCGGAGGGAAACCCAACCGTTTTGTCGCTCGATGATGCGTCTGACCAGATAGAGACCCAAGCCTACGCCTCCATTCTCGACAGCCCGGTTGCCCTGCCAGAACCGCTCGAACGCGCGCTCGGCGTGCCGCGGGTCGATGCCCGGACCCCGGTCCCCGACCCGGAAGAAGACGCTGCGCTCGTCGCTGCCCGCGTCGAAGTCGACCGGTGGCTCGGCATGCCGCAGGGCGTTCCCGACCAGCTCGGCGACGATCATCGAGAGGGCCGCGGGGTCGCCGTAGGCCGGCGGCAACGTGGGGGGAAGCTCCAGCTTCACGGACTCACGCGGCGACACCGGCAGGTCGGCCACCGCGTGGTGCAGGGCCTCAAGAAGATCAAAGGGTACGGACCGGGTGAGCCATTGCTGGGCCGACCTGCCACCGGCAGCGGCGAGCAGGCGGTCGACCAGGCGCGCGAGTTCGTCGGCACGTTGCGTCAACACCTGGGCCGCGCCCCGGCGCTCGTGGTCGTCGAGGGCCTCCCACCGGTCGGCGAGCGTTCCGGCGTACCCCTTGATGACCGTGACCGGCGTGCGCAGCTCGTGGCCCGCGGCGGCGAGGAAGAGGTCGCGGTCGTCCTCGACGGGTGACCGGTCGAGGACGAGGTCCTTGCGCTCGTGGTAGAGGCGGTTCATGCAGTTCGCGACGAGGATGACGGCGCCGACGAGGTCCTGGCTTATCTCGCCCCACCGCTGGGCGTAGTAGACGTGCATCGCGCCGATCGGCTCGGCGGCGGGGCCGACCCGGGCGCCCAGCATCCGCAGCAGGCCGCGGCTGAGCAGCGGCTCCGCCAGGCTCGCCGGCAGCACCTCGACCCGCCCGGACCAGACCCGCGGGATTTCCGGGACGACGTGCTCGGGCGCTATGGGTTGCCCGAGCGCCCACTCCATCGCCCCGGTGGCGGCGACCACCCGGCCGCCGTTCGCGTCGTACGCCGTGAACGTGGCGCCGGCCGCCTGCGTGGCCACCGCGAGCGTGTCCACGAGTTGGCTCACCGCGGGCAGACCCTGTTCGGGGTCGGCGGCCATGTCCGCGGTGATGTTAAGGCCGTCGACGAGGCGCCGATAATCGACGTGCATGTGTAGAGTCTGCCCGCTTTTGTAGGCGCATGGCAGCCCCCTAGCCGTCACTTTCATATTACGGAGGCAAATGCACGGGTCCATGCACGTGCAAATGCCAGGTCAACGGCCTAGGGCCCCCAAAACAAATTTCGGCCGGTCGGTGATGATCCCGTCCGCCCCGAGCCGACGGACAAGATCCAGGTCAGCGTCCGTGTTGACCGTCCAGACGTACGCCTTGCGTCCCCGGGCGTGCGCGTACCGGATCAGGTCCGGGTGGGCCCGCAGCGCTCCCACGCCCGGGCCGAGGATCTCCGCCCCGAACGGCAGGCGGGCCGTACGGACACCCGGCGGGACGTACTCCACGAGGTAGACCGTCGGGAGTGTGGGCGCCAGCGCCCGGATGCGGCGCAGCGCCAGGGCCGCGAAGCTCATCACGGTCACCTGTACGGGCGCGTCCGGATCGGCCGTGGCCAGGCCGTACCTGTCGAGCATCGCCACGAGCGCGCGCTCCACCTTGGCGCCGTGGCGGGTCGGGTGCTTCGTCTCGATGAGCAGGCGCAGCGGCCGGCCCGCGTCCAGGACGGTCCGCAGCAACGTCTCCAAGGTGAGGATGCCCCGCGCCCCGCCGAACTCCAGGCCGTTCAGGTCCTCCAGCAGTGACGTGCTCACCGGGCCGTGGCCGTTGCTCGTCCGGTCCAGCCGCCGGTCGTGGATGCAGATCAGGTGCCCGTCGCGGGTCAGCCGGACATCGCACTCCAGCCCGTCGGCGCCCGCGTCGATCGCGTCGCGGTACGCGTCGAGCGTGTGCTCCGGCAGGCTGCCCCGGTGGGCGAAGACGAGGGGCGCCTCGCTAGATGACGCGGGCGGCATGTCCGTCCTCGCTCACCATCGGCCGGCCGACGCCGACCCAGGCGAGCATGCCGCCGTCGAGGTTGCGCACCCGGTCCCAGCCGTTCGCGGCGAGGTAGGCCGTCACCTGCGCCGACCGGCCGCCGACCTTGCACACCACGACCACGTCGCGGTCCTGCGGCACCTCGTCGAGCCGGGCCAGCAGCTCCGTCATCGGCACGTGGTGCGCGCCCTGGACGTGGCCGGCCAGCCACTCGTCGTCGTCGCGGACATCGAGCAGGAAGTCGTCATCGGTGACATCGGTGGCGGCCACGGATGGCACGGGAGGAGGTCCGAACACCCACCCTGTATACCGCAGCCGGGGTCAGATGCGGTTCACCCACTTGCGGTTCGCGCCGGCCCAGGCCGCGAGTGTGTCCGTACGCACAGCCGCGAACAGGTCCGGGGCGCGCGGCTGCTCCACCACCACGTACGAGATGTTGTCGATCATGTCGTAGTAGGTCGGCAGCCGGATGCCCGTCAGGTTCTGCTCCGTGATGCCGCGCACCGCGAACAGCAGGTCCGTCAGCGATGCCGAGCCGAGGTCGACCACCAGCGACGACGCGACACTGCGGATCAGCCGGTCCAGCTTGATCGGATGCAGCAGCAGGTTCTGCCGCCGGACCTCCTCCGCGAGCGCCTTGATGAACTGCTGCTGGTGACGCTGGCGACCGAAGTCGCCGTCCGGCAGCGAGTCACGCTGGCGCAGGTAGTCCAGCACCTGCGCGGAGTCCATCCGCCGGCAGCCCTTCTCGAACACGGCGCCGGTGTGGATCGACACCGTGCGGGTGTCCACGCACATGCGCACGCCGCCGAGCACCTTCACGGCCGCCCGTAGCCCGGCGAAATCGATCACCGCGGCGCCGTCGAACCGGATCCCGGTCAGGTTGCTCAGGGTGCTCGCCACGAGTTGCGCGCCGCCGTACTCGAAGGCCGCATTGATCTTCGCGGACGCGCCGGGGAAGTTCTGACCCGGCTGGGCCGGGATCTCGACCAGCAGATCCCTCGGGATGGAGATCAGATAAGCGTGGTCCAGCTCGCGGGTGAGGTGGGCGATGATGATCGTGTCGGCGCGTTGGCCCATGGCGGGATTCGAGCGGCGCTTATCCGAGCCGAGAAGCAGGAAATTCAGCGGTCCGCTGACGGTGGAGCCCGGCATGGTGGCGCGGGCATCCGGGTCGAGCAGCACGTCGCGCTGGACGGCCCGGTCGTACAGCTGGACGGTGACCCGCGCCGCCACGAGGCCGGCCGCGACGACAAGCGCCAGGATGGCGAGGCCGACGAGCACAGCCCTCCGGCCCCGGCACCGGGCGGGTGTGAGGGTATGGCGGGTGACCTGACGCGGATTGCCCGTACCGGCGGACTCGTCCGAACCCGCCGATGGGACGGACATGGCGCTCCCATAAGGGGTGGTAGCTGCCTACACTCGTCACCCTACGTCGAAGATCGTCACCGCGGGCGGGAACCGGCAAAGATCGCGCGAGCGCGGGTCACGCCGGCTTCGGGCCGCCTCCCACGCCGCTACTTGAGCTTGGCGATCCAGTCCGGGTGCTGGGAGAGGAAGTCGTACACCTTGTCCTCGTGGACGGCCTTGAGCAGCTCGACGCTGTCCTCGTTGAGGGTCTCGTACCAGATTCCGTTGATGATCTCGCTGGACAGGTCGCCGCCGTTGGTCTTGATCATGACGACATCATTCTCGTCGAGGTGCTTGAAGGAGAACAGCCAGTCCTCGATCGGCACCTTGCCCAGGTCCAGGG
>NZ_BAAALS010000012.1:91450-108863 GCF_039528415.1 Luedemannella helvata
ATCACCCGGGCGGTCGCGGTGACGCCGCGCTTGCGGCCCGCGGCCGAGTCGTCCGGCTTGCCGTTCTTCTGGTTGCCGACCTGGTAGACCTCGGTCAGCTTCGCGTTGGCCCGGCCGGGGTAGTTGAAGTCCGGCATCGCCGGGATGTCGACCTTGGTGTCGCGGGGCAACGAGATCAGATAGACCGCGTCGTGCGATTTCGGTATGTGAATGATGATGATCGAGTCAGTCCGGATCGCCGCGTCGCTGTTCTTCCGCTCATCCAGGCCCAGCAGCAGGATGTTCAGCTCGCCGTCGATGTTCTTGCCCGCCGCCCGGATCTCGTCCGGGATCAGGTCCTCCTGTTTGATGTCCTTCGTGGCATAGGCGATCATGGCCCGACCGGTCACCACGATGCCGCCGCTGATGCCACTAATGATCATCAATACGGCGCCGACGATGAGCAGGGACTTCGCCCACCCCGGGTCAGTGGGCAGGAACCGGCGGCGCTTCTTTTTCTTGCCCTTGCCCTTGGTGGGTTCGTCGCCGGAATCCGGCGGCAGGTCGTCGTCATCGGCCGACCGGGGCGACCCGTACACCGTCGAGGTGGGACGCGAAGGCGCGTACGACTGCATCACATCTCCTGGGCAGGAGGGCGCGCCCTCCGGTCGGTCGGCCCATCAGCGTACGTCGGCCGAGAAAACACCACGACGGTGCAGCTGGCGACGGGACACACAGGACGCGGTCCGCCTACCAAGCTCATTGCCACCCACCCCGTCGGACGTCAAGCTTCTGGATGACTTTACCCGAGAATGCCCTCACCAGAGAACCCGCATAGTCGTTACAAGGGCGTAACCAGGATCTTTCGGGCCGGCACGTAGACCATGCTCATTCCGCTCCCAGATTGCGCGTGCGATCAGTTAGGGGCCGGCGACGGAGGGTTCGCCGCCACCCACTCGGCCACCTTGTCCTTAGCCACGGCGTCATAGAGCGCGAGCGCCTTCGGCTTGTCGCCCGCGACCACGCTTTCACCGTTGACGTTCTGCGCGCCGAGGTGCGGCGTGGTCAGGAACACGAGGTTGCCGCTGTTCATGTTCCGGAACTGGATGGCCATGGAGACCAGGTCGAATTCCTTGTCCACCTTGACCGCCTTGACGACCGCGTTGAGGAAATTGTTGAGTTTTACGGGATTGGCGAGTGTGCCCGTACTCACGGCTTTGTCCATGACCGCCTTGAGGAATTCCTGCTGGTGCCTAATTCGGGCAAAGTCGCCATCCGGGAACTGGTAACGCTGGCGGATCCAGTCAAGCGACTCGGCACCATTCATATGATTGGTGCCCTTTTTGAAGGTCCGGTACGGCTTGTGGACTGATTTGATGGTCTTCTCGACCTTGAGATCCACGCCGCCGAGCGCGTCCACGACCGCCTTGAAGCCGGCGAAGTCGATGACCGCCACGTGGTCGACGCGTACCCCGGTGTAGCCCTCCACGGTCTGCACCATCAGCGGCAGGCCGCCCCACGCGTAGGCCGCGTTGAGCTTGGCCATGGTGTTGCCGTACTGCCCGTCGGCGCTGGCCGGCACGTGCACGTAGAGGTCGCGCGGCAGCGAGATCAGGTAGGCCTTCTCATGGTCGGCGGTGACGTGCATGAAGACGATCGTGTCCGTGCGCCACTTGCCGGCCTGGTCGACGGGCGCGTCCGGGTCCCGCGAGTCGCTGCCGAGCAGCAGGATGTTGAACGCGCCATCCACGATCTTGGGCGGCCGGTCGCCGGTGATCGCCGAGAACGGGTCGGTACGCCCGATCTTGTTGTTGAAGCTGTTCGCGTACAGGTAGATGCCGAGCCCGCCCAGGCCCACCAGCAGCGCCAGCGCGAGCGTGCCGACCAGCGCGATGCGGCCCCAGCGGGGCTTGAGCCTCTTCTTGGCCACGGCCGCGCCGGCCACGGTCGCGCCGGCGGGCGCGGACGATCGGGGCGGCGCGGACGGACGGTCCGCGGCGCCCGAGGGGCGCGACGACCCGACCGAGGCGCGCCCCACGGAGGCGCGACCCGACTGGTAGGGCGCGGACGCGCGGCCAGTCACCCGCGGGGCGGGGTCGACGGGGTTGTCCTCTTCCGGGGGAATCGCCATGCGCCCAGGGTACTTATCCGGGTCACGTCAGCCGATCAACGCGACGCTGAGCGACACGAGCCTCGCCCGGCGTAGTGAACGGCTCAGCGCGCGAGGCGCCGGGAGAAGTACTCGATCGTGGTGCGGAGGCCCTCCTCCGGTCCGACCTGCGGTTCGTACCCGAGCAGGGTGCGCGCGCGGGTCAGGTCCGGCCGGCGGCGCTCCGGGTCGTCGGACGTACGCGGAAGGTAGGTGATCTCGGAGGAACTGCCCGACAGGCGCACGATCGTCTCGGCCAACTGTCGCATAGTCATCTCGTACTCTGTCCCGCAGTTGATCGGGCCGGTCTCGCCGGAGTCGAGAAGGGCCAGAATGCCGCGGACGAGGTCGTCGACGTAGCAGATCGAGCGGGTCTGCTCGCCCGTGCCGTGCACGGTGATGGGCTCACCGCGCAGGGCCTGGCGGATGAAGGTCGGGATGGCGCGACCGTCGTCCGAGCGCATCCGCGGCCCGTACGTGTTGAAGATCCGGACGATCGCCACATTGGTGCCGCGCGAGCGGTGGTAGGCCATCGTGGCGGCCTCGGCGAAGCGCTTGGACTCGTCGTAGACGCTGCGGATGCCGATCGGGTTGACGTTGCCCCAGTAGGTCTCCGGCTGCGGGTGCACCTCGGGGTCGCCGTACGCCTCGGAGGTCGAGGTGACCAGGAAGCGGGCACCGTCGCCGGTGGCCCGCTCGAGCAGGTGCAGCGTGGCCGGGCCGTTCACCTTCATGATCTCGATGGGCAGCAGGCCGAAGTCGGTCGGGCTGGCCGGGGACGCGCAGTGCATGATCGCGTCGAAGGGCGCCTCAAGGGCAGGATCGGCCGGCAGCCCGTCCGCCAGATCGGCCTCGACCAGGATGAACGCCGGATGATCGGCGAGATGGGCGATGTTCTCCTTGGAGCCCGTCACAAAGTTGTCGATGGCCACCACGGTGGCGCCACGCGCCAGCAGCTCATCGACGATATGTGATGGGACGAACCCGGCGCCGCCCGTGACGAGCACACGATCCCCGGCCCCAAAACGTCGTGCGACACCCATGTCCACACCTTAATCCACAACGATGTCCACAGCTTTTGGGCCAATTTGCCGCCGTCAGTCGGAAATAAACGTCAGACGATGGTCCGGTAACGCCCACGGAAATGCACCAGCGGGCGCGACGGCGCGTCCACCACGGATACCTTACCGATCTCGGCCTCGACAAGGACGCCCCAACCGAGCGGCCGGAGCGCCGCCACCTCCGCCCCGGCCCAGGTCCGCGGACCGGCCAGCACAGGACCGTACCCCGAACTGAGCCACTCCTCGCCCGCGAACACGCCGCCCGGCGCGGGCATCAGCCCGGCGAACCTGTCGGCGAGCTGGCGCTCGTCCTCGGCGAGCGGGACGACGGCGAACCGGGCGCGCGCGCCGGCCGCGGCGAGCGCCTCCGCCAGGTCGGACTCGGGGTCGAGCACGCCCAGCAGGCGGCCCGGCTGACCCTCGACGACCATCGTCGACGAGACCGTGAGTCCCACCGGCCCGCCCCGGCCGTCGGCCGTCCACAGGGCCACGGCCGACGGCAGCCGGCCGCGCAGCCGGCGCACCGGCGAGCGCTCCGGCTCGGGCGTCGCGAACGGGTCCGTGTAGTGGATCGTCATCGTCGGGGGGTCACCGCCGCCAGCAGTTCCGGCCCGCGCCGGTCCAGCGTGTCGCCCGCGATGTAGGTGCCCAGCCACGCCGCGGCCAGGCCGTAGGCCGTTCCGACCACCAACACGACCACGCCGCCGACCGGGCCATGGAGGAACATGCTGGTCAGGGTCACCGGGGTCGAGATCGTGACCGTGGCCAGGATCGCGACGAGCGCGAGCAGGCCCTTGGCGCCACCCGACCCGCTGTTGAGGGCGAACGGGTTGTTCGAGTCCGGCATCGGGTACGCCGCGAGCACGGACAGCAGGGACGCGGCCGCGATGGCCGCGCCGAAGCCGGTGACGAGCAGGCCCAGCCCGGCCAGGATCCGGTCCGGCATGCCGCTGGCGACCAGCACCACCACGGTCACGACGCTGATCAGGGGCACTGTCAGTGCGGTCAGCGCGGCGGCCCGGGCACGCAGCTCGACACGGCCGGGCACCCCGATCAGCAGGTGCGCGGCGTACGCCGACCCGTCGAACGCGAACTGGTTGGCCAGCAGCATGCCGCCGATCGTCCCCGCGAACGTCACGCTGTACCCGGTGAGCAGCGCGTGCGGGGGCGTGGCCGGGGCACCGCCGAACTCGGTGGCCGACGCGCCGCCGAACTCGACAGTGCCGCTCGCGCTGAACAGGATGGCGATCGGTACGACCGCCGAGGCGATGAGCACCGAGAGCAGGCTGGCCCGGCGCCGGCCGTCGCGCCACCACGACCGCCACTCGCGGGCGAAGATGGCACCGAACGGCGTGGCCCGCCGCAGGACCCGGGGCAGCAGCGCCGCGACCGCGCCGCCGGGACCCGCGGCCCGGGTCCTGCCGCCGCCCTGGGCGGTGGTGCCGATCATGGCCGACTCCAGGGTCGACGACCACCACCAGAGCAGCCCGGCCGCCGAGATCGCGATGATCGCCAACCGGCCGGCCGCCAGGTCGTAGCGGCCGTCGGCCACATCGAACGGGATCGCGTACGCCGCGCCGAGCGGCGTCCACGCGAGCACCCGGGCGATGCCGAGCGCCTGGCTCATGGACCCGTTGGCGACCATGGCGGTGACGAACCACTGCAGGGGGGCGCCCAGCGAGGCGCCCACCGCGATGAAGATGGCGGCCAGGTCGCGCATCCGGCGCGACCGCAGCATGGCGGCGAACGCGCTGGTCAGCGCGCGACTGGCGATGACCCCGAGGAGCAGCCCGCCGACCACGCAGACGAGGGAGACCAGGCCGACCAGCACGCCGAACCGGGCGGTGGCCGCGACCGCGAGGCCGCCCGTGGCGAGGAAGGTCGTCAGCGCCGGTACGCCCACGAAGGCGGCGCCCAGCATGCCGCCGATGAGGACCCGGCGCGGCACGGGCAGGAGGGCGAAGCGGGCCGGGTCGATCGTCTCGTCGACGCCGAAGAACAGCAGCGGGAACACCGACCAGGCGAGCACCGTACCCGCACCGAGGAAGACGGCCACCAGGTAGGCGATGTCGCGGCTACGGGCCGGGTCCGGGCCGTCCAGGCCGGTCAGGCTCGTGAGCAGGCCGGTGACGAGCCCCACGATGACGCCCGCGATCAGCCCGCCGACGAACAGCGCGATCCGCCACGACTGGCCGCGCAGCGAGTTGCGCAGCAGCCGCAGCTTGAGCCGCACGATGTCGCGGGACCGGGCCGGCCTCACAGCCACGACAGCTCCTGGCCGGTCGCCGTGCGCCCGCCCACCACCTCGACGAACACGTCCTCCAGGTCGCGCCCGCCACGCACCTCGTCGAGCGTGCCGACGGTCTTGATGTGCCCGTCCGCGAGGATAGCGACGTGGCTGCACAGCCGCTCGACGACCTGCATCACGTGGCTGGAGAAGATGACCGTGCCGCCGCCGTGGACGTAGCGCTGGAGGATGTCGCGGATGAGCGCCGCCGACACCGGGTCGACCGCCTCGAACGGCTCGTCGAGCACGAGGACGCGCGGCGCGTGCAGCAGCGCGCAGGCCAGCCCGATCTTCTTGCGCATGCCGGCCGAGTAGTCGACGACGAGCGTCTGCCCGGCGTCGACCAGGCCGAGCACGTCGAGCAGGTCGCGGGCCCGGGCGTCGATCTCGTCCGGCGCCATCCCGCGCAGCAGCCCCGTGTACCCGAGCAGCTCGCGGCCGTTGAGCCGGTCGAACATGCGTACCCCGTCGGGCAGCACGCCGAGCAGGCGCTTGGCCTCCAGAGGGTCGGCCCACACGTCGTGGCCCTGCACGTACGCGGCGCCAGCGTCCGGGCGCAGCAGGCCGACCGCCATCGACAGCGACGTGGTCTTGCCGGCACCGTTCGGCCCCAGCAGGCCGAAGAACGAGCCGGCGGCCACGTCAAGATCGATGCCGGCGACCGCTATCTTGTCCCCGAACCGCTTGGCCAGCCCGCGCAGCGCGAGCGCCGGCGCGTCGCCGCCCACCCGCTGCCCCGGAACCACGGTCTCATCGTTACTCACAGCGACCGAATGTAGCCTGTCGACGCGACGCGGCGCGCGTTCAGGGATCGCAGCTGATCGGCGTCGATGCGGCCGGGTGGGTCGCCAGTGTCCCGGCCGCGGTGGCCCGGCCGTAGTTCCAGCCGGCCCAGGGGTCCGGCTCGCGGTCGAGGCGCAGCAGCCGCATGCTCCGCAGCACGCACGTCCGCTGCGGCTCCGGCAGCGTGGCCACGGCGGGCACCGCGTCGTCGGACAGTCCCCCCAGGTAGTCCCGGTCGAGCGCGTGACCGGCGTGCCAGCGGGCGATGTTGCGCTCGGCGATGAACCCGTCCGGGTTCAGCGCGGCGAGCCCGAGCAGGGTCACGGCGGCGGCCAGCGCGACCGCGCGGGGCATCCATGCCGCCCGCAGCCGCACCCCGGCGGCGAGAACGAGCACGAACACCGCGCCGAGCAGCAGTTCCACGGCGCTCACGACCAGGCGCAACCGGGTGTACCCGTACGCCTGCTCGTAGACCCACATCCGGGTGAGCGCGGACGCCACGACGACCAGCATCAGCGCGGCCAGGACGCCGAGGAGCAGCCGCAGCCAGCGCCGCTGCGGGGCCGTGTCGCGGGGCGCCAGGCGGGCCACGACCGCGACCACCGCGAGGCTCAGCGCGGTCACCGCGAGGAGCTGCCAGAACCCACCGCGGGCGTACTGCGCGTAGGTGAGCCCTTCGGTGCGCAGCACGTGCTCGTTGCCGCCGAACAGCACCGCGAACTGCACGGCCACGAACGACGCCAGGAGCAGGTCGAGCAGCGCGACCGGCACGGCCCATTCCACGAGCCGCACCCTGCCGCGCCCGCTGGCGGTAGCCCCCTCGCCCACCGCCAGCGGGCGCATCCTCAGGTAGCAGGCACCTACCGTCCCCAGGGTGCCCACCACGAACAAGGCCCCGAATCGCGCGACAGACTCACCGTCCAATGAGGGCAACATCCCGCCGACGATTCGGGCGAAAGCGGCGTCCGCGCTGCTCAGCAACGCCCCGAACAACGCCACGAGAACAACCCCGATGAGTACGGACACCAGCAGCCGACCGAGCGAGCGGCCGCTTCCCTGCTTGGGTTCACGTGAAACGTCGCGACTGAGGGCCGCCATGCTCCGCACGTACCAGGGAAGGCCCCGCAGGGCCGCGAGCGGCACCGAGCCCACCGAGGCCACCAGGCCGGACACCGATCGGCCACCCACGGCGGCGACCGCCCCGCAGCCGAACGCGGCCAGCAGGCAGAGCGCGAACAGCCACTCCGCCGCCCGGACGACGCCCACGGCGACGAGCAGCAGCGCGGCGGTCGCGAAGAGCCACCGCCACACCACGTCGCCGCGCCGCGTCACCGGGAGGCCGCCGAGGGCGGGGTCGGCGACCCTGCCCGCGAGGAACACCGCCACGGCCGAGACGAGGGCCGCGGCGAACCAGCCCGCGCCGGGCCGGTCGATCGGCACGGCCGCGCCGGCGACGACGCCCGCGATGGTCGCCGCGGCGGCCACCCGGCCGGCGGCCGGCCGCGGCGCGGTCCACCACTCGACGAGCGGTCCGCCGTTGACGACAACCACGGGCGGTTGACTGACCGTCATGATCAACTCCAGGGGTTGGTGGGCGCGCGCCAGCGCGGGGCGGCCGTCGTGCGGCGCGTCCCGGGCGTGCGGTGGCGGACTAGTTCAAAGCGGCGGCGTCGGGCAGGGTGAGGCGCACACAGCAGCCGCGCCCGCCCGGCGGGTCGACCGCCGCGATCGTGCCGCCGTGCAGATCCATGGCCCACCGGGCGATGGCCAGGCCCAGGCCCGTACCGCCGCCGGTGGCGCGCTCACCGCGGGTGAACCGCTCGAAGATGCGGGCCCGGTCGGCGGGCGCGATGCCCGGGCCCTCGTCGCTGACGTCGATCGTCACGCCCGCGCCGTTGCGGTACGCGATGACGGTGACCGCGCCGCCCGGCGGGCTGTGCCGGGTGGCGTTGTCCAACAGGTTCACCAGCACCTGGCACAGCCGCCCCCGGTCGGCCACCACGCGGGCGGCGTCCGGGCGGGTGAACGCGTCGAGCCGCACGTCCCGCCCGGCGCCGGCCGCCATCACCTCGGCCTCCGCCACCACGTCGGCCAGCAGGTCCGGCACGTCGAGGATGGCCAGCTTCAGCGGCTGGGCGCCCGCCTCGATGCGGGACAGGTCGAGCAGCTCGGTCACCAGCCGGCCGAGCCGTTCCGTCTGGGTGAGCGCGGTACGCAGCGTCGCGGGATCAGGCTCCGCGACCCCGTCGACCAGGTTCTCCAGCACGCCCTGTAAAGCGGAGATCGGGGTACGCAGCTCGTGCGAGACGTTCGCGATCATCTCGCGGCGCTGCTGGTCCGCGGCGGCGAGATCGGCGGCCATCAGGTTGAACGCGGTCGCCAGCTCCCCCACCTCGTCCCGCGACGTGGCGCGCACCCGGCGGCTGTAGTCGCCGCGCGCCATGGCCCGCGCGGCGGCCGTCATCTCGCGCAGCGGCTGTGTCATGCCGTGCGCCAGCACCTGGGAGGTCGCCAGCGCCAGCCCGATGGCGATCGCCGAGGTCACCGGCGGGATGCCCCCGATCTGCAGCCAGAAGTACGACAGCCCGGCCGCACCCGAGCTGACCAGCAGGATGCCGAGCTTCAGCTTGATCGACCGGACGGGGTCGAGCGGTCGGGGCAGCACGGCGAACAGGCGCGCGAACCGATCCGTCACGTCGCCACCTCGCTTGGCCCGGTCATGTCAGATCCAGGGCGTAGCCGACCCCGTGCACGGTCCGGATCACATCGGCGCCCAGCTTGCGACGCAGCGCCTTGATGTGGCTGTCGACCGTACGCGTCCCCGAGGCGTCGGCCCAGCCCCAGATGTCCGCGAGCAGCCGCTCCCGGGGCAGCACCGCCCTGGGCCGGCTGGCAAGGTGAACCAGCAGGTCAAACTCCGTCGGCGTCAGGTGGGCCTCGACGCCCGCCCGGCGTACCCGCCGCTGGGTCCGGTTGATCTCCAGGTCGCCCACCCGGGTGACCTGGTCGCCGGCCGCCGCGCCCGGGTGCCGCTGCACCCGGCGGAGCAGGGCGTGGACACGGGCGGCAAGCTCGCGCAGGGAGAACGGCTTGGTGAGATAGTCGTCCGCGCCGACGGCGAGGCCCACCAGCAGGTCGGTCTCGTCGCCGCGGGCGGTCAGCATGAGCACCGGCACCGGGCGGGTCGCCTGGATGCGCCGGCACACCTCGAGACCGTCGAAGCCCGGCAGCATGATGTCGAGGACCACCAGATCCGGCTGGACCGCCTCGGCCCGCGCGACCGCGGTCGGGCCGTCGTGAGCGAGCTCGACAGCGAACCCCTCGGCCCGCAGCCGGGCCGCCACGGCGTCGGCGATGGTGGGCTCGTCCTCCACCACCAGGATCCGTCGCTCGTTCATGTCCGCAGACTCTAACGAGCGCCCATGGAGAACCCCGTCCGACGAGGTGAAGAAGTTGTGGAGCCCTCCCGCCGCGCCCTCCGCGCGTCGCCCGCCCGCCCGCGCCCGTCCGGCCGCGCCCGCCAAGGTGCGCACTATGGCGGGTTCCCGCGCCGCTATAGCAGCCAAGGTGCGCACTTTGGCGGGTTCCCGCGCCGCTATAGCAGCCAAGGTGCGCACTTTGGCGGGTTCCCGCGCCGCTATAGCAGCCAAGGTGCGCACTTTGGCGGGTTCCCGCGCCGCTATAGCAGCCAAGGTGCGCACTTTGGCGGGTTCCCGGGGCGCCGTTGCCACCAAAGTGATGCTCCTTGGCGGGTGTTCGGAAACGCGAAGGGGCTAGTAGGCGCCCTTGCGGGCCAGGACGACGCCGATCGTGCGCCAGAGGATGAGCAGGTCGAAGGCCAGGGACCAGTTGTCCACGTAGTAGAGGTCCAGGCGCACCGCGTCGTCCCAGGACAGCTCCGAGCGCCCCGACACCTGCCACAATCCGGTCATTCCGGGCCGGACGAGCAGCCGCCGGCGCACGTCGCCGAGGAAGTCGCCGTCGTCCGCGGGCAACGGTCGCGGCCCCACAAGCGACATGTCGCCGAACAGGACGTTGATCAGCTGAGGCAGCTCGTCCAGGGAGCTGGCGCGCAGGAACCGGCCGACCGGCGTGATCCGCGGGTCGTTGCGGATCTTGAAGAGGAGGCCGTCGGTCTCGTTCTGCTCGACGAGGTGGGCCAGCCGCTCCTCGGCGTCGGTGTACATCGTCCTGAACTTCCAGACCCGGAAGGTCTTGCCCTCGCGACCGACACGCGACTGCCGGAAGAACACCGGCCCCCGGTCGGACAACTTGATCGCGAGCGCGATGAGCAGGAACAGCGGCGACATCAGCAGCAGGAGCAGACCGGACATGAGCCGGTCCATGAAGTTCTTGAACAGCCACGCCAGGCCGGCGAGCGTCGGCTCCTCGACGTGCAGCAGCGGCAGGCCCTCGACCGGCCGGATGTGCACGCGCGGGCCGGCGATGTCGGTCAACTGCGGGGCGACGACCAGGTCGATGCCGGTGCCTTCCAGCTGCCACGCGAGCCGGCGCAGCTCGCCGGGCTCGTTGCTGGCCGAGCCGCAGACCGCGATCGTGTCGGCGCCCAACTCCCGGACGAGGCTCATCACCTCCCGGCCCACGAAGACCGGCACGGGGGTGGTCAGGCCGCGGGTGTTCACGTACCCCTCGGTGAGCCGGATGCCGATCGGCATCATGCCGGCACCGGGCGCCCGGCTGACGGCCGTGTAGACCTCCAACGCCTCGGGCAGTGTCCCGACGAGCAGCAGGCGGTTACGGGCCCGACCGCGCCCTCGGGCGACGATGAGGAACCGCCGCGCGAAGTACCGGCCGATGAGGAGATACACGAGCGCGGAGACGATCGCGATGCCGACGGTGACACGGGACAGGTTCGTCACGGTCGAGAAGGCCACGAACGCGACCAGCGCCGTCATCGTGACCGCAGCTCGGACCACGCGCTTGAACTCGTCCGCGCCGTGTCCGAGGTACCGCCGGTCGTACGCGCCGTGCGCCCACAGCACGATGATCCAGGCCAGGGGGAGGTACAGGTACTCCACGAGTACGAGAAGGGTCTGGCTGTTGAAGCCGGCGTCGGACTTGTCGTACTGGCTGGCGGTGAAGCTGGCCAGCGCGGCCGCGCCGTAGTCGAGGACCAGCAGGCCCAACCGGTACGGGCGGTGCCACGTGGACGCCCGGCGCGCCTTGAACAGGCCGGACCGAGGCACGCCGTTGTGGGTCGGGATGATCTCGATGCTCTCGGGAATCCGGGCCCGGTGCCGTCCGCGTCGATGCACCCCCGACGTGGTGGAAGGCCGGAGGCTCGTTGTCACCTCGGGTGTGTCCTCCCATGCCACGTCGGATCAACCGACCTTCATCCGCTCGGGCGGCCGCGCCAACCGCGACACCAGTACTGTCACAGCTCACCCAGTTTGCCACGGCGGTAAGCACCTGCAACCGCCGACTGGCCGACACTAATCGCCACGGCGGCGCCGTGTCGAGCGTCCTGCGCCCAGCGGACTGTCAGGTGCCTATCTGACCAGGCGCGAGAGCCGGCGGTCAGCCAGCGGCTTGCCGCCGGTCTGGCAGGTGGGGCAGTACTGAAGGCTCGAATCGGCGAACGACACCTCCCGGATGAGGTCGCCGCAGACCGGGCACGGCAGGCCGGTGCGGTTGTGCACGACGAGCCCCGCCTTCTTCTCCGCCTTGAGACTGGCCGCCCGCTGGCCCACCGACCTGGCCACCGCCTCGGTGAGCACCGCCCGCGTCGCCTCGTACAGCCGCGCCACCTGGTCGTCCGTGAGCCGCGCGCTGATCGCGAACGGTGACAGCTTCGCGCGGTGCAGGATCTCATCCGAGTACGCGTTGCCGATGCCCGCGATCACCTGCTGCTCGGTGAGTACGCCCTTGAGCTGCGCCCGCTGGGCGCGGATCGCCGCCGCGAAGCCGTCCAGGTCAACCCCGATCGCGTCCGGCCCGAGGCGGGACACGCCCGGCACGAGGCGCGGGTCGGTCACCAGGTAGGCGGCCAGCTTCTTCTGGGTGCCCGCCTCGGTGAGGTCGAAGCCGCTGCCGTCGTCGAAGCGCACCCGCAACGCGATCGGCCCCTTGCCCGGCTTGAGCGGCGTGGCGCCCATCTCGTCGCGGAAGTGCAGCCAGCCGGCCCGCGCCAGGTGGACGACGAGGTGCAGGTCGCCGGCGATGATGTCCAGGAACTTCCCGAATCGCCCGGCGCCGGTGATGGTCTGCCCGTGCAGGGCCGTAGGCGGCGGATCATACGTTTTGAGGGCGCTGATCGCGGCGATGTCGACGCGCTCGACGCGCCGGCCCACGACCCGCTCGCGAAGGTCCGCGGCGAGCGCCTCCACTTCCGGCAACTCGGGCACGCGACAACGGTACCCGCCGGGGGAGGTACGTTACCGCCGTGAAGGTGGTCATCGCGCACAACCGCTACCGCGAGGCGCTTCCCTCCGGGGAGAACGTCATCGTGGACGCCGAGATCGAGCAGTTGCGCGCCGCCGGCGTCCAGGTGGTGCCGTTCCAGCGCAGCTCGGACGACATCGGGGCGCTGCCGCTGCTGGACAAGGCCCTGCTGCCGGCGTCCCCGATCCACAACCGGCGCGCCCAGCGCGACCTGGCGCTCATCCTTGAGAAGGAGCGCCCCGACCTCCTCCACCTGCACAACCCGTACCCGCTGCTGTCCCCCTGGGTGATCCGTACCGCGCACGCGCACGGCGTCCCGGTGGTCCAGACCGTGCACAACTACCGCCAGGTGTGCGCCTCGGGCCTGTACTTCCGCGACGGCCACATCTGCACGGACTGCAAGGGCCGGGCGTTCGGGCTGCCGGCCGTCGTGCACTCCTGCTACCGCGGGTCGAAGGCGCAGAGCCTCGTCATGGCGACCGCGCTGGCCGCGCACCGGGGCACGTGGCGCTCCGTCGACCGGTACATCGCCCTGACGACGGCGATCAAAGGCCACCTCATGGAGTACGGGATCCCCGAGGCGAACATCGTCGTCAAGCCCAACGCGATCCCCGACCCCGGACCCCCGCCGGCCGGGGGCGGAGAGGGCTTCCTCTACGCGGCCCGGCTCAGCCCCGAGAAGGGCCTGGGCCTGCTGCTGGACGCCTGGCGCCGGCACCCGGACGGGGCGCTGGGCCAGTTGCGCATCGCCGGCGACGGCGAGCTGCGCCCCTTGGCGGAGGCGGCGGCCGCGGAGCGGTTGGACGTGACCTACCTGGGCGTGGTGCCCCGCGAGGAGATGCCCGCCCAGTTGCGGGCGGCAGCGGTGTTCCTGGCGGTACCGACGTGGCACGACGTGCTGCCGACGGCGATCATCGAAGCGCTCGCCAACGGGCGGCCCGTGCTGGGCACCGATGTGGGCGGCGTGCCGTTCCTCGTGGGCGCCGACCAGGACCGCTCACCCGAGGTAAGCAGAGCCAGGCTCTGCTTACCGGGAGTGGGCGGGTGGGTGGTCGCCCCCGAGGCGGGGAGCCTGGCGGACGCGCTCGCGGTCGCCCGTACCCAGGCTTCTTCGTTCGCCGGCGCGGCGCGCAGGCGGTACGAGGAGATGTTCCACCCCGACGTGGTCACGGGGCGGCTGTTGGAGATCTACCGCGAGGTCAGCGCGGCGCGGCCCGCAGGGCGGCACGCGCGCTGAACACGATGCTCGCCAACAGGAACAGCGTGTTCACGGCCGTGAAGAAGATGACCGGAATGACCGTCCACTTCGGCGCGACGATGAGCACCAGTGCGAACAGAGTGATCACCGCGCCGTAGTCGCGGACGAGCTTGACCAGGCGCACCGGCAGGGACCGGGACGTGACCATGCTCGCCGCGGCCGGGCCGGACTGCATCACCGAGGTGATCAGGTTGACCATCCAGCTGCCGGCGAACAGGGCGACGAGCCACAACGGCGTGTCGCCGCGCTGCGCCAGCATCACGGAACTCACGGCCGTCACCAGGCCGATCTGGGCGGCCACGTCGCAGAGCACGTCCACCCGGCCGCCGGCCGCGCTCTGCCGGCCGCTGACGCGCGCCAGCTGACCGTCCGCGCAGTCGAGCATGTAGGCGACCTGCCATCCCACCAGCGCGATCACGCCGGGCAGCCAGAACGGGACCGTGCCGTCAGACGCCGGCCGGGCCAGGGCGATCACGGCGATGCTCGCTCCGAGGCCGAGGACCAGATTGGTCAGCGTCAGGGTGGTCGGCGCGGTGCCCCGGCGGAAGCCGGCGCGCGCGAATAGCGCGCCGCCCCACTGGTGGAAGCCCTCGCTGACCAGCCCGCCGCCACGGTTGGTGCGGTAGAAGTCGCCCACGCTGGGGACGGTGGATCGCACGAAAACCTCAGTCGCCGACGGCATCGACGTACTCCTTGACGGTCGCCAGTGCCTCGTCGGCGGTGAAGCCGACGTGCTCCAGGATGGTGTAACGATCGGGGCGCGTGCCCGGCGCGTGCAGCACGGCCTCCGCGAACTGTGTGACGGACAGCCCCAGGTCGGTCGGGACGCGGGGCAGGCCGTGCCGCGAGAGCGCGTCACTGAGTTGGGTGAACCGGCCGACGTCCTCGAGGCCGCGGCTCACCCGCAGGTAGGTGCAGAACAGCGCGCCCAGGCCCACCTGCTCGCCGTGCGCGGCCGTGTGCGGGTAGAGGTGGTCGATCGCGTGCGAGATCTCGTGGCAGCCGCCCGACGAGGGCCGGCTCGACCCGCACACCGACATGGCCAGCCCACCCAGGACAAGGGCCTCAGCGAGTACGCGCAGGAAGTCGTCCTGCGTGTTGTCCTCGGCCCCCCGGCCGATGCGTCCGGGGTGGTGCAGCAAGGCCTCCGCGCTCGTGCGCGCCAGGGTCAGCGCCAGGCCGTCGAGGGGCTCCTGCCGGAACCGGTTGGCCAGCTCCCAGTCCGCGACCGCGCTGAGGTTGCTCAGCGCGTCGCCGATGCCGGCGCGGGTCTGCCGGCGCGGACCGGCGACAACGAAGTCCAGGTCAACCACGACGGCGATCGGGATGTGCACGCCGTAGGAGCCCTTGCCGCCGTCATGGTCCAGGGCCGCCACCGGGGAGGCGATGCCGTCGTGGGCCAGGCTGGTCGCGACGCTCACCATCGGCAGGGCGTACCGGGTCGCCGCGTACTTGGCGGTGTCGATCGTCTTGCCGCCGCCGATGCCGACGACCGCGTCGTACGACCCGGCCCGGATCTTCTCGCCGAGGTCGAGCGCCGCCTCGACCGAGCCGCCGCTCACGGTGAACACATCGGCGCGGTCCAGGCTGGGCCGCAGCAGCTCGGCGACCCGCTCACCCTGTCCGGGGCCGACCACGATCGCCACGTCACCGCCGGCCGAGATCCGCCGGTCGGCGAGCATCTTCCCCAGATCGGCCACCGCCCCACGTCGGATGTCGATCGCGAGGGGCGTGGTCACCGTACGCGCTAGCAGCGGCACGTAGTCACCACCCCTAGTACGTGCACGCGATCTCGCGGGCCCGGACGAGGTCGTCGTGGTTGTCGACCTCCACCCAGTCGATCTTACCGAGGCTGACGGTCTGCACCTTGCCGCCGCGGTCGGAAAACTCCTGGTACCCGTCCTCGTAGAAGAGGTTCGGGTCGCGCCGCCACGTCGCCTCAAGCGCGTCCGTGAGCGCGGGCGCCGCGTGCGCCTCGATGAGGGTGACGCCGATGTGCTCGCCGGTCGCGTCGGCCGGGTCCATCAGCTTGGTGATCTTCCGCAGCCGGCCGGTGGCGTCCGTGACCACCTTCATCTCCTCGTCCGCGAGGCTCTTCACGTCGTCGAGCGCGACGTAGATGCCGGCGTCGTCGCTCTCCCGGGCCGCCAGCAGGGTGCGCTGCACACTCGCCGGGTGGACCGTGTCCCCGTTCACGACCAGAGCGCCGTTCGCGAACGCGTCGCGGGCGAGCCACAGCGAGTACGCGTTGTTCCAGATCTCGGCCTTGTCGTTGTGGATGAAGGTCAGCCGGACCCCGTACTCCTTCTCGAGGCGCTCCTGGCGCTCCGTGACCGTGTGCGCCGCGTACCCCACCACGACCGTGATGTCCCGCAGTTCGGCGGCCGCCAGGTTGCGCAGCGCGATGTCGAGGATGGTCGTCGCGCCGTCGACCTCCATCAGCGCCTTCGGCACGTGGTCGGTGTAGGGACGCAAGCGCCGTCCCGCGCCGGCCGCGAGAACCAATCCGATCATGAGAGAGTCCTTCATCCAAGAGCCACGGAGGGGGAACGTGGGTGAGGACAGGGTAACGGACGGGTGAACGGGCCGGGATGAGCAGTTGTGCGCGTCTCTACGCGCTATCCGTCGCGAATGAACTGAACTCTTGAGAGTTGCCCTCGTCCGGGTCACTATGGCCGTACCGTGCGTTCCTGAAGGGGTGATGCGCGATGCAGGTCCGCGACGCTATGTCCAAAACCGTGCTGATTGTCGGTCCCGACCACACACTGCGCCAGACCGCACAACTGATGTCAGCCCGGCGCGTCGGGTCTGCCATCATCGAAGACCCCGACGGCGAAGGCGTCGGGATCATCACCGAACGCGACATTCTCAACGCCATCGGCGCCGGCCTCGACGCGGATATCGAACGCGCCGCGGGACACATCACCTGGGAGGTCGTCTACGCCGGCCCCGACTGGACGCTCGAGGACGCGGCGGCCGCCATGGTCCGCGGCGGATTCCGGCACCTGGTCGTGCTCGACGGCGACGACGTCCTCGGCGTCATCTCGGTCCGCGACATCATCCGGGTCTGGACCCACAAGCCGGTCACCGCGGCGGCCCACTGACCGGCCTCTTCGGTTGGATTCCAGCGTTATGACGCCATAACGCTGGAATTCGGGCTTGTTTTGGGCAGTGTGGCGCCATAGTGCTGCTTGAGGCCGGCCCGGCACGGGTGTCCGGTCGTGTCGAGCGGTCTCCCCGCACGTAGACGACCGCACAACGGCCGCTGGGGCGTGGCGGACGGCAAGCCGTGGCGGATGCGCTCGTTGGCCCCCTGTCCCCCGTACCTTTCTACCCGCACTCGTCCGGCACCTGTCCGCCCGCACTCGTCCGCAGCACCTCTCGCGCGGACCAGTTCGCCAATGTCACGACTTTGGCGACGTAGGCGGGCCCCCGAGCCGCCAAAACCACGACTTTGGCGACCTAGGCGGGCCCCCAAGCCGCCAAAACCACGA
>NZ_BAAALS010000012.1:108960-186795 GCF_039528415.1 Luedemannella helvata
CGACTTTGGCGACCGAGGCCGGCCCCCAAGCCACCAAAACCACGACTTTGGCGACCGAGGCCGGCCCCCAAGCCACCAAAACCACGACTTTGGCGACCGAGGCCGGCCCCCAAGCCACCAAAACCACGACTTTGGCGAGGTCGCGAGCCGTCCACCCCACCAAAGTCGCGCTTATGGCGAGAGGAGCCTCCCCGCACCCCGCCAAAGGCACGACTTTGGGGCCGGGGCGGCGGACACGCCGCGCGATCGCCGGGAGCCGCGCTGTTCGGACAACGCACGATGGCGGCCGCCCGAACGGAGATCGGGCGGCCGCCATCGGAGCGGGAAGGAACTAGCCTGGTCGGCCGAAGCTGTGGACGCTGCCCACGGAGTACATCTCGGCCATGCGGACGTTGTCGCCCGCTGTCGGCGCGTGCATGACTTTGCCGTCGCCGACGTAGATCGCCACATGACGCAGGTTGCTGAAGTAGAAGACCAGGTCACCGATCTGGAGATCGGCCTTGTCGATGTACTTCATCGAGGAGCGCTGCGCGGCTGCGTTGTGCGGCAGGGAGACGCCGACCTGGGACCACGACCGTAGGGTCAGGCCCGAGCAGTCGTAGCTGTTGGGCCCGGCGGCGGCCCAGACGTACGGGTCGCCGGCCTGGGAGCACGCGAACTTGGCGGCCTTGTAGCCGTTCGTCGGCGCGTACTCGGACGGGCAGGGCCAGGGGCGGTAGGAGCCGGTGCCACCGGACGTGCCGTACAGCTTGCGGCGCAGCGCCTGCAGGTCCTTGAGCTTGTCCTCGATCTCGTGGGTCTTCTTGAGCAGGTCCTTGTCCTGCTCGGCGAGCTTCGCGACCAGGGTGTCGAGCGGGGCCCGCTGCTTGTCGTACTTGTTCTTGAGCTCGGTGACGCCGGAGATCTGCCGCTGCTGTTCGCGGGCGAGCTGGTCGAGCAGCGACAGCTGGTCGGCGAGGTCGCGGGGCTCTCCGCTGGCGAGCATCGCGTTGATCGCGCTGGCCTGGCCGCCCTTGTAGATCTGGGCGGAGACCACGCCGATGCGGATCTGGGCCAGGTCGACCTGCCGCTCCAGCGGCTCGATCTTCTTCTTCAGCGCGGCGAGCTTCGCCTTGTTCTTCTTGTACTGCTCGTGCACCTTGTTGTAGTGCTCGATCATCGGCTCCGCGTCGGCCCACAGATCGGCGATCTGCTTCTCGACCTCGGAGACGGACGGGTCGGCCGCATGGGCCTGAGCACCCGCCGTGAGCACAACGGAAACGGCGGTAACCGCCGCGACAAGGGCGACGCGCAAGGGTCTGTGGACGCGGGCGGGGGTGGCCACGGCGAACCGACTCCTTCTTCCCTCACCGCCGACCGGGTTAGCTGACGGGTTCGGGCGGGAAGAGCAGGCCCTACCGCGGGAAGACCGCGGATTCACCCCATCTGAAACCAGGTGGGTCCCCGATTCGTCTCGCGACGATTAGGCGGGGTCCGCCCGCGGCCGCCGGGAGGTCAGCCTGTCACGGTCGGACGGTCCTTCACATTAGGGAGTCAATGCGGTGCTCGCAACCTGTCGGGTACACATAAATGACTTTCGATTGCGGTTGGAAAAGCCTTAGTACACAAGGGGTGTAGCAACGGTTGCGGTGCGTTACGCGGGCAGCGGTTGGATCACGCCCAGGAGGTCGTGCAGGGTGACGACCCCCAGCGGGGTCTGCCCGTCGCTCACGAGCACGATGTGCCGGCGCTCGCGGCGCATGGCGATGAGCAGCTCGGCGAGCGTACGGTCCGGCGGCACCACCGCCAGCGGGCGGATCAGCTCCGGCTCGATCGGGCGTCGCCGGTCGGGCCCGGCCACCCCCAACACGTCCTTCACATGCACAAACCCGAGTACGCGCCGGGAGCTCCGCCCGACCACCGGGAAACGCGAGCGCCCCGTGCGGGTGGCCAGCACTTCCAGCTCGGCCGGCGACACGTCCTCGGCGACCGTGGTCACGTCCGACCACGGCAGCAGCACGTCACCCGCGGTGCGCTGGTGCAGCGCGAGCGCGCCCGTGATGCGCTCATGCTCCACGGGCGCCAGCAGACCCTCGGTGCTGGCCTGTGTGACCAGGTTCGCAAGTTCCTCGGCGGTATAGACCGTCTTCACCGCGTCCGCCGACTCGATGCTCCAGATCTTCAGGATGTTCTTCGACAGCCACTTCATGGCCACGAGTACGGGCTTGAACAGCAGGCAGAAGCCGAGGAACGGCGGACCCAGCACGAGCACGGCCCGCTCCGGACCGGCCAGGGTGATGTTCTTGGGCACCATCTCGCCGACGACCGTGTGCAGGAAGACGACCACGCCCAGCGCCAGCACGAAGGCGACCGGGTGCACGGCGGCGTCCGGCAGGCCGAGCGCGTGGAACGGCGTCTCCAGGAGATGGGCCAGGGCGGGCTCGGCCAGCGCGCCGAGGCCGAGCGAGCAGATCGTGATGCCGAGCTGCGCGCCCGCGATCATCAGCGGGACCTGGTTCATGGCGCGCAGTGCCAGGCGGGCGGCCCGGCTCGTCGCGGCGAGCGGCTCGACGACAGTGCGCCGGGAGGCGATGACCGCGAACTCGCTGCCCACGAAGAACGCGTTGCCGAACAGGAGAATCACGCTGATGAGCAGGCTCATTGGTCGTCCTCCTCGTCGAGTGGCGGCGGGCCGACGACCCGGACCTGTTCGACCCGGCGGCGGTCCACCTCGACGACGGTGAACTCCCAGCCCATCTCCTCGACGACCTCCCCGGCGACCGGAATGTGCCCGAGCCGGGCCATGAGGAATCCCGCGAGCGTCTCGTACGGACCCTCCGGCATCCGGAAGCCGGTCAGTTCGGCCAGTTCGTCCTCGCGCAGCACCCCGTCGACGAGCCACCGGCGGTCGCGGCGACCGGCGGTCACCTCCGCCCCCGGGGCGGCCACATCGGCCAGCCGCGGCCGGTCGGGCGCCTGCTCGGCCAGGTCGTACTCGTCGGTGATCTCACCGACCAGCTCCTCGACCAGGTCCTCGATGGTGACGACCCCGTCCGTTCCGCCGTACTCGTCGACGACGATCGCGAGGTCGCCGCCGCCCGCGCGCAGCGTGGCGAGCACGCCGTCGAGGTCCAACGACTCCGGTACGAGCACGGGCTCGCGCGCCACCGTCTTCACGAGCGTCGTCGCCCGCGCGGCGATCGGCACCGACAGGGCGTCGATCACGGTGACCACGCCGACCACCTGGTCGAGGGTCTCCTCGAAGACCGGGAAACGGCTGTAGCCCGACGAGCGGGCGGTCGCGAGCACCGCGGCGACCGTCTCGTCCGCCGCCACGGCCAGCACGTCGACGCGCGGCGTCATGGCCTCCGCCGCACGCTTGTCCGCGAACCGGATCGTCCGCTGCAACAGAACCGCGGTTTCGTGCGGCAACGCGCCGGCTTTCGCGGAGTACGCCGCGAGCAGCCCGAGTTCCTCAGGCGAGCGGGCGCTCGCAAGCTCCTCCTGCGGCTCGATGCCGAAGCGGCGCACGATCCAGTTCGCCGAGTTGTTCAGGGCGAGGATGAGCCACTTGAACGTCACCGAGAACGCGCGCTGCGGCCCGGCCGTCAGGCGCGCGGTCGGCATCGGCCGGGCGAGCGCGACGTTCTTGGGGACCAGCTCGCCGAAGAGCATGGACAGCAGCGTGGCCAGGACGAGCGCCAGGATGTGCGCGACTCCGGCGGTGGCGCCCTTGGCGATCGGCTCGACGACCGGGGTGAACAGCTTCGCCAGCGCGGGCTCGGCCAGGTAACCCGTGAGGAGCGCGGTGATCGTGATGCCCAGCTGCGCGCCGGAGAGCTGGAACGACAGCTGGCGCAGCGCCTTGCGGACCGTACGCGCCTTCGGGTCGCCGGCGGCGGCCTGCTGGTCCACCTCGGCCCGGTCGACGGTCACGAGCGAGAACTCGGCCGCCACGAATCCAGCGTTGCCGGCGGTCAGCAGTGCGAACGCCAGCAGCGGCAGGATGGTTTCGATGAACACCCGGTCCCCTCGATTCGACCCGAATTCTCGCATGTACCCGCTACGACCCCCACGGCACCTCCGGATCGTGCCGTTCAGCGATCTAGCCCGATCTGGCGATTGCGGACGTCGGATTCACCCGGAATGCTGGCCGTCTACGGCGTTCGGAGGGTACGGATGCAGATGTTCGTCGGCGGCGCGTTGGTCGCGGTCGTTTTTGGCATGCTGGTCGGGTCCAGCTTCGCGCGTGCCAAGCGCGCCCGGAAGGACTACGTGGTCAGCGCCAAGGCGATCCCCGGACTGCGGCGCACGCAGTTCCGGGAGGTCCGGCGCGCCGGCAAGTACAGCATCCTCGCCGCCGGCGTCGTGATCGCCCTGGTCTTCGCCGCGATCCGCTGGGACGAGAACTAGCTAGCCCTTGATCTGGCGGAGCAGGACGCTCGCCACGTCGATCACCTCGACGGTGTCGGGCGCCGCGCCGGCCGACTTCTTGGCGGTCACGCCGTCGCCGAGCATGGTGGCGCAGAACGGGCAGCCGACCGCGATGGTGGACGCCCCGGTCGCGAGCGCCTCCTCGACGCGTTCGATGTTGATGCGCTTGCCGATACGCTCCTCCATCCACATGCGGGCGCCGCCGGCGCCGCAGCAGAAGGAGCGCTCCGAGTTGCGCGGCATCTCGATGACGTCGCCGAGGACCTCGCGCGGGGGCGTGAACACCCGGTTGTGCCGGCCGAGGTAGCACGGGTCGTGGAAGGTGACGCCGCCGTCGACGGGCTGCACCGGGGTGAGCTTGCCGGTGGCGACCAGGTGCGAGAGCAGCTCGGTGTGGTGCACCACCTCGCCGGTCCAGCCCACCTGCGCGTACTCGTTCTTGAGGGTGTTGAAGCAGTGCGGACAGGTCGCCACGACCTTCTTGGCGCCGGCGTCGGTGAGGGTCTCGGCGTTCTGCTGGGCGAGCATCTGGAAGATGAACTCGTTGCCCATGCGGCGGGCCGGGTCGCCGGTGCAGGTCTCGCCCTCGCCGAGGATGGCGAAGCTGACGCCGGCCTCGTGCAGCAGCGTGGCGACGGCCCGGGTGGTCTTCTTGGCGCGGTCCTCGAAGGCGCCGGCGCAGCCGACCCAGAACAGGTACTCGAAGTCGTCGACCTCGCCGACGCGCGGCACGTCGAAGTCGAGGCCCTTGGTCCAGTCGGCGCGGGTCTGCGGCGGCGCGCCCCACGGGTTGCCCTTGTTCTCCAGGTTGCGCAGCATGACGCCGGCCTCGCTGGGGAAGTTCGACTCGATGAGCACCTGGTAGCGGCGCATGTCGACGATGTGGTCGACGTGCTCGATGTCGACCGGGCACTGCTCGACGCAGGCGCCGCAGGTGGTGCACGACCACAGCACGTCCGGGTCGATGATGCCCTGGACGTCGGCGCCGCCGATCAGCGGCCGTTCGGCCTCGGCGAGCGCGAGCACGTTGACGTTGGCCAGTTGCTCGGCGGTGCCCTTCTCCTCGCCGGTGAGGTCCTTGCCGCCGCCGGCCAGCAGGTAGGGGGCCTTGGCGTACGCGTTGTCGCGCAGGCTGAGCACGAGCAGCTTCGGCGAGAGCGGCTTGCCGGTGTTCCAGGCGGGGCACTGCGACTGGCAGCGGCCGCACTCGGTGCAGGTGGTGAAGTCGAGCAGGCCCTTCCAGGTGAACTGCTCGACCTGGCTGACGCCGAACTGGTCCTTCTCCGGGTCGGCCTCCTCGAAGTCGAGGGGGACGCCGTTGCTCATCATGGGCCGCAGGGCGCCCAGCGCCGGTGCCTGGGTGCCGCTGCGCTTGAAGAAGATGTTGGGGAAGGCCGTGAAGCGGTGCCAGGCCACGCCCATCGTCGGGTTGAGGCCGATGACGATCGCCCAGGTCATCGAGATGATGATCTTAATGAGGGCGACGATCGTGACGGCCGTGAGGCTGGCGGGCAGGATGTTGCCGAGCGCGTGGCTGACCGGGGCGGCCCAGACCGGGAACGGCAGGTGGTCCGACGCGGCGAGCAGGCCGCGGATGAGCATCCCGCACACCAGGACGAGCAGGATAATCCACTCGACGAAGTACCCCTGCCACATGGTGGAGCCGGTGAAGCGCGACATCTTGCGGCGCGGGCGGTTCGTCAGCCGGACCACGATCAGGTAGAGGATCGCGGGCACGGCGAGCACGCTGAAGATCTCGGTGACCAGGCCGTAGACGCTCCAGCCGCCGATCAGCGGGATGTGCGCGGTGGGGCTGACGACCTCGAAGTACGCTCCGACGACCAGCGTCGACAGCAGCACGAAGCTGACCATGACCAGCCAGTGGGCGACGCCCACCGGGGTCCACTTGAACATGCGGGTGTGGCCAACGATCTCGGTGAGCATCGTGCCCGTGCGCCTGCCCTTGTCGGCGAAGCGCTCGGGGTCGGGCTGGCCGAGGCGGATCACCTCGACCATGCGCCGGACGGCCCGGACCACGAGCACGATCGCGGCCACGGTGACCGCCACCGCGAGCACAGTGGCGACGATCTGGACCGCACCCATGGTTGGCCTCCTGCGCGTACCGGAAAGTGCTGAGCCTACCCGCCTCAGTTACTCATGAGTAACCCCATGATGACCTTCAGCGGGTCGCAGGCAACATCACCTTATCGGTACGCCGGAGGAGATCAACGCCAGCGGGTGAACAACACCAGGGCCGCGACCATGGCACCGAAGCCGATGAGCAGGTTCCAGTACTCCAGGTTCACGAGGAAGGTGAAGTTGTCGCCAAGCTCGACGAAGCCCTGGGTCAGGTAGTAGACCACCAGGTAGACGATGGCGAACACCACGAGGCCGAGCGCGGTCCCCGCCACCCACGGCGGGCTCGGCTTGTTGGCCGCCGCCGTGGTCTGCGGGCGCATCTCCGGCGGCGCCGTGTAGACCTTCTTCTTGCGTACTGATGACTTAGGCACGGGCTCTCCTGAGGGACATCGGAGACCATATCCATGACCGCCGAGGCGCCCCGTGAATAATGGTTGGGAACTAGCGTAATGGCACCGTGACCCTGGCGGCTAACCGGGCGGCACGGCATCACGCCTGAGCTGGGCATCTGGGATGGAAGAGAGTGTGGTGGAGTACACATCCGCCCGCGGCGCCTCGTGGCGCGAGGCGGCCAGCCGCGCCGGTCGCGTGCTGCTGCCGCGCCGCCGCCGCCGCGGCTGGTCGCTGCTCGTCCCCCTCATCGCCCTGGTCGCCGGCCTCCTCATGACCACGACCGCGCACACCGCGGCCGGCACCGCCCTGCGCGATGACCGCGGGCCCGAGCTGTCCCGGCTCATCGAGGAGCGCCGCAAGCAGGTGGCGGCCGGCGAGTTGCAGGCCGCACAGCTGCGGGGCGACATCGACGCGCAGACCGGCGCCCAGGCCGGCTCGGACTCCCGCATCGCCGAGCAGCGCGCCCGGGCGAACGTCGTGCGCGAGGAGGCGGGCTTCACCGCTCTGCACGGGCCGGGGCTGGTCGTTCGCCTCGACGACGCCCCCCGGCGCCCCGACGGCAGCCTGCCGGCCGGCGCCGGCGTCGACGACGTGGTCGTGCACCAGCAGGACGTCCAGTCCGTGGTCAACGCACTGTGGGCCGGCGGCGCGGAGGCTATGTCGATCATGGATGTCCGGGTGATCTCCACGAGCGCGGTCCGCTGCGTCGGCAACACCCTGCTGCTCCACGGGCAGGTGTACTCCCCGCCCTTCGTGGTCCGCGCCATCGGCGACCCGGAGGCCATGCGGCGGGCCCTGGACGCCGCGTCCGGCGTGCGGGCCTTCGCGGAGGCGGCCCGCGTCTGGGGCCTCGGCTACGACGTCGCCTCGCAGGGCGACATCACCGTGCCGGCGTATTCCGGCTCGGTTGACCTGGATCATGCCCAGGTTGCCGGTTAGGCTCCAGCATGCCTCCGACCACGTATTACGCCACCCGGCGCATCGGCGACGACGAGCCGGCGCCCGCGCCCGGCGAGCCCGCCGCGTCGGCGCCGGTGCGCACGCGTGGCGACGTGATCCGCACGGGCGTGCGTACGCTCGGTGAGTTGCTCATCACAGCGGGCCTCGTTCTGCTGCTGTTCGCGGCGTACGAGATCTGGGGCAAAGCGGTCATCGTCCAGCAACACCAGGACGACCTGGACAAGCAGCTGGCCCAGCTGTGGGGCGACCCGACCCCCGGGCCGTCGGCCAGCCCGGCCCCGAAGGCCGGCGCGGCGCCGCCCGGCTGGGCCATCGCCCGGCTCTACATCCCGAAGCTGAACAAGCACTGGGTCGTCGTGGAGGGCGTCAGCCTCGCCGACATCAGGTACGCGCCCGGGCACTACCCGAAGAGCGCCCTGCCGGGCCAGATCGGCAATTTCGCGGTCGCCGGCCACCGCAGCCCCGCGATCTTCTGGGACCTCGACAAGATGATCGCGGACGACGAGATCGTCGTCGAGACCCGGTCCACCTTCTTCACCTACCGGGTGACCGCTCGCAGCATCGTGAAGCCCACAGACGTCGACGTGGTCGCGCCCGTGCCCGGCGACGTCGGGGCCAAGCCGGAGATCGCGATGCTCACGATCACGACCTGCGACCCGAAATGGGACAACTACCATCGGTTGATCGTGCACGCCGAGCTCCAGGACAGCTCGCCCCGCAGCGCGGGCCTGCCCGAGGCCCTGAGGAAGAAGTAGCCCATGTACGGCTGGATCTGGCGCAAGCTGCCCTTCGGGCTGCCCGGCAAGCTCACGGGATCGGTGTTGCTCGTTATCGTCGCGGTTGCCATCCTGTGGTTCTGGGTGTTCCCCGCGGTCGAGCCGCTGCTGCCGTTCGACGACGTGCAGGTCAGCCAGACCGACGGGGTCGTGCCCGCGCCGTCGTCACCGCCGCCCGTTTCGCCGAGTCACCGATGAGGACAACCATGCGCGTACTCGTGATCGACAACTACGACAGCTTCGTCTACAACCTGGTGCAGTACCTGGGCCAGCTCGGCGTCCAGTGCGACGTGCGGCGCAACGACGAGATCACCGTGGCGGAGGTCGGGGAGTTGCGCCCGGCGGGGGTCCTGCTGTCCCCCGGACCCGGCACACCCGCCCGCGCCGGCATCTGCCTCAACCTCATCAGGGAGTACGCGGGACAGCTGCCCATCTTCGGCGTCTGCCTGGGCCATCAGGCCATCGGCGAGGCGTTCGGCGCCACGGTCACCCGGGCCCCCGAGCTGCTCCACGGCAAGACCTCGACGGTGTCGCACTCCGGCCAGGGCGTGCTGGCCGGCCTGCCGACGCCGTTCACGGCCACGCGGTACCACTCGCTGGCGGTCGTCGAGTCGACGCTGCCCGACGAGATCGAGATCACCGGGCGGACGGAGTCGGGCGTCATCATGGCGATGCGCCACCGCAGCATGCCGATCGAGGGCGTGCAGTTCCACCCGGAGTCGGTGCTGACCCAGGGCGGGCACCTCATGCTGGCCAACTGGCTCGCGGCGTGCGGCCTGCCCGAGGCCCTCGACCGCGCCCCGGCACTCGTCGCGGAGGTCGAGTCCCGCCGGGTGGCCGCGTTCGCCTGATCACGCGGTCGGTTCGCCCGGCCCCCGCGGCGGCAGGTGCCGCCGCGGGCTACGTGGGCGGGGCGCTCGTGGGCGGCGCCGTTGTGGGCGGCGCCGTCGTGGGCTCCTGGAGCACACCGACATAGAGCGTGATCGTGCTGCCGGTCTTGAGGACCGTGCCACCGTCCGGGTCCTGGCTCATCACGATGCCGACCTGGGACTCGTCGGTCGTCAGGCGATCGGCGACCCGGACCTGGAAATTGGCGTTGGTCAGGATCGCCCGCGCCGCCTCCTCGCTCCGGCCGGCCACGTCGTCGACCTTCTTCATGTTCTCCCGCGAGATCTCGACCTCGACCGTGGAGCCCTCGGGCAGCTCCGTGCCGGACTTCGGGTTGGTCCGGACGACTTCGTCCTTCGGCCGCTCGCTGTCGACCTGCTTCCACTTCGGCACGAGGCCGGCGCCCTTGAGCTGCTCCTCGGCGTTGCCCTTGCTCGTGCCCACCAGGCTCGGCACCTTGACCTGGTTCGGGCCGGCACACCAGGTGATGACGACCTCGGACTTCTGCTCGACGCGCTGGTTGGGCTGCGGGTTCTGCCCGATCACCTCGCCCCTGGGGCAGTCCGTGCCGGTACGCGGTTCCGGCTTCGCGGTCAGGCCCGCCGCGTTCAACCTCGTGGTCGCTTCCTCCACGGACAGCCCGGTCACCGTCGGAACGACGGCCTTCTTGGGCAGGTTCATGATGATCAGGCCGGCCGTCAACGCGATGACGGCGAGGACGCCGAGGGTCGTGAGCGCGGCGATCGCCCAGCCGCTGGTCTTGCGGCGGCGCGTGTTGCCGACGCCGGCCGGGATCTGGCGCGTCGTGCCCGTGGGGCTGCGCAGCACCTGCGTCGGCCCAGCCTCGTCCATCGGCAGCACGGGCTCGGCGTGCACCGGGCGTCCCTGGGCGGCGCGCAGCACGTCGGCCCGCATCTCCGCGGCGCTCTGGTACCGGTTGACGGGGTTCTTCGTGAGCGCCTTGAGCACGATCGCGTCGACGGCCGGAGGCACGTCGCGGTTGCTCAGGCTCGGGGGCTTAGGGTCCTCGCGCACGTGCTGGTACGCGACGCTGACCGGGCTGTCACCGATGAACGGCGGGTGCCCGGTCATCAGCTCGAACAGCACGCAGCCGGTGGCGTAGACGTCGCTGCGGGCGTCCACGGCCTCGCCGCGCGCCTGCTCCGGCGACAGGTACTGCGCGGTGCCGATGACCGCGCTCGTCTGGGTCATCGTGGACGCGCCGCTGGCCAGGGCCCGGGCGATGCCGAAGTCCATGACCTTGACCTGGCCGGTCTGGGTGAGCATCACGTTGCCGGGCTTGATGTCGCGGTGGATGATGCCGTGGCGGTGGCTGAACTCCAGCGCCGCGCAGATCTCGGCCGTGAGCTCCAGCGCCCGGCGCGGCTGCAGCCGCCCCTCCGCCGCCAGGACCTCCTTCAGCGTGCGGCCGTTGACGTACTCCATGACGATGTACGGCAGCGACTCGCCGGCCGGGCCGCGCTCCTCGCCGGTGTCGTAGACGGCGACGATCGCGGGGTGGTTGAGGGCGGCGGCGTTCTGCGCCTCGCGGCGGAACCGCATCTGGAAGGTGTCGTCGCGGGCGAGATCCGCGCGGAGCAGCTTGATCGCCACGTCGCGGCCCAGGCGCAGGTCGCGCCCACGGCGAACCTCGGCCATGCCGCCGTAACCGAGCAGCTCGCCAACTTGGTACCGCCCCCCGAGGAGAGGAGCCTGGGCGGTCATCTCGTCCGTCGTCCTTCGCTGTCGTCAAGCACTGTCCGTACCACTCTGTCAGCCCGCCATCGTGAGCGCGCTGATACCCGCCGGGGTGGGCTCACGGGGGACCACACCTGACGCACCTCAGCCGCCGTTCTTGGACAGCGCGACGGCCGCCCCGATACAGATGGCCACCACGACCACCGCCACGATGATCGCGATGACGAGGCCGGTGCGGTTGCCGGTCGGCTGCGTCGTCGGGTACTGGGGCTGGGGGTAGCCGACCGGGTAGCCGGGCTGACCCGGCATCGTCCCGTACGGCTGGCCCGGCGAGGCCGGGTACTGACCGCCGGGCGGCACAGCGGCCACGCCGGGGCTGACGCGGCCCTGGTACGCGGCCGGCGACGCCTGCCCGACCCCGGGCAGCTGGCCGACCGCGGGCGCCTGCCCGACCCCGGGCAGCTGGCCGGGCGACCCGACGCCGGGGGAGACCTGGCCGGCGGACGGCTGCCCGGGCGCGCCGACCTGGCCGCCGCTGACCTGCGCGCCGCTGACCTGGGCAGGCGTGCCCGCAGGCCCGCCGCTCACGTGCACGGGCGTACCGGGCGCGACGCCGGCCTGGGCCTGCCGGTTCGCGGCCGCGAGCGTGGCGGCCGCGCGGCGGGCGACGGAGGCGAACGCGGCCGCGTCGGGCCACCGGGCGGTCGGCTCCTTCGCGATGGCCCGCTCGACGATCACGCGTACGGGCACCGGAATGTCGGGCGGCAGCGGCGGCGGCACCTCGCGCACGTGCCGCATGGCGATCTCGAGCGGGTTGTCGCCCTCGAACGGCCGGCGGCCGGACAGGCACTGGTAGGCGACGATGCCGAGCGCGTAGATGTCGCTCAGCGGCGTGGCCTGCTGCCCCATCGCCTGCTCCGGCGAGATGTACGCGGCCGTGCCCAGCACCGACCCGGCGGCCGTGAGCTGCGCGGCGCCGACCGCGCGGGCGATGCCGAAGTCCGTGAGGACGAGGGTGCCGTTGGGACGCACGAGCAGGTTGCCCGGCTTCACGTCGCGGTGCACCACGCCCTTGACGTGCGCGGAGTGCAGCGCCTCGGCGGCCTGGGCGACGAGCGCCATCGTGCGCGCCGGGGTGAGCCGTCCGACCCGCGACAGGGTGCGCGACAGGGCGTCACCGTCGACGTACTCCATCACGAGGTACGACCCGACGGCTGATTCGCTGCTGTAGTCGTAGATGTCGACCACGCCGGCGTGGTTGATGGTGGCCATCGTGCGGGCCTCGCCCCGGAAGCGCTCGCCGAAGCCGGGCTCCTCCAGCAGCGCGGGCAGCAGCACCTTCACCGCCACGGTGCGTCCCAGCACGTCGTCGACGGCGCGCCACACGTCGCCCATGCCGCCGCTGGCAATGCGCTCCTCCAGGCGGTAGCGACCGCCGAGGACCGTCCCTGGACTGATCATCGAGACCTCGCTCGCAGTCGCGTCACTTCAGCGCCGCCTTCAGGACCTCGCCCGCGATCCGGGTCGCCTCGGCGCTACCGCCGGACCCCGCGTTCTGCAGCAGCACGGCCACGGCGACCTTCTTGCCGTCCTTGATGCCGAACCCGATGAACCAGCCGTGGTCGGGCGCGTCACCGTTCTGGGCGGTACCGGTCTTGCCGCCCACCTGGGCGCCGTCGACGCGGGCGTTGCGGCCGGTGCCGTTCTCCACCACGTTGATCATCATGTCCTGCAACTGGGCAGCCACGTCGCCGTTGATGGGCTTGCGCAGGACGGTGGGCTGGGCGTGGTAGACCGCGCGGGCGTCGGCCTGCAGCGTGTCGACGATGTACGGGCGCATCTGGTCGCCGCCGTTGACGACGGAGGCGGCGATGAGAGCGCCCTGCAACGGCGACATCTTCACGTCACGCTGGCCGATGCACGACTGCGCGAGCGCGGGCCGGTCCACGTTGCCGTCCGGGCCCTCCATCGTGCCGGTCTCGCTGACCGCGACGTTGAAGAGGTTCTTGTCGTCCCGGGTGAGGTTGTTCTGCTGCCCGAACCCGAACGCCGCCGCGGCCTCCTTCAGCTTGTCCGCGCCGAGCTGCTCCACGCCGTAGCGGGAGAAGGCCGTGTTGCACGAGACCGTGAGGGCCTGCTTGAGCGTGATGTTGTCCGGGCAGACGACGCCGGGCGCGTTGCGGATCACCTGCTGGGTGTCCGGCGCCTGGTATCCCGAGCCGCCCTTGAGCACGGTGTCGGGTCGCACGCCGTTGTTCAGCGCGGCGGCCGAGACGACGACCTTGAAGGTCGAGCCGGGCGGGAAGATCTCCGAGAAGGCCCGGTTGATCAGCGGCTTGTCCGGATCCTTGTCCAGCTTGTTGATCTGCTCGCGCACCGCGCCCGAGTTGTGCGTCGTGAGCTTGTTCGGGTCGAAGGAGGGCGTCGAGGTGGCCGCGAGGATCGCCCCGGTCGACGCGTCGAGCGCGACGACCGCGCCGCGGTCGGCGCCCACGTTGTTGTCGCGCAGCTGCTTGTACGCCGTCTCCTGGACGCCCTTCTTGAGCGTCAGCAGCGTGTTGCCGCCCGGCGACTGCTTGCCGGTGAACGCCTCCGCGATGCGGTCGTCCAGGAACGAGTCCGCCGTACCGGCGAGGAAGTCGTTCTCCATCCGCTCCACGTTCGTGGCGCCGAAGTCGACCGACTTGTACCCGACGATGTGCGCGTACAGCGCTCCCTCCGGGTACTGCCGCAGGTACTTGAGGGTGTCCGTGGTCTCGACGCTCTTCGCGACCGGCGAGCCGTCGACCACGATCTGGCCACGGGCGCGCTCGTACTCCTGGGCCTGGACCCGGATGTGGTTGTGCTGGTCGTCGGTGCGGTAGTCGTCGGACTTGTAGACCTGCTGCCAGTTGAGGTTGGCGAAGAGCAGGCCGAACAGCACCAGGACGACGACGCCGACCCGGCGCAGCGGCGCGTTCACCGGACCACCTCCGTCGGAATATCGGCCAGCTTCTGCGGCGGTGCGACGACCCCGCCGCCGCCCGTCGCGAGCGTGACCGGCCGGCGGCCCGCGTCGGAGACCCGCAACAGCACGGCGACCAGCAGCCAGTTCGCCATGAGCGAGGAGCCGCCGGCGGACAGGAACGGGGTGGTCTGGCCGGTCAGCGGGATCAGCTGGCTGATGCCGCCGATGATGACGAAGACCTGCAGGCCGAGCGTGAAGGACAGCCCGCCGGCGAGCAGCTTGCCGAACGAGTCGCGCACCGTGATCGCCGCGCGCAGGCCGCGCACCGCGATGAACAGGTACACCGCGAGCATCGCCGTCAGGCCGAACAGCCCGATCTCCTCGCCGAGCCCGGCGAAGATGAAGTCGTTGTGTACGGCCGGCAGCACGTACTGGTCGAAGTCCGCGAGGTACGGCAGGCCCTTGCCCGGCCCCACGCCGAACATGCCGCCCGTGCCGAGACCCAGCAGCGACTGGACCAGCTGGTAGCCCGTGCCGTTGGCGTCGGCGAACGGGTCGAGCCAGATGTTGGCCCGGTCGTAGAAGTTAGCGAACGGGCCCCCGATGGCGGCGCCGAGGAAGTACGCCGAGATCGCGCCGCCGAAGAACAGCAGCAGACCGATGATCAGCCAACTGGCCCGCTCGGTGGCGATGTAGAGCGTCACCACGAACATGCCGAAGTACAGCAGCGAGGTGCCCAGGTCCTTCTCGAAGATCAGAACCATGAGGCTGACGAGCCAGACGACGAGCACCGGGCCGAGGTCGCGGGCGCGCGGGAAGTCGATGCCGAGGATCCGCTTGCTCGCCAGCGACAGCACCTCGCGCTTGCGGACCAGGTAGTACGCGAAGAAGCTGAGCAGACAGATCTTGGCGAACTCACCCGGTTGGATCGAGAAGTACGGGTCGTTCTCGGGGCCGACCTTGATCCACAGCTTGGCCCCGTTGATGGCCGAGAAGCGGGCGGGCAGCACGGCCGGGATGAGCACCAGGACGATGCCGACAAGACCCAGCGTGTACGCGTACCGCGACAGCGACTTGTGGTCCCGCATGATGAACAGCAGCAGCGTGGCCCCGACGACCGCGGCGGCCGTCCAGAACAACTGGCGCACGGAGTCGCCGCTGAACGCGCTCAGGTCGGCCCGCTGCGCGGCCGGCGCGGCGCCCAGGTCGAGGCGACGCAGGAAGGCGATGCCCATCCCGTTGATCAGCGCCACGGCCGGGAGCAGCACCGGGTCGGCATACGGGGCCAGCCACCGGATGACGAAGTGCATGCCTAGGAAGATCAGGAAGCTGACCCCCACGGGCACCCAGAAGTCCGGCGTGACCTCCTCCATCATCCCCGCCTCGACGGCCGCCGAGAACAGCAGGACAACGATCATGGCGAAGATGAGCAGCGCGAGTTCCACATTGCGCCGCGTCCGCGGACGCCGCACCGACCCGGTCGTGACGACCGGGTTCGGCATGGGCATTGCGGCTGCGCTCACGGCTTCGGCTTCCTCACGCTCGGTACGGACGGCTCGGTCGGACGGGGCATCGCTCAGCGGTTGACCGGGCGGCAGTCGGGCGGGCCGGACGGTTGCGGCTCCGGCGAGGGCGAAGGCGAGGCTGTCGCCGTGGGGGCGGGCGAGGCACCGGTCGGTCCGCCGGAGGCGGGGGCGCTCGGCGCGGCCGTGGGACACAGCGGCAGCAGGTTGCGGTTCATCGGGTTGAGCAGGTCGTCAAGGCGCTGGCGGGCGTCGGCGCGGCTGTCGGCCGTGATGCCGTCGCGAACCTCGGCCTGCGCGAAGACGGTCAGGTCCTCGATGCGGATGTTGCTGAGGTAGTCGGTCGTCGACAGGTCGAACCCGGCGACCTGGCCGGGGATGCCCCGGAACACCGCGACCGTGCCGTCCTCGGTCACCCCGACGTAGTACCTCGTCTGGGTGTAGTGCCAGCCGTACCAGGCCGCGCCACCGATGAGGGCGAGGATCAGCACGAGAAACAGCGACGTGCGGACAGGGTGACGCGCGGGGCGCTCGTCCTCGGCCGGGGCCGGCGGCGGTTCCGCCGGGGGCGCGCCGGCGCGGGGCGCCGCGTACTCGGCGGCGCGCGCCGAGGACATCGAGGCGTCCGCGGAGGTCGCCATGCCCCGGTCGGCCGCGGCCGCGCCGGCCACGATCGGCGTCGACTCGACGATGTCGTCGTCGGTCACGTCCACGATCACGACCGTGATGTTGTCCGGGCCGCCGCCGCGCAGCGCGAGCTGGATCAGCCGCTCGGCGCACTGGTCGGGGTCGGCGTACTCCTTGAGGGTGGCCGCGATCGTCTCGTCGCTGACCACGCCCGACAGGCCGTCGCTGCACAGCAGGTAGCGGTCGCCCTTGATGGCCTGGCGCACGGAGAACTCGGGGTCCACGTCGCGGCCGTCGAGGGCGCGCATCAGCAGGGAGCGCTGCGGGTGGGTGTTCGCCTCGTCGGCGGTGATCTTTCCCTCGTCGACAAGCAACTGCACGTACGTGTCGTCGCGGGTGATCTGGGTGAACTGCCCGTCGCGCAGCATGTACGCCCGGGAGTCGCCGATGTGCACCATGCCGAACTTGCTGCCGGCGTGCAGCATGCCGGTCAGCGTGGTGCCCATGCCCTCCATGGCGGGGTTCTGGTCGACGGTCTCGCGTATCTGTTGGTTGGCCGCCTGGACCGCGCGCCGCAGGTCGTCGATCGGGGAGTCCCCGACCGCGTCCTCGTCGAGGTGCGCGAGGTTGGCGATGACGATGTTGCTGGCGACGTCGCCGGCGGCCATGCCGCCCATGCCGTCGGCCACCGCGAGCAGGCGCGGTCCGGCGTAGACGGAATCCTGGTTTCCGCCCCGGATCAGACCGCGGTCGCTTCGCGCCGCGTAACGCAGAGTCAGAGTCATGGCCGCAGCTCGATAGATGTGCGCCCGATGCGGATCGGGACGCCAAGGGGTACGGGGGTTGGTGCGGTGACCTTGGTGCGGTCGAGGTAGGTCCCGTTGGTCGAGCCGAGATCCTCCACGAACCACTGCCCGTTGCGCGGCACCAGTCGCGCGTGCCGGGCGGAGGCGTAGTCATCGGTGATGACGAGCGTGGAGTCCTCGGCGCGGCCGATGGAGATGGCCTGTTCGCCCAGGGTCAGCCGGGTGCCCGCGAGGGCACCCTCGGTCACGATGAGGTTGTGCGCGGCGCGTCCCCGCTTCACCTTCGCGGGTCGCCCCTGCCCGGACGGTACGCCGACCCCCCGCGGCGCCGCCACGAGCCGGGACGTCCGGCTGCCCGAGAAGAGGTCACGACGGATCACCCCGACCACTGTGAACACGAAGATCCACAACAGGACGAGAAACCCGTACCGGGCAACCGTGAGGACGATTTCGGGCAAGGCGGTTAGCCGTCCACTCGGAACGTCAGGGTGGTCGTTCCGAGCTGGATCATGTCTCCGGGGTTCAACGCCACGGCGGAGACGCGCTGACCGTTGACCGACGTCCCGTTGGTCGAACCCAGGTCGGTGAGGACCACCTGGGCGCCGTCGAAGTCGATGCGGGCGTGTCGGCGCGAGATGCCGACGTCGGGCAGGCGAAGGTTGGCCTGGTCACCCCGGCCGATCACGGTCGACCCGATGGACAGCGGGTAGGTGCGGCCGTCGCTGGAGACCAGCCGGGCGTTGCGCGCCGGCCCGCCGGCGCCCATGGGCGGTCCGTACCCGCCACCGGCCTGCTGGCCCGCGTACGGCCCCCCGCCGTAGCCGCCCTGCATGCCACCCTGGTCGTACGGGTTCGGCGGAGCCATGTCGGCGCCCGTGTAGACCTCGGCGGTGACCCGGAACATGCCGGTGTCGAGGCCATCCCCCCGCTCGATCTCGACGATCACGTCGCCGTAGACCGTCCAGCCCTGCTCGCCGATGAACTCGGCCTGGGACTGGGCGAGCTCCTGGGCGAGGGCCGCCGCGTACGGCGCCAGCCGGCTGTGGTCGTAGGGCGAGAGATCGATCACGTAGCGGTTCGGCACGAGCGTGCGCCCACCGGCCAAGATCGCCTTATGGGCCTCCGCCTCCCGCTGCATGGCGTTGAGGATCTCCACAGGGTGGACGACCCCCTTGAACACCTTGGCGAAGGCCCCCTCAACCAGGCCTTCCAAGCGCTTTTCAAAGCGTTGCAGCACGCTCACCGGTCCTCCTCGCTTTCGAGGACATGATGGTATCTGCCCTCTGCACCAGCCGTATGCGCGGCGATCGGCCAGTGCATGCTACTGTCTCCAAGCGCTGTGGCGCGCGGTCTCGGAGGACTGGATTTCCCAGAACCCCTTCGACGATCACCTGGATCGGGGTTTATCCTGCTTCAGATCACAGCGTTAGCACCACAAGCAGTATCCGTCGGGGAAGTGGCGGAATGGCAGACGCGCACGGTTCAGGTCCGTGTGCCCGAAAGGGCGTGAGGGTTCAACTCCCTCCTTCCCCACCAGAAATGCCTGACCGGTGATGTCAGGCGCGAACTGGACATCAAGGCCCTGGCCACGCCGGGGCCTTGTGGCTTTTTTGTGACACGTGTGTCGTAAATCCGGCGCACCCGCCCGGCGCGTCGCGCCGCCGGGCGGTCGGCGGCGCCCGGCGCGGCCCGGTCCGAATAGCTAGACTCCTGGCCTGGTGTCCTGCCCGACGAAGGAGGAACAGCGCGTGAGCGTGGCTCTGGTGACCGGCTCGGCCGGCCTGATCGGCTCCGAGGCGGTCCGGCACTTCGCCGGTCTCGGCCTGGACGTGGTCGGCGTCGACAACGACATGCGCAAGCAGTTCTTCGGCGCCGAGGCGTCCACCGCGTGGAACGTGCTGCGCCTGACCAACGAGCTCGGTGAGGCGTACACCCATGTCGACGCCGACATCCGCGACCGCGACGCGCTGACGGCGCTGTTCAAGCGCTATGGCCGCGATATCGCCGTGGTGATCCACACCGCCGCGCAGCCCAGCCACGACTGGGCCGTCCGCGACCCCTTCACGGACTTCGACGTGAACGCCGTCGGCACCCTCAACCTGCTGCAGAACGTGCGCGAGTTCGCCCCGGGCGCGCCGTTCATCCACTGCTCGACCAACAAGGTCTACGGCGACCGCCCCAACTCGCTGCCGTTCGTCGAGCTGGACACGCGGTGGGAGATCGAGCCGGGTCACCCGTACGAGCAGGGCATCAAGGAGGACATGTCCATCGACGCCTGCCTGCACTCCGTGTTCGGCGCCTCCAAGGTCGCCGCGGACGTGATGGTGCAGGAGTACGGGCGCTACTTCGACATGAAGACGGTCTGCTTCCGCGGTGGCACGCTGACCGGGCCGGCGCACTCGGCCACGGAGCTGCACGGGTACCTCGGCTACGTGATGCGCTGCAACATGGAGCGGCGCACGTACAAGATCTTCGGGTACAAGGGCAAGATGGTCCGCGACGCGATCCACTCGCAGGACGTGGTGGCCGCGTTCGAGGCCTTCTACCGCAACCCGCGCAGCGCCGCCGTCTACAACCTGGGCGGCGGGCGCCACTCCAACAGCTCCCACCTCGAGGCCTTCGCCATCGCCGAAAAGATCAGCGGTAACGAGATGGTCACCGAGTACCACGAGGCCAACCGGATCGGGGACCATCAGTGGTGGATCGGCTCGAATGAGGCGTTCTCGCGCGACTACCCGGAGTGGAAGCAGGTCTACGACGTCCCCATGATCATGCAGGAGATCTACGAGGCGAACGTCGACCGCTGGGTCCCCGGCTCCTGGACCGCTGCGAACAACCCGTCCGCCTGACCCCCCGGAGCGTTGACAGCGTGATCGACCAGGGCAAGCGCAACGTGCTCGGCGTCCTCGTGGACGCCATCGACTACGAGGCCGCCACCGAGAAGGTGATTTCCGCGGCGCACAGCCGGCGACCGCTGGCGCTGACCGCCCTCGCGGTGCACGGCGTGATGACCGGCGTCGAGGATCCCGCCCACGAGGCGCGGCTCAACTCGTTCGACGTCGTCACGCCCGACGGCCAGCCGGTGCGCTGGGCGCTCAACCTGCTGCACGGCGCGAACCTCGCCGACCGGGTGTACGGCCCGGCCCTCACGCTGCGCGTGCTGGCGCGGTGCGCCGCCGAGGGCCTGCCCGTGTACCTCTACGGCTCCACGGACGAGACGCTCACGCGCCTGACCGGCGCGCTGCGCGAGCAGTTCCCGGACCTGAAGATCGCCGGCCTGGAGGCGTCGAAGTTCCGCGCCGCCGGGCCCGGCGAGCCCGCCGAGATCGCTGAGCGGGTGACCGCGTCGGGCGCCCAGCTGCTGCTCGTCGGCCTGGGCTGCCCCCGCCAGGAGATCTTCACCCACGCCATGCGCCCGCTGCTCCGCATGCCCATCATGGCGGTGGGCGCGGCGTTCGACTACCACGCCGGCCAGCTCCGCAAGCCGCCCGCCTGGATGCAGCAGCGCGGGCTCGAATGGCTCTGGCGGCTGGGTCTGGAGCCCAAGCGGCTCTGGCGCCGGTACCTGATCCTCAACCCGGCCTATGTCGCCCGGCTCACGGCCCAGAAGACGAAGCTCTGGCGGGCCACCCCGGCCACCCCGACGACCACCCCGGTGGACACCTTCGCGGTGTAAGCCTGCCGCCCCGCACGCGCGGGCGGCGGGACCGCCGCCCGCGACCGACCGGTTCAGGCCAGGGTGGCCAGGCGGGCGCGGGTTTCCGCGTCGCACAGGGCGCCCGCCACGCCGGCCAGGTACGCGTCCTCAGTGGCCAGTCCCAGGGTTGCCGCCGCGGCCAGTTCCCGGCCCAGGTCGGTGCCGAACATCGCCGGGTCGTCCGTGTTGATCGTGCATGCCACGCCCGCCGCCCGCAGCGCCGGCAGCGGGTGGTCCGCGAGCGTGGGCACGCTACGGGTACGCAGGTTGGAGGTGGGGCACACGTCCAGCACCACGCCCCGGTCGACGAGCTCGGCGACGACGCCGGGGTCCTCCACGGCCCAGATGCCGTGCCGGATCCGGTCGGCGCCCAGGTCGAGCGCCTCACGCACCGAGGCGGCGCCGCCGAGGCCGTCGCGCCCCGGCAGCTCGCCGGCGTGCGGTACGAGACCCAGCCCGCCGTCGCGCGCGATCGCCATCGCCTTGCGGTACGGCTCCAGGGGCGCGGCGTACTCGTTGCCGCCCACCCCGAAACCGACCACGAAGTCGTCCCGGTAGCGCACCGCCTGACGCGCGCACTCCTCCGCCAGGTCCACCGGAAGCTGGCGGTGGATGTCCGGCGTGAAGCGCACGGTCACCCCGTGCAGGGCGGCCGCTTCGCGCGCTCCCTCCGCGTACCCCTCGAAGATCTCTTCGAAGCGGAGGCCGCGTTGCACGCGTTCGCCCGGGGAGAAGATGCCCTCCACGTAGACGGCTCCGAAGCTCGCGGCCTCGGCGGCGTAGTCGACCACGATGCGGCGGAAGTCGTCGGCCGTGCGCAGGCAGTTCGTGGTGAGCATCCAGACGTCGATGAAGTGCGCGAAGTCCGTGAACTCGTAGAGTGCCTCCAACTCGGCCACGGAGGTGGCGGGCAGCGTCTCGCCGTTGTTGCGGGCGATCTCCAGAAGCGTGTGCGGCCGGATGGCGCCCTCAAGGTGGACGTGCAGCTCAATAGCGGGGACCACCCCGCCAGGTTACCGACTGCTCTGGGCGTAGAGCAGTTCCAGGATGGAGCGCGCCGCCTCGAACCAGCGGTCCAGCCATTCCGCGGACGGCATGGGGCCCTTGTTGGGCAGCTCCAGGAGCAGCCCGCGCAGCAGCGGATGGTCCGCGAGCGGCATTGACGGATTGTCCAACCAGGACGGTGGGTCGAACACCGACTCGTCCAGGTGCGAGACGCTGGGCAGATGCCCCATCTCCTGTACCCTCCCCAGTTCGGAAACACGGCCCACGTCCGACATGGACGGGGCGGGAATGTGTGGCGGCGGCACGTCGAGTACGGACGGCGGCGGCATGGTGGGCAGCCCGTCAAGCCCCGGCAGGGAACCGTTGCGGCGACCCGGTTCGGCGTCGAACTCGCCGGCCAGGACCTCCCGGCGCACGTTGCTGCGGAAGTTCGCGAGCGCCTCGGAGGAGGTGGGCTCGCCGTACCGGTCGTCGGTGTCGGAGGAACCGTTGCCACCGTTCTTCATCGCCACCCCATCGTCCGTGTCGCTGCCGGCCGGCGTCCGTGGCAGTCCGGAACGCCATCAGGTCCAACGACGCACGCGGTGGCCGGGCGACGGTCGATCGGCAAACGTCACCCGACCGTCGCCGAGAGACGAACGGAGCGGCGATGACGAGTGCATCGCCGCTCCGTGAACGCGGTCGTGGGCCTGCCCGGACCCCGCGACACCGCCGGGCCGGCCGCCATGTCAGAGGTCGAACTCGCCGTCCTTCGCGCCGCCGACAAAGGCATCCCACTCTCCCGGTGTGAAGATCAACGCACGCTGCTCCGGGTTCTTGGAGTCGCGCACGGCGATAGCGCCGTCAACGAACGCCACTTCAACGCAGTTGTCCGTCCATGGGCCCGATCGAGTGCTCTTGCGCCAGACGGCGCGGCTCAGGTCGACGTCGAGACCCTTGATATTGATGCTCACTGAAGCTCCCTTGCCCTGTCGATGATGAACTTCACCGACTCCTCCGGGGACAGCGCGGCCTCCCGGAGACGGTCGAAAACAAACGAGTACCGGGCCATTTCGTCTTCCTTCTCCTGGAAGATGCCCCCGGTGGCCATGGCGACATACGTCATGTCCGGGTCCACCTCCTCGTCAAAGCGAAGGATGCAGAACGGCCCCTCCATGCCGGAATGCGCACCGGCGCGGAATGGCAGAACCTGGATCGTGACGTTCGGTCGCTCGGCCGCCGTCGCGAGACGCTCGAGCTGGCGCCGCATGACCTCGACGCCGCCCACGAGGCGGGCCAACACCGCCTCGTCGAGCACCACCCACAGATCCACGGGTTCGTCCTGCGTCAACAACGACTGGCGTTGCTTGCGGATACGGATACGGTTCTCGATTTCTTCCTGGCCCATGTCGGGGTTGCCGACGAGCATGAGCTGACGTGCGTACTCGGCCGTCTGGAGCAAGCCGGGTACGCAGAGAACCTCGTAGGCCTCGATCCTGTCCGCTGCGGCCTCGAATCCCACGTACGCGCCGGTGAGCACGACGCCGTAGGACTGCCACCACCCCTTCTGCCGCGCCTCTCGGGCGACCTGGACAAGCGACTCGATCTCGCTCGCGGGCGAGCCGTAGATGGTGAGAATGTCGCGCACGTCCCGCGGACTCGCGCCAATCTGTCCGGTCTCAATGCGGCTGATCTTCGACGCCGAGCACTCCAGTCGCTCCGCGACGGATTCGATCGTGAATCCTGACGCGTCGCGCAATCTGCGTAGCTCGGCACCCAGCCGCCGCCGTCGGGCCGTCGGGCTGCCACGCCTGGCGGTCACGCCTCACCTCCGGGCCCCCGGTGCGCGCGTCCTGTGTGGACCGGCACCCCCTGTGTAGATTTCCCCGCTGCACGAGATCCCGCCATACCGTTTGTTACGGCGTGCGGGAAAGACGAAGCGCGTTCAGTTTGCCCCGTGCTCCACCGCCAATCAAGACTCACGCGAATTGCCCGATACACATGGCATGGTCGGCTTCGTACCCCCACTGAGGGTGACACATTTGGAAACACGCCCTTTGCAACTTGCATTGATCATGTGCCTACGGCAACCTGTGCGTGAGGACAACGTAACTCCCCGTGATCAACTCATTCATACAAGGCGATGGAGGGGCACCATAAGCGCCAGGCTCGGACGTCTCGCCAACAGCCGTCCGCGCCAGGTTCCTGTGACGCCCGATCCACGGCGAGCGACCGATGGTTGCAGGCCGCTCCGTGGTTCACGCCCCGCCGACCGTATGCGCCCTTGCCCCGCGGGGGCGAGTGCGACACGGATCGGGGTACTGGCCCGGCCGCCACCCAACGGCGGCCGGCCACACGATTGACACGATCGACCACCACTTCACCCACGTTCCTCCGCGAAGGTACTCCGGAACTGTGGGAAAGGAGGGCACGTGCTACCTCGCTCCGGTGACGTGCTGCGCGTGACCAGCGCCGCGAGCATTCAGTTCAACAAGCCCATGATGTTCCGGGTCATCCGCGTCCAGGACTGGCAGACGTACAACGGCTGGGCCTGGCTCGACGGCTACCAGCTCAACTCCGCGGGGGACGCGGTGGAGCGCCGGTGCATCTTCGTCCAGATAGGCGGGCTGCAACCCGCGGCCGTCGGAATGCGCAACTCCCCGGTGCGCTCCTCCGCCGCTCAGAATCGCCAAGCGCGCCTGCCCGACCGGCATTCGGGCCTAAGATCGAACTACCCACGGTAGTCATACACCCCTCACGTGGCGCGGTCCCCGACGGTTCTCGGGGGTCGGTGCCATGGCCAAACACAACGAACGAAGCGATCGGCGGTGGGCGTCGCTTGCGGCGGCCGCCGCCATCGCAACGCTGAGTACTGCCACGTACTGCGATCTGGCCCACCGGGCCCAGGCCGCGACAACCACGACGAGTACGCCGGTGGAATCATCCGTTCCGGTGAACGCGGCCGGCCCGCAGAGCCCGCGCGTCACTCTGTCGGCACGGCCCGTCCGGACCTCCGTCACGTCTGTCGCGCCCCCCTCCCGGCGGCCGTCCCCGCGACCCACCACGCTGATCGCAAGTCGACTACCGCCGGTCAGCCCGGCGGTCACCGGCCGACACCCCGCCACGGCTCGCGCCGGTACCGTCCCCCGGCCTGCCGTGCCACCCGCTGCTGAGGCGCCGACCGCCGTCGCGTCGCCCGCGCCGAGAGAGCAGTCGCTGCGGGCCAGCCCACTCGCGCCCGGGACCGTGCGGGCGCCAGGTCGGTTCACCGCGCCCGGCACACGTCCGCAGGGCACCACGGTGCCCCCGGCGGCCGATCGGTCCGCCCCCAACCCACCGAGCGCCACGCCATGGACCACGAGCCTCCCGTCATGGTCGACAGGCGCCCCACCGTCGAGCGCGGGTCCATCGCCGTACCCGACGAGTACCGGCGGCGTCGCGCTGACGGCGAGTGGCCTACCGTTGCCGCCGGGCGTATCCCCCTCGCCGACCACCAGCACGTTGCCCAGCCTGACGCCCAGCCCGTCACTCGCCTCGACGCCGAGCGTGTCGCCGACGTTGACGGCCAGTGCGACGCCGTCGAGAGTGACACCCTCGGCCCGCGCGCGGGCGACCCCCTCACGGACCACCCCACGACCTACCGCGACGGCGCGCTGGCATGCCAGGGCGACCCAGCCGATCCTCCCCCAGGTCGTGATCGTCGTTCCCGACCAGCCGTTAATCCTGGACCCCTGGCTCGTGCCGCCCGACCCGCCTGCCTGGGGTAGCCCGCCTCTCGCCGGGCCGGAAGCGCCCGACTGGCACCCCGGCTGGACGGTGCCGTACATCCCGGAGCAGCCGGACCAGTCGATCGGGCGCGACGCGCCCGAGAGGCGTCGTTACCCGCCGTCCTCGTCGCATGCCGTCACCGCCGAGCCGGCCTGGCCCGTGCAGGGTGCTGGCGAGCGGCTGGTGACGTTCGGCGCGACGGGCCTCGCGGTCGCGGCGACGGGCCTGCTCTTCCTGGGCCTGCTCCGTCGCCGGTTCTGACCCACTTTGAGGTTATGGATTCTTTGGCCGATATGGCGACACCTTGAATCCATAACCTCAGCGGCGGTGTCAGTTCGGCGAAGGTGGCGCCTCTGTGGGCGGCTCAAGGGTTTCCGGCGCGGGTGGGCTGCTCGGCGGCGGCTCGGGCGCGGGACCGGTCGAGATGATCAGCTTCACCTCGGATCCCTTCTGAACGAAGGAACCCGCGCCCGGCTCGGTACCGATGGCCGTACCGGCCGCGATCTCCGGGTCGGGCCGCTCCACGATCACGACCCGTACGCCCAGGGCGGACAGCGCCTCGCGCGCCAACAGGGTCGGCAACCGCCGTACGGGCGGCAGCGGCACGATGCCCTGCTCCTGCGTCGGCTCGCCCGCCGTCGTGGGCGGCGCGCTCGTGGCCGCTGCCGTGGTGACGACGGCCGACGTCTTCGCGGCGGCCGACGGAAGCGGCGTCGTCGTCGGCTCGGACCGGCTCTGCAGGACGGCCCAGATCCCCAGCGACATGAGCCCGAGCAGGATGAGGATCGCCAACGTGATCATGATCGGCATCATCACGCTGCGCCGGGGTGGATGCAGCGCCTGCCATTCGTCCGTGGGCGTGGACAGCTGCGGCGTCACCGCGGGCACCTCGGCGCGGGCGGCCCACTTCGGCGTGCCGGGCGGCGGCTCGGGTGCCCCGGTCCCCGGCTTGGGCGGCAGCTTGTCGAGCGGCGGCATGACCGAGGTGGCCGCCGGCCCGGTACGCGCGCCACCCTTCGAGGGCGGCAGCACGGCCGTGGCCCCGTTCACGACGGCGGGCGGCGGCGGCACGGGCGCTTTGGCGCCGGGCGGTAGCGCCTGCGTGGCCTCGGCCGATGCCCCGGGCTTGGCCGGCGACGTCGGGCTGGGAGGCGGCAGCGCCTGCGTCGCCTCGGGCGCCACATTCGCCTGCGGCGACGCCGCGCTTCGCGACGGCGCTGGGCTGGCCTGCGGCGGCGCAGGACTCGGCGGCACAGGGCTCGGGGGCACAGGGTTCGGGGGCGCAGGGTTCGGGGGCACAGGACTCGGCGGCACAGGGCTCGGCGACGCGGGGGTCGGGGGCGGCGCGGGGCTCGCCACTGGCGCGGCGGGCGGGGTCGGCTTTGGCGCGGCGGGCGGTTCAGCCTCGCCGCCGGCCGACCCGCCGGCCTCAGCCGACGCCGGTGCCGCTGGCGAAGCGGCCCCTCCCGCCGACCCCGACGTGGCCGGCGATGCCGCCGCGCCGGACTTCGCCGCCGCATCAGGCTCCGCTGCCGCGCCGGACTTGGCTGCCGCGCCGGGCTCCGCTGCCGCCTCAGGCTCCGCTACCGCGCCGGACTTCGCTGCCGCATCACGCTCCGCTGCCGCGCCGGACGTCGCTTCCGCGTCAGACTTCGCTGCGCTGTCCGAAGCCGCGGCCGCGCGGACCGCGAACATCTGCGAGGCTGACTCCACCATCGGCGCGGGCATGATGACCGGCTCGACCATCGGCGCGGGCATGATCACCGGCTCCGCCTGCGGCTCGGCCTCGGCCTTCACCTCATCATCCGCCGCCGGCTTGCGCGGCTTGGCGGGCGGCGAACCGGGTCCCGTGGGCGCCCGCAGCCCGCCTGCCGGCAGGATCGGCGCGCCGGGCGAGGTGGGCTTGGCGAGCGGAACGGGCGCAGCCGCGTCGTCCGGCTCGCTGGCCGCCGCGCGCAGCTCCTCCGCCGTCCATTGGCGGGTCGCCTCGGCGTCGGAGCCCTCGCCGGGCGTGCCCGGTCGCTGCTGGTCGGACCTGTCGCCGTCAGCCATCGCGCGCTCCTTCCCCTGCGCTCAGCGGGGATAAGCCCGCGACGATGCGTGGCAAGCATACGGGCGAGCCGCCACCCGATCACCGCACAAAACCCGACACGTCAACAACTACTCCGTCCGGGTCGGCGGCCTGGTCAATCCACTGTGGACCAGATGACGCGACTAACCGACGGGCCAGGTGTGGACCGGGGCGTTCGTGTGCATGAGGGACATGTACCGGCGCAGCATCTCCACAAGCGCCTCGCGTCGGCTGCGACCGCCGCGCTCCAGGGCCGCGACCGTCTCGGTCTGCCAGGCGGCGCCCGTGCGGCCGGTGGCACAGCGGCCCTCGATGATGCCCAGCAGCCGGTCGCGGACGACGACCGCGGTGCCGAACCGGTCGAGCCCGTCGGCCGCGAGCGGCAACAGCACCTCGCGGATCAGGTCGGCGACGGGCCGTTCGCCGTGCCCGGGCCACCACATGCGGGCCTGCAGGCCCTGTTCGGCGCCGCGCCGGAAGTTCTGCGCGGCGACGGCGAAGCCCATGTGCTTCCAGACGGGCTCGTCGGCTTCGGCCAGGGCGCGGGTCAGCCCGAAGTAGAAGGCGGCGTTGGCCAGCATGTCGGACACGGCCGGCCCGGCGGGCAGGACGCGGTTCTCCACGCGCAGGTGGGGCCGGCCGTTCATGATGTCGTACACGGGGCGGTTCCAGCGGTAGACCGTGCCGTTGTGCAGGCGCAACTCGGGCAGCCGCGGCACGCCGCCGGCGCGGAACACCTCCACGGGGTCCTCGTCGTCGAGCAGCGGCAGCAGGGGCGGGAAGTACCGCAGGTTCTCCTCGAACAGCTCCGACGTCGAGGTGATCCACCGCTCGCCGAACCACACTCTCGGGCGTACGCCCTGGGTTCGAAGTTCTTCCGAGCGGGTGTCGGCGGCCTGCTCGAACAGGGCGATGCGGGTCTCCTCCCAGACCCGGCGGCCGAACACGAACGGGGAGTTCGCGCCGACCGCGACCTGCGGGCCGGCGAGCGCCTGGGAGGCGTTCCAGTAGTTGGCGAACCGGTCGGCGGGCACCTGGATGTGGAACTGCACGCTCGTGCACGCGGCCTCAGGCCCGATCGAGTCGGTACGGACGGCGAGCCGCTCCTGGCCGGCGATGTCGATGTCGATGTTGCCGCCCCGCGCCTCGATGATCTCGCGGTTGAGCACGAGGTACCGCGGCACGGGCGAGAGGTTGGCCAGCACGGTGTGCGCCTCGGTGAGGGTCGGCAGGATGCCGATGAGCACGAGGCAGGCGTCGACGTGGTGGGCGTACTCGTCCGCCATGGCGAGGCTCGATCGCAGGAAGTGCTCGTAGTCGGTGAGGCCCTCGCCGTCGATGAGCCGCGGCGGAACGTTGATCTCCAGGTTGAAGCGGCCGAGTTCGCGCTGGAATGTCGGGTTGGCGAAGGCCTGGAGGATCTCGGCGTTGCGCATGGCGGGCTGCGCGTCGTTGCCGACGATGTTGACCTCGACCTCGAGGCCCGTCTTGAGCGAGTCCGTGTCGAACCGGAGGTCGTCGAGCATCAGCCGGAAGACATCGAGACACCGCCGCAGTTTCTGCCGGTATCTCATGCTGTCTTCCAGACTGAACGTGGTCGCCGAGACGTCCTCGCCCATGAGTCCTCCCCGCCGCCGTGGTCCCACGGTAGGTCCGCCGGTTGCACCGCGCTAGTGACGGTTCGGACAACCTTATGCGAGGAGTGAGGAGCCGTTTACAACCCGAGATCACGGGCGATGACTATCCGTTGAATCTCGGACGTACCCTCGCCGATCTCTAGTATCTTCGCATCCCGCCAGAAACGGGCCACCGGGGTCTCGTTCATGAACCCGTACCCGCCGTGGACCTGGGTCGCCTCCCGGGCGTTGGCCACGGCGGCCTCACTGGCGTAGAGCTTGGCCACGGCGGCCGCCCGCTTCACCGGCATGCCCCGGTCGACCTGACCCGCGGCGTCGAGGTAGGCCAGCCGGGCGGTGTGTGCGCGCACCTCCATGTCCGCGATCTTGAACTGGATCGCCTGGAAGTCGCCGATCGGACGCCCGAACGCCTCCCGCTGGCGGGCGTAGCGCACGGACTCGTCGACGCACCCCTGCGCCAGGCCGGTGGCCAGGGCCGCGATGGCGACCCGCCCTTCGTCGAGGATCTGCAGGAACTGGGCGTACCCGCGCCCGCGCGTCCCGAGCAGGTTCGCCGCCGGCACGCGGACGTCGTCGAAGTGCAGCTCGTGCGTGTCCGACGCGCACCAGCCGACCTTGTCGTAGCCGGGGGCCACGGTCAGGCCGGGCGTTCCCGCCGGTACAAGGATGGTGGAGATCTCGTGGTCGGGCCCGGTGACCGCCGCGACCGCGATGAGCGCGGTGATCTCGGTGCCCGAATTGGTGATGAACGCCTTGCTCCCGTTGATCACCCACTCGTCCCGCTCGCTGTCGAGAACCGCTCTCGTACGCATGCCCGCGGCGTCCGAGCCGAAGCCCGGTTCGGTGAGCCCGAAGGCGGCCAGCGCCTCGCCGGACAGCAGCCGGGGCAGCCAGGTCTCCTTCTGTTCGGCCGAGCCGAAGCGGAAGATCGGCATCGCACCGAGCGACACGGCCGCCTCCAGCGTGATGGCCACGGACGAGTCGACCCGGGCCAGCTCCTCGATCGCCACGCACAGGGCGAGGTAGTCGCCGTCCATCCCGCCGTACTCGGCCGGGAACGGCAGCCCGAACAGGCCGAGCTTGCCCATCTGCCGCACGACCTCGTACGGGAAGGTGTGGTTGGCGTAGTGCTCCGCGATCACCGGCGCGACGACCTCGCGGGCGAACTGGGCGACCGTGGTACGCAGCGCCTCGTGCTCTTCGCTGATCATCGGTGCCTCCTCTAGACCGGTGTGACGCCGTGGCGGCGGCGGGGCGTGGCGGCGTCGCGGTCGCGCCGGGCGGCGGCCGCGAACCGGCGGATCAGTTCGGCGCGCAGCTCGTCCGGCTGCACGACCGCGTCGATGACGTTCTCGGCGGCCAGCCGCACGAGGTCGATGTCACGCTCGTACTCGTCGCGTTTGCTCTGCACGAACGCGGCGCGGGACCCGTCGTCGGGCAGCGCGGCGATCTTGTTGGCGTAGACCGCGTTGACGGCGGCCTCCGCACCCATCACGGCGATCTTCGCGGTAGGCAGCGCGAGGGTGGCGGTCGGCGCGAACCCCGGCCCAGCCATGGCGTAGAGGCCGGCCCCGTACGCCTTGCGCACCACGACGCAGATCTTCGGGACCGTGGCCTCGGCCACCGCGCTGATCATCTTGGCGCCATGCCGGATGATGCCCTGCTTCTCCACCGCCGTGCCGACCATGAACCCGGGCACGTCGGCCAGGAACAGCAGCGGTACCCCGAACGCGTCGCACAGCTGGATGAAGCGGGTCGCCTTGTCGGCCGAGTCGACGAACAGCACCCCGCCCTTGTGCAGGGAGTTGTTCGCGACGATGCCGACGACCTCGCCGCCCAGCCGGGCGAAGCCGATGGTGACCTCGCGTGCCCAGCGGGCCTGGATCTCGAAGAAGCTGTCCCCGTCGACGACGCCCCGGACCAGCTTGCGGATGTCGAAGGCCCGCCGCTCGTTGTCGGGGATCTCCAGGTCGCCCTTCGCGGGCTCGCTCGCGTCGGTGGTCGGCGGCTTCTCGCGCCAGTTGGTCGGCAGGTAGCTCAGGTAGCGCCTGACGGTTTCGAGTGCCTCGTCCTCGCTCTTGCAGAGGAAGTGGCCGACGCCGGACTGCTCACAGTGGACCTTCGCACCGCCCATCGCCTCCAGCGTGGTGCGCTCGCCGGTGACCATCTCGACCATGCGGTCGGAGCCGAGGTACATCGAGGCGTTGCCGTCGACCATGGCCACCACGTCGCAGAACGCCGGAATGTACGCCCCGCCGGCCGCGCTCGGCCCAAACAGCGCGCACACCTGCGGGATCGCCCCGGACGCCAGCACCTGCTGGTGGAAGATGTGCCCCGCGCCGCGCCGCCCGGGGAACAGGTCGACCTGATCGGTGATGCGCGCGCCCGCGGAATCCACGAGATAAACCATCGGTACGCCCTGGTCGCGCGCCTTCTCGATGATCCTGATGATCTTCTCCACGGTCCGGGCCCCCCAGGAGCCCGCCTTGACGGTGGAGTCGTTGGCCATCAGGCAGACGGGCCGGCCGTCGATCGTCGCCTCGCCGGTGATCACGCCGTCGGCGGGCAAGGCCTCGTCGAGCGCGTTGACCAACTGCCCGTCCTCGACGAACGAGCCCGCGTCGACCAGCCGGGCGACCCGCTCGCGCGCGAACAGCTTACCCTTGGCGGCGTTGGCCTGGTGGTACCGCTCGGCGCCACCGGCGCTGACCCGCTTGCGCAACGCGTCGATCCGTTCGTCAGCCATCGGCCGGCACCTCCTTAACGATCGTTAGGTTACCCCATTCGCGCCCAACATGCTCCACACAAACCTGACCGATGACACCCCGCGCGACATACCAGGACCACGCCGAGACACTCGGCGAGCCATACTCACGTCACCTGGCGGGCAAGACGCGGGAACTGCGGTTCCATCTGGGAAGCAGCGCGGTGCGCATCAGCTATTGGGTCGCGCCCGGCAGAAGAGTCGTGCTGCTGACCGTGTTCCGCAAGACCAGACAAGTGGAACGAGCAGAGGTCGATCGAGCCGTCGCCGCACAACTCGCGTGCGCGGCCGGGCACGACGATCATGCACCGGCCGAGCGGACGTACGAACGCACGTGGCTTTGACGAGAGGAGTGCACGATATGCCGACGCGACATGTCCGATGGGAACGCACCGGAGCCGACGAGCACGCCGCGGCGTACAACGAGGCCCGGGCTTCTCTCATACTCGGGCAGATGGTGTACGACCGGCGGGTCGAACTCGGCCTTACGCAGGCTGAGTTGGCCGAGCGGGCGGGCATGACCCAGCCGCAGCTTTCGCGCCTCGAGTCCGGCGGAGCTACCCCCACTGTTCCACTACTGATCCGGCTTGCCGCGGCGTTGAGCGCGGATCTCGACATAGCTTTTCGCCCCCACGGATCCGCTGCGGCCTAGTCGGGACGAGTCCCCACCTCGGCGGCAAGCGCAGCATGGCAAGCGTCTTGTGACCAACACTGTCACGGCGAACACTCACGAACGTTAACAGCCGTGTCGGTCGACGGCATGGGCTCGGCCATGGTCACCGACGTGTGGACGGACGGCTCACTCGGCACCGTCACCGGCACGCTCAGCAGTCGCTGCCCGCGCACGGGTCCGCGCTCTTGCGGCTTGGTGCCGTAGTCGACCGTACCGCTCACCCGCGGCGCGGCACACGCCGGCGACCGAGGTGCAGGAGGGCGAAGCCGCTGAGGACCAGTACGAACCCGAGCCACAGCGGTTCCGAGCCCGTCCCGGTGACCGGCAGCGGCCTGACCACCGGCAGGACCTCGGTGTCCGTGACCGGGCGTCCCGTCGGGCCGCGGACCACCCCGGCGTTGTCGACGGTCGAGCCGCGGTACGTCGCGGCCAGCCTGACGTGCAGGTCCACGGCCGCAGACCGGGCGCCGGGCGGGAGGGTCGCCCGCGTGCAGGAGACCCGTACGCCGGACCGGGCACACGTCCAGCCCTTGCCCGCCGTGACCGACAGGACGGTCAGGGCGGCGGGCAGGTCGTCGGTGACCGTGACCGGCCCGATCGGTGCGTCGCCGACGTTGGCCGCCGTGAGCACGTAGTGGAACGCCTGGCCGGGCGTGAGCGAGGGCGTGTCGCTGGTCTTCGCGAGCGCGAGGCGGCCGCTGCCGACCCACTGCTTCGTGGTCTCCAGCACGCCGACCACCTTGTCCGCCGGCACGGTGACGATCTCGTCGCCGTACTCGTCGACATCGCCGTCGCCGTCGGTGTCGTGACCGTAGACGCCGTCGCCGTTGCGGTCGATCGGCGTGCGCACGCCGGTGACGGTCAGCGTGCCGGTGGCGGCCCCAGCGGCCGTCACCACGATCCGGCAGGCACCGGCGACCGTGCCTCCGGTCGCGCAGGTGTCGGTGATGATCTTGCCTACGCCTGCCGGCCGCGACGTCCAGGTGTACCTCAGCAGCGTGCCGTCCGGGGCGGGCTCCCACGTCGTCCCGTCCGCCGACCGCTCGACCCGGGCGGTGAACGTGTGCGGCTGGCCGGCGGGGTTGGTCGCCGCCTCGCTGAGCCGTACGCGCGTTTCCCACCACATCTTGGCCGCCTGCACGTCCTCGGGGCCCTCGACGAACAGCAGCCCCGGCGTCGGGTTGCCGCCGGCATCGAACAGCGGCAGTGTGCCGAAGTCCTGGCCGGCGATACTCAGCTCCCGTACGTGGGTGAGCTGCACCGTGGCGTTGCCGGAGCCGGTGTTGCGCACGACGATCGTGCACTGGCCAACGCTGTCGGTCCCGGTGGTCAGGCACGTGCTGGCGGCCGTGTCCACCGCCCCGGCACCGGTCACCACCGTGGCATCGACTTTGGCGCCGACGGGAGCTGCCGGTCCGGGCTCCGGGCCCGCCGGGCCGCCGCGTCCGCTGACCCGGATCGTGAGGATGTGCGGCTCGCCCACGACGTTGTTGGACGCGTTGGGCTCCACCGCCAGCGTGTAGCCGACCCAGGTCTTGGTCGCCGGGTCCGGCGGCAGCTTCAGCGCGTCGGCCGCCCACGGGTCGGCCACGGAGACCGACAGCGTGCTGTCGCCGACGGGTACCCCGTTCAGCCCGGTCACCGTCATCGTGCCGGTGCCCAGGGTCGTGGCGCGCACCACGACCTCGCACGTGCCAGCCGCGTCGAGGACGCACGACTCCGGTGGGTCGGCCGTCAGCTCCGGGGAGGTCGGGTCCCACTCGAACGTCAGGGTGGCGCCCGCGGCGGGCTGGGGGGCGGCGGCACCGACCGACTTGGTGGCCGTGAACGTGAAGGTGTGTGGCTGGCCGATCAGGTTGACCGACGGCGATCCGGCGACGGTGACGTTGAACGAGGCCCACGTCTTGGTCAGCACCGCCGGTTCGCCGATGAGAGCGGCGTCGCCCACCTCGATCCGGGACTCCGTCCGGGTCCCGTCGCCCGGGTCGAGGAAGACGGAGATTCCCGTGACCGTCAGCGTGCCGACCGCCGCCGCGTTGGAGGTCACCGTGACCGCGCAGGTGCCCGCGTTGTCCACGACGCACTGGTATGCGGTGCCGCCCAGCGCGGTGACCCCGGGCCCTGTCGCGGTCCCCGGCCCCGACCAGGTGAACCGTATGATCGAGCCCGCCTCCAGGGGGCCCTGGCCCGACGGCTTGTCGTCGGCGTCGGTCGCGGCGAACTGGATGCCCGCCAGCGTGAACGTGTGGCTCCGCCCGGCCAGGTTCAGCCCGGAGCCCTCCGCGGTGACCTGGTACGCCCGGAACCGCTTCTGCGAGGACGGGGGGTCGGTGAAGGTCACGTCGTACGGCGCAGGCAGGCCCGTGCCGTCGATGCGGACGACGCCGGGAGAGGTGGCCGCGATGGTGACCGTGCACTGTCCCTGCGCGTTGGTGCCGTCGAGGCAGCCGTTGACGACGGTGTAGTCGCGGCCTTCCTGGAAATTCTCCTCGGCCACGATGGCCAGGCGGGGGACGATGCCCTCGACCGGGCGCCGCGTGCCGGCCACCTCCTGGGTGACTGTGACGGTGAAGACGTGCGCCTCACCGACCACGTTGACGGCCGGGCCGCTGATCGTCACCTGTACCTGGGAGTAGCGGTTGGTCACCGTGCAGGTCACGTCGATGGTCCGCAGCACATTGGCCCGGTCGCCCGTGTCGACCGTCGGGATGGAGACCTGAGGCGTCGTGGTCAGCACCGTGCCGTTGCCGTCCACGCACTCCCACGAGGCGAGGTACCCGGGGGCGGTGGTCTCGGCGAGGTTGTAGACGCCGCGCTTGACGCGCCGGTCCGTCACCTCCGGGTCGCCCACGGCGCCCGTTACCGCGCCGAGCCCGTCGAGCGCACCCGTGTCACCTGCCTGGCCCGACTGGAAAGTGGCGGTCAGGGTGAAGTCGCCGGCATCGGGGGGCGTGCCGGGGTCGCCCGTACTGTCGACGACCTTGACGAGCGTCAGCTGGGCCGGGCTGGCGGTGTTGACGATCCGGCAGGTGGCGTTGGAGGTCGCTGTGATGGTGACGGTGGTCGTCGGGCCGGCGCCGCAGTCCCACGTCGTCCCGTCGTCGTACGAGACGGGTGGCGGCTTGGCGGGGTTACGGGCCTCCGACAGCGTGTAGGTGCCTGGGGCGACCACGGTCGCAACGCCCTCGGCGGAGCCGGTCACACTCACGTTCTGCGGCCCGGTCGCACGCAGCAGCCACATGTCGGGCGTGGCGGTCGGGCTTGGCCGTGCCGCGCTGTTGACCTCCTTGATGAGGGTCAGCGATGGCGCGCTGTTGCGCAGCTCGCACGAGGCCGAGAGACCGTCCGCCGCGGACGGCAGGTACGCCGGCGGAACGATGGGAAGGTCCTCGCCTGTGGCGACGCCGTTGGAGACCAGCGTTACGGACACGGGACGGGCGGTCTTCTGGCCGCCGACCAGCTCGTACGCGTTGCAGACGATGCTGCGTAGCGACCACGGCGCGGGCGGCGACGACTCCGTGAGCTGGTAGTCCGGGGACGCGGCGACCTGGGTGAGCGTCTGCGACGCGTCGCCGGGAACGGTGAGTCCGACCGGGTAGCTGTGCGCTCCGTTGGCCTCCGAGAGCGTGACGTCGAAGTCGATGGCGGGTGCCGGCGACGCCGGGCTAGTGATCTTGTTGATCCGCACCGACGCACAGGTGTCGAGTTGCGGGACAGGGCTGAACCGGACGTAGTCCTTGAGGCGCGCGCTATCGCTGTTGCCCGTCTGCGTGAACCCGTACGGCACCAGGAACCGTTGGCAGGCGGCGTTGTCGTCGATGAAGCCCGCGGCGGTCAGGTCGAGGGCGAACTCGCCGAAGGAGGCGGGTGACGGGGTGGACACGGCCGCCTCGAAACCGGTTTGTTTCCGGACCTGGTTCCAGCCGTTGCCGGTCCAGCGACGCAGGTACGCGGTTGTCGCGCGGGTGTTGGATTCGTAGTCGAACCGGATGAGCAGGACGCCGGCGTTGCTCGTCGCGGTCGCCGGCACGAGGGGCATGTAGTAGCTGACCTGGCCGGTCCGGTTGGGCCGGGTGCGCCACGCGCCATAGATCACGTAGTGCGTCCGCCCGCCGACGTTCACAGCCTCCCACGCCACGTAGGCGTTGCACAGGTCGGCCTTGCCGCTGACGTTGGCGTTCTGCGCGACGACGGGGTTGATCACGTCAAGATCGTTGAGCGAGCTGTTGCCGAGGGTGTCGTCGTTCCTGCCGGTGCACGGTTCGGCGTCGTTGCGGGCGGAACCCTGGAGCTTCGCGTCGGCGTTGTCCCAGTCGACGCCGGCTCCCGGCGGCACCCCGTTGACGACCTGGTTGCCGTCGATCTCGAAGTCGGTCAGCCGCCCCAGGGCGGCATACGCCGCCGGCGGATTGGCCAGGGTGATACCTGCCAGTACGACGACCGCGAGCGCGGCCGCGGCCCGGTCCAGCGTGCCACCGCGCGTGCGCCGCATCTCGCCCTCCAAGTCCTATTTACCCCAAAACATCTAGGAAAGAATAGAACGCTAAGAAGCGACGAATATCAAGAAACGGTGCATTGTTGATTAAAGGAATGCGAACCGAATTCCTTTAATCGCGGAATCAGCGAGGCACCGCGGAATCAGCGAGGCACCCGCGGGCCGGCCTTCAGGACGCCGCTGGGCAGGTCGCGGCCCACGATCTTCTGCGCGAGGCGGGCCGCGTCGAGCAGCTTGTCGAGGTCGACGCCCGTCTCGATGCCCATGTCGTCGAGCATGTGCACGACCTCCTCGGTGGCCACGTTGCCGCTGGCCCCCGGGGCGTACGGGCAGCCGCCCAGGCCGCCGACGCTCGCGTCGAACTCCACCACGCCCAGCCCCAGCGCCGTGACGATGTTGGCCAGCGCCGTACCGCGCGTGTTGTGGAAGTGCAGCAGCGTGGGCACCCAGGTCGGCGGCGGGACGGCGTCGAACAGGTCACGCACCCGGCGCGGCGTCGCCATGCCGGTCGTGTCGCCGTACGCGATGCGGTCCGCGCCGTCCGCGAGCACCCGCCGGACGATCCCGGCGACCCGCTCGGGCGCGATGTTCCCCTCGTACGGGCAGCCGAAGCTCGTCGCGACGATCACCTCGACGGACCCGCCCGCGTCGTGGACCTGCTCGATCATGGCCGTGATGTCGTCGAGCGACTCGGTCGTGGAGCGGTTGACGTTGCGGCGGTTGTGCGTGTCGGACGCGGAGACGACCACCTCGATGTCCGTGAAGCCCGCCGCGAGCGCCCTGGCCGCCCCGCGCGAGTTCGGCACGAGCGCGCTGTACCGCACGCCGGGCTCCCGGCGCGCCGCCGCCCAGACCTCGTCCGCGTCGGCCATCTGCGGGATGGCCCTGGGGTGCACGAAGCTCACCGCCTCGATGCGTCGAAGGCCGGTCGTCGACAAGGCGTCGAGCAGCGCGACCTTGGCGGCCGTCGGGACGGGGTCCTCGTTCTGCAACCCGTCGCGCGGCCCGACCTCGCGCAGCGACACTGCTGGCGGTAGCTCCACACCCAGAGGCTAGCGCGCCCGGCCCGCGGTGAGACCACCACGAGCCGGGCGCGACTATCCTCCCCAGGACCTGACGCCGAGGCGTCAGCTCGTACCGCGCGCCTTCGCGGCGGCGGCGAACAGTGCGGCGCTGCCGTCCAGCGGCCCGACGGGCAGGTACGGCCGGGCCGTGAGCGAGCGGGCCAGTGGCGACGGCGGCGCTACGCCCTCGCAGAACCGGTCGCGGGCCGGCAGCGCGCCCGTGGCCAGGAACTCGACCACCACCGCGTCGGCGCACGTACCGAGCGCGAACACGCCATGGCCGCCCTGGTCGACGCCGACGAACGCGGCCCGCTTGCCCAGTGCCTCGCGCAGCCCCACGCCCGAGGTCCACGGCGTGGCGGGGTCGCGGGTGTTCTGCAGGACGAGCACGTTGCGCGGACCCCGGTCGGTCACCGCGACGGGCGGCTCGACCGGCTTGGTGGGCCAGAAGGCGCACGGCCAGACGTTCGACGGCATGCCGTTCAGCAGCGGCCAACTCCTGCGCGCGGCCGCGACGTCGCGGGCGTGGCGGGCCACCGAGCCGGGCCAGACCGCGTCGTTGCAGACCACCGAGTACAGGGCCGAGATCTGGTTGTCGGCCGGCACCTCGACGGCCGGGTCGCGCAGCGCCCCGGTGGCCCGCAGCGCCGTCGCCACGGACGGCAGGTCGGCGCTCGTGCCCTGGGTCACCGGCACCAGCTCGGCGACCAGCGTTCCGAGCAGCGGCAGGTAGAAGTCGGCGTACAGCAGGGACCGGGTCACCTCGCGCAGGTAGTTCCCGTCGAGGACCAGCCCGTCGCCTAGGTCCAGGGGCGTCGCGTCAAGAGCTTTGACCACCCCGGAGTACGTGCTACGCACGGCGGCCGGCGTGGCCCCCAGCCCGAACAGCTCGGGGTAGGTCGCGGCGTACGCGTAGAAGTCCTCGATCCGCTCGGTGACCGCCGCGTTCCAGGTGCGCCACATGTCGCGCCACACGAGGTCCGGGTCGACGCCGCTGTCCAGGATGATGCGGTCCGAGCGCTGGGGGTACAGCGACGTGTAGACCGCACCCAGGTAACTGCCGTACGAGCCGCCGTAGTAGGAGATCTTCGGCTCGCCGAGCAGGGCCCGGATGCGGTCCATGTCGCGGGCCGTGTTAGCGGTCGTGATGTGGGGCAGCAGGGGGCCGTTGCGCCGCGCGCACTCGGCGGCCGTCCGCTGGGCGAACGCCACGTTGCGCGCGATGTCGCCGTCCGGTGACGGGTACGGCAGGTGCAGGGTGACCGAGGTCGGCGACATGTCGACGCCGCAACTGACGGGCGTGCTGTGGCCGATGCCGCGCGGGTCGAACCCGATCAGGTCGTACTGGTCGAGCACCTCGGCGGGCAGCAGGGTCGCGAGCGCGCCCGGCAGGTCGAGCCCGGACCCGCCCGGCCCGCCGGGGTTGGACAGCAGGACGCCGCGATGGCGGGCCGGCGTCGACGTGGCGATCCGCGAGATCTCGACGTCGATCGTGCGGCCGTGCGGCTTGCGGTAGTCCAGCGGCACCTTGACGGTGGCGCACTCCTGGCGCGGGTCGCGGTAGGAGTCCGGCGGCGGGGGCGGGCACTCGCCCCATGCGATCCCGGGTGCCTTGCCGCGCGCCGGTGCCGCCGCGTGGGCCGGCGCGGGCAGGGCCGTCACGACAATGGCCGCCGCACTGAGTGCGGCGGCCATGGGTCGAAGTCTTCGCATATTCGCCTCCCCAGATGAATACGACATCTGGGAAGGTAGCCCACCCGCGCCACCTTTTCGGGCGGCGAGGGATCAGCGCATGCGGGAGACGATGCCCGTGTCGTAGTCGCCGGAGACGAACTCGGCGTTGTCCAGCAGCTCGGCGAAGAACGGCAGGTTGCACTTCGGGCCGGCGATCTCGAAGCCGGCCACGGCCGCCCTGGCGCGCTCGATCGCGGCGGCCCGGTCGGGCGCGAACACGATCAGCTTCGCCATGAGGGAGTCGTAGTTCGGCGTGACCGTCGTGCCGGCCGCGTACCCGCTGTCGACCCGTACGCCCTCGCCGGTGGGCTCGACCCACGTGGTGATGGCGCCAGGCCCCGGCAGGAACCGCTTCGGGTCCTCGGCGTTGACCCGCAGCTCGATCGCGTGGCCGGCGGACCGCAGCGCGTCCGGGTCGAACGTCGGCGCGAGGCCGGACGCCACGCGCAGCTGCTCCTCGACCAGGTCGACGCCGAAGATCGCCTCGGTGATCGGGTGCTCGACCTGCAGGCGCGTGTTCATCTCCAGGAAGAAGAACTCGTTCGTGGCGGGGTCCAGCAGGCACTCGACCGTGCCCGCGTTGCGGTAGTTGACCGCCTCGCCCGCGCGGACGGCGGCCGCGCACAGGGCCGCCCGCAGCTCCGGCGAGACGGCCGGCGACGGGGTCTCCTCCAGCACCTTCTGGTTGCGGCGCTGCACGGAGCACTCGCGCTCGCCCAACGCGACAACCCGGCCGTCGGCCAGGCCCAGGATCTGCACCTCGATGTGGCGCACGCGGGGGAAGTACCGCTCGATGAGCACCGAGCCGTCGCCGAACATGCGCTCGGCGAAGCCGCGCACCTTCGCGTACTCGGTGCGCAGGGCGGCCTCGTCGTGGGCGGCCGCCATGCCCATGCCGCCGCCGCCGGCCGCGGCCTTCACCATCACCGGGTACCCGATGCGGGCGGCCTCGGCGACCGCCTCGTCCTCGGACGCGGCCGGGTCGACCGTGCCCGGGGCGACCGGCACGCCGGCCGCCGCCATCAGGTTCCGGGCGTTGATCTTGTCGCCCATGGCGACGATCGCCTCGGCGCTCGGCCCGACCCAGATCAGCCCGTTCGCCTCGACGGCGCGGGCGAACTCCGCATTCTCGGACAGGAACCCGTACCCCGGGTGGATCGCCTCCGCGCCGGTCTGCTTCGCCGCCGCGAGGATCGCCTCGGTGTTGCGGTAGGACAGCGCGGGGTTCGCGGGGCCGACCAGCACGGCCTCGTCGGCCTCCAGCACGAACGGCAGGCCCGCGTCGGCCTCCGAGTGCACCGCGATGGTACGGATGCCCAGTCGCTTCGCGGTGCGGATGATCCGGCGGGCGATCTCACCACGGTTGGCGACGAGCAGCGATCCGATCATGGGGGACGGCCTTTCTGGCGGAACGGGGGAGCGTCGCCAGAGTACGGCGAGGCCACGGTTACTGGCGAGTCTGTGGACATTCAGCTCGTTGAAATCCACAGGGCTGAGCAGCACAAACAGAGAGGCTGTGCGCGACCGCACACAGCCTCTCCACAGGCCCTGTGGATAACTATCCGGTCAGCGCGGCCTTCGTGGCGCCCCGCAGCAGCTCAGCGTGCCGGTCGGCCGGCACCTCCGCCCCGGCGTACGGGGTGGAGTTCATGAGACCGAACGCGGCATGGGCCAGCACCCGAGCCTCCGCGGCGACCAGCTCCGGTCGGCACGCGGTCAGCACGCCGACCCACTCCTCGACGTACTGGCGCTGCAGGCGGCGGATCTGCCGGCGCGGCTCCTCGGGCAGGCGGTCGAGCTCGTGCAGGTGCAGGGTGATCACCGCCGGGTTGGCGAGCGCGAAGTCGACATGGAAGCGGACCAGCTCGTCCAGCGCGGTGGCCGGGTCGTCGCCGTGCGCGGCGATGCGCTCGCGGCCGCCGGCCAGGAGCTGCTCGCTGACCGGGGTGAGCGCGGCGGCGAGCATCGCCTCCTTGCCGGCGAAGTGGTGGTAGAGCGCCGGGCCGGTGACGCCAGCGGCGGCACCGATGTCGTCCATCGAGACGCCGTGGTAACCACGGCTGGCGAAGAGCTGCACCGCGATCTCCAGGATCTCCTGGCGGCGGGTCCGGCGGCGGGGGGTCTGCGTCTGCACACTCACGGGTTGCAGCCTACTCGCGGGTCAAGCCCCTTCCTACTCAGCGGTAACTAGTCGTTGAGGCCGTACTCCTCGCGGATGCGCTGCGCCTCCTCCGACCGGCCGCGCGCCTCCAGCGCCTCGCACAGCAGCCAGGCGGCGTTCTGGCTCAGGTCCGAGCCGGTGGGCGCCGCGGCCAGCACCGGGCGCAACTGCGCCTCCGCCTCCGCAGCACGACCCTGGCGCAGCAACAGCTCGCCCGCGAACAGCTCCGCCTGCAGGGCCTCCGCGTACGCGTCGATCGAGCGGAACCGGGCGGCCACCCCGTCGAGGCGGGCCAGCGCGTCGTCCAGCCGGTCGGCGCCGAGCAGCACACGGGCGCCGTCGTACCCGAGCATCGCCCGCTCCCAGCGGGCCGGCGGCTCGTCCGAGTCGACCGCGGCCAGGACGGCGTCGGCCTCCGCGAGCCGGGCCACGGCCGCGTCCGGGTCCCCGGCCCAGCGCAGCGACAAGGCGGACATCCGGCGGGTGCGCGCCTCGTCGATCGCCAGCCCGCACGCCCGGAAGGTCTCCGCCGCCGTGACGAACCGGGTGGCCGCCTCGGCGTCCCGGTCCAGCCGGTAGAGGATCTCGGCGGCCTCCTCGTGCATCTGGCCCCGGGCCGGCGCGTTGTCGAAGCCGTCCAGGTTCACCGCCAGCTGGTCGAACATGGCCAATGCCCCGTCGGTCTCGCCCATCTCGCGATAGATCGAGGCCAGCAGGTAGCGGCACCGGTCGGCCAGATCCGGCCGCTCCGCGGCGTCCAGCGCCGGCACGGCCTCCTCGGCGATCTCGGCGGCGTCGAGCAGCCGCCCCGCGTGCCGGTACGCCACCGCCAGGTCGAACCGTAGCTGCGCGCTCGCCAGGTCACTGCGCGACCCCGGACGCGCGCCCAGGGGCGCCCGCTCCTCGGCCAGCGCCACCAGCTCGATCAGGTCGTCGATCACCTCCGCCGCCCGGGGGGTGTTGGCCAGCAGGCGGGCCCGGTGCCGGCGCGCGTCCGCGCGGGCGCGCGGGTCCGCCACGTGCGCGATGGCGTCGTCGAAGGCCGCCACCGCCCCGTCGGCGTCGCCGGTCATCTCCAGGCCCAGGCCCATGGCCCACGCCGCGGCCGCCCGCCCCGGCCGGTGGTCGAGCCGGGCGAAGCCCTCGTGCGCCTGCCGGGCCGCCGTGACAGACTCCCCGACCCGGCCGAGCATGCCCAGGCACTGCGCCCGGCTCAGCGCGACCGCGAACACCGTGTACGGGTTGGGGCTGTCCGGCGCGTACTCGGCGGCCACGTCGAGCGCGGCCAGCGCCTCGTCCGGCCGCTGCCCGCGCAGCAGCGCCCCGGCCAGCCGGTGCGCCGCGCTCGCCCGCAGATGCGGCGCACCCTGCGTCAACAGGTACGCCGCGGCGTCCTCGGTCATCGGCAGGCCCTCGTCCTGGCGACCAAGCTCGCAGATGGTCAGCCCCAGGCGGCCCCGCGCCGTGTGCTTGCGGTCCTCGTGGCCCAGATCGGCGTAGAGCCGGACCGCCTCGGTCCACTGGCGCTCGGCCTCCGCCAGGTCGCCGCGCTCGTTGGCGGCCGCGGCCGCCAGGTAGTCGGCGCGGCGCGCGGCCTGCTCGTCCGTCAGCTTCTCGTCCGCGAAGCGCTCCTCGAACGCCCGCACCAGCCCGAACGCCGTCCGCTCGTCGCCGGTGCGGTACCCCTGCTCGATCCGGTCGAGCAGTTCCTCCATAGAGATCCCGTCCGGCACCTCCACCTCGACGGGTTCCGGCTCCACCGGCTCGGGCTCGGTCGAGGCCGGCGATGTCAGGGACCGGGCCGTCGCGGTCAGCGGCAGGCGCTCGACGATCGGCTCGGCCGTCAGCCACTCCTCGACGCGTCGCGACTGGTGCCCCGTGCGGTTGCGCTCGTCGAACCGGGCGGCCAGCCCGCGGGCCTGCGCGGCCAGCTCGGCGGCCAGTGCGGCCACGGTGACCTCCCCCGCGGCCCGGCGCAGCGTGACATCGCCGTGGCCGGCCTCGGCCAGGCGGCGCAGCACGAGACCGGACGCGGCCGCGAAGTACATGGCGGTCAGCGGCGTGGGCGCGCGATCCAGCCAGTCCAGGTGCCGCTCGATCAGCTCCAGGCCGCGTACCTCGTTGCCGGTCACCCCGCAGAAGTAGATGTGCTGGTTGATGTCGCCCATGCTGGCCAGCATGCCGCGCACGGCCCGGTACGCGCGCCGGTGCGCGTCGCGCGCCTCCTCGAGCCGGCCGGTGCGCACGTACGGCACCATCAGCTCGGACAGGATCGACTGCGGCTGTTCCCGGCAGCCCAGGCGCCCGGCGAGCACCGGCTCGCCCAGCGCCACGGCCTCCTCGAATCGTCCCCGGCTGACCAGGTGCGCCACCTTCGAGGTCGGGTCGCAGCCGGCGCAGTCGGAGTTCTCGTCGCGGGGCGCCGCGCACCACTTCGCGTACCACTCGTCGGCGGCTGCGTCGTCGCCCAGGTGGTGCGCCACAACCCAGCGGTACTGGTAGACGGCGTGCAGGCTGTGCCCGCCGATCGTGTACCGCCGCTGCATGTCGTCGAGCACCTCGTACGTGCGGTCCAGCGGCACCTCGGGAAACTTCGTCAGCGACGAGATGACGTACTTGAAGTACCACAGCAGCAGCTCGGCGTCCTCGGCCTTGTGCCGCCCCGGATCCTTGTCGTACTCCGACAGGCACCAGGAGAACGTGACGAACGCCTTGGCCGGCTCACCGCCATGCTGGTAGGCCGGGGTGGCCGCCATCCGGGCGTGGAACGCCAGGTCGGCGCTGCCGAGCGCGTCGGCGTGCCGCATCGCCTCCTCGGCGGCCGCGATGTGCGCCGCCCCGTACGGCATGTCCCAGACGTGCGCGATCATTTCGCGCACGCGCGTCTCATCCGTCACGGTCGGCCTCTCCGATCACGGCGTGGTTGAGGAGGCCCAGGAAGGACCGGTTGAGCAGCGCGGCGTCGGCGGGCCGCAACGGGTGGTGCCCGAGCAGCAGCGCCTGGCCGTAGATCGCCTCGATGGACAGCTCGGTCAGCCCGCTACCGGACAGCGCGATGAGCCGGCGTACCAGGGGGTTGCGGTGGTTGAGCACCAGCTGCGGGCGCGCGTCGGCCTCGGCCTGTTCAAAAGCGGCGAGTACCCCCGCCCAGACGTCGTCGACGCGATCGCGGGTCTCGCGCAACTGCTGCTGGAAGGCCGCCGAGCGGTCCACCAGGTAGAGCGCGGGCAGCGCGGCGGGCTCGAAGGAGCGCACCACGGGCTCGCAGCCCAGCCGGTCGAGCACGCGCTGCGCGGTGGCCACGAACGGTCGCAGCGCCAGCTCGGCGGCCGGGTCCAGCGTCTCGAACCGGGTGGTCAGGTCGCTCGGGTCGAGCCGGTCGACGAGGATCTCCCGGTCCAGCGACGGTAACCGCTCGATGATCTCCGAGTCGTACGTGTAGCCGCCGTTGACCACGGCCAGGTCCTGCGCGGCGGCGACGGCGGCGAGCTGGCGGAACTCGTCGATGGTGGCGCAGTACCGCACGGTGCCGTGGCGCTCGCGGAACTCGGCGAGCGTCATGCGGCCCATGTTGGTCTCCATGGGCCACCACTGGTCGACCAGGCGCAGCATCTCGTCGTCGTGCAGGGCGAGCGCCTTGACGCCCAGGTGGTGCACGTCGAGGAAGGCGGCCAGCCGCTCCCGGTCGTGGGAGGCCAGCCGCATGAGCCAGCCGCGCAGCTGGTCGCCGAGCGCCTCGCGCACCTCGTCGAGCAACCCGTCCTCGTAGAGGGCCTCGCGGCTCGCGGTCGGCCGCAGCTCGGTGGCGTCGACGACGCAGCGGGCGAAGAAGGCCCACTCGGGCAGCAGGCCCTCCGCGCCCTCACCCAGCAGCATCCGCTTGAGATACACGCGGTGGCCCGCCTTCGCGGCCGGATTGACCGGCATGGGCAGCACGAACGCGGCGCCGGTCAGGCCGGCCGCCGGCACGGCGAGATCGATCACGTCGAAGGGCGTGAAACCGAGCGTCGCCTGCGCGTACTCCATGAGTCTTTCCCGGCGGTCACCGGGTGCGTCGGCCGCGGTGGCCAGCCACGGCGGCGGCCCGGCCGTGACGACCTCGCTGCCGACGCGGACGGTGACCGGCAGCAGCGATCCGTAGAGGCGGGCCAGGTCGGTGACGGTCGCCTCCATGAGCCACTGGCCACCGTCGCGGCGCGGCACCAGGGTGACGGACGTGCCGGGCTCGGCGCGCTCGTCGGCCGGGCCGGCCAGCGCGACCTCGTAGCGGCCGTCGGCGTAGCCGGTCCACAGCACGGTCGGCTCGTCGCCGTAGCGGGTGCGCACCCGGATCTCGTCGGCCACCAGGAAGCACGACAGCAGGCCGATGCCGAACTGACCGAGGAACTCGTGCCGGGCGAAACCCAGCTCGTCGCGCTTGCCGCTGCGCCCGATCGTGGCCAGCAGGTCGTGCACCTGCGCCTCGGTCAGCCCGATGCCGGTGTCGTGCACGCGCAGGGTCCCGTCGCCGGTCAGTTCGGCCGGCTCGATGCGGACGAGCGCGGGCGCGCCGGCGTCCGTGGCGCGCCGGGCGGTGATCGCGTCGACGGCGTTCTGCAGCAGCTCACGGACGTACACACGTGGGCTGCCGTAGAGGTGGTGGCTGAGCAGATCGACCACGCCTCGGAGGTCGACCTGGAAGTTCGTCATGGTGGCGCCGCTCCCCAGGTCACATGTCTGGCGACACGCTACCTGTCAGGAGCCTCAGACGGGGACGACCGCCATGTCCCCCGCTCGCCGGCGGGCCCACCACGGCGCCGCGCACAACGCGGCCAGCCACGCGCCGACGGCATTGACGAGCACGTCATCGACGGAGGTGACACGGCCGATGTCGAACACCCACTGCCCGATCTCCAGCAACGCGGACGCGGCCGCCGCGCCGACGAGGATCGCGCCGGGCCCGATCCGCCAGCGGATGGGGACGAAGAACCCGGCCGCCGCGAACACCAGCAGGTTCGCCCCGACCTGGATGGCGAAGAAGTCCGGCCCGACCTGCCACTGGTCGACGAGGTCCACGAACGGCACGGGGTGCACCTTGCGGGTCGCCTCCCAATGCGGGATGAACCCCATGAACAACCAGGGGGCGGTGCCGGCTACGAGGCCCACCTCGGCCACCGTGTCCCGCCAGGCCGTCGCTCGGGGTACGCCGCGGCGGCGGCGCAGCGCGACGATGCCGACCAGGACGAGGGCCACCAGCGGCACGGCCGCCGCGAAGATGTAGCCCACGTAGCCGTAACGTTCCCAGACCTCGTGCACGATCGGCGACGCTACCCGTTCGACCGACCACCAGCGGGTGAGCTTCACACGATGACCACGAATGCTCCACAAGCGACCCTCAGAATCGTCGCGTGACCGCTGCCCCAGCCCTCGCACCCGCCCGGGGCGTCGCCCCCGTCAGCGCGCCGACCCGCGACCGGTTCCTCGACGGGCTGCGGGCCCTGGCGATCGGCCGGGTGATCATCTATCACGGGCTGGGCTTCGCCTGGCTGGCGTACCTGTTTCCGGCGATGGGCGTCATGTTCGCGATCGGCGGCTCGCTCATGGCCGCGTCGCTGCGTCGGGGTGGCGCGGTGCGGGCCGTGCGCTCGCGCGTGCGGCGGCTGCTGCCCTCGGTGTGGGCGCTCGGCGCCGTCGTCGTGCCGCTGACGCTGTGGCTGCTGTGGTCGGACAATCCGACCGCCCTGCCCCCGGTCGAGCTGCTGCTGTGGCTGCTGCCGGTGGGCCAGCCGGCCGGCGCCGCCCAACTGCTCCCCGCGACGATCGTCCTCTGGTACGTCGTGACGTACCTCTGGCTGGTGATCCTGTCGCCGCTGCTGTACGCGCTGTTCCGCCGGTGGCCGGTGCCGACCGTACTGGCACCGCTGGCCGTCCTCGCGCTGACCCAGCTCGTGGCGCCGGGCGCCGGGGTGGACCTGGACACGACGTCCGGCCACGCGCTGGTCGACGCGGCGGTCTTCGGGGCCTGCTGGGTCCTGGGCTTCGCACACCGCGACGGCGCGCTGCGCCGGCTGCCGGTGCCGGTGTGGCTGTCCCTGTCGGGCGTGCTGCTCGCGGGGGGCACCGCGTGGGCGCTCACCCATCCGGGTGAGGGCGGCACGGTGGATCTGAACGAGATCCCGCTGGCCCAGGGTCTCTACTCGACCGGCTTCGTGCTGCTGCTCATGCGCCTCACCCCGAGCATGGCCTGGCTGCGCCGGTTTCGCGGGCTGGACTGGCTGGTCAGCGCCATCAACGCCCGCGCGGTCACGATCTACCTGTGGCACAACATCGCCCTGTCGGCGAGCGAGCCGGTCGCGGACAAGCTGGACGTCTGGCGGTTCGGCGACACGACGGGCTATGCCCTCTACGTCGGAGTGGGCGCCGCCCTCCTGGTGATCGCGGTCCTCGCCCTCGGCTGGATCGAGGACGTGGCCGCCCGCCGCCGCCCCCGCCTCATCCCGAGCCGGGAGTCCCGCTAGCCGAGGAGTGACGTGAGGGTGGGGCGCTTCGCGCTCACCTGGTCGCCGCTGGACCGGCCGGTGAGACGTCGGCGCACCCACGGGGCCAGGTGGTTGCCCACCCACCGGGCGTCGGCGGCGCGGGCGGCCGCCCACGAGTGGGTCAGCTTGGCCGGCACCTCCCACCAGCCGGGCGAGGGCTCCAGGCCGAGCGCGGTGAGCACGTGTGCGGCCACGCGGCGGTGTCCGACGGCGTTCATGTGCAGCCGGTCGATGCTCCACAGTTGCGGGTTGTGGAACTCGGCGTCGTTCCACAGGTCGACCAGGCGGGCGCCGTGCCGGTCGGCAACGACCTCGACCTCCCGGTTGAGGACCTCCACCCGGGGCAGGATGATCCGCCGGCCGGGCAGGCGGGCGGTCACGTCCGCGAAGCGGAACACGACGACATCGGCGCCGGACGCGCGCAGCACCCGGATCGCCTCGTCGAACCGCTTCATGAGCTGCGGCGCGTCGAAGCGACGGCGCAGCACGTCGTTGCCGCCGGCCGCGAAGCTCACCAGGTCGGGCCGCATCCGCAGGGTGGCCGGCACCTGGTCGTCCACGACGTTGTCGAAGAGGCGGCCACGGACGGCGAGATTGGCGTACCGGAAGTCGGGCTGCTCCTCGGCGGGCGGCCGGCCGGCGACCGACGACCGGTATTCGCTGGCCAGGCGGGCGGCCACCAGATCGGCCCAGCCGCGGAAAGAGCCGTCGGGCTGGATGTCGTCCAGGCCCTCGGTGAAGCTGTCGCCCACCGCCACATAGCTACGCCACTGCACGCGCATATATGTACCGCGAGACCCCCGTTCACGTCAGCCCGCCCCGCGCGAAGCGTGGCGGAGATAACCGTTGGCGGTGACCCGGATGCGACCCGATAGGCTGCCCGAATGCTGCTGCGGATGTCGACGCTCTTCGTACGCACCCTGCGGGAGGACCCCGCGGAGGCCGAGGTGCCCAGCCACAGGCTGCTCGTGCGCGCCGGTTACATTCGCCGCGCCGCCCCGGGCGGGTACACGTTCCTGCCGCTCGGCGTGCTGGTGCGCGAGAAGATCGCCGCGATCGTGCGCGAGGAGATGGCCGCGATCGGGGCGCAGGAGGTCTCCTTCCCGTCGCTGCTGCCGCGCGAGCCCTACGAGGCCACGCACCGCTGGACGGAGTACGGCAACGACATCTTCCGGCTCAAGGACCGCCGCAACGCCGACTACCTGCTCGGGCCGACCCACGAGGAGCTGTTCACGCTGCTCGTGAAGGACCTGTACTCGTCTTATAAGGACTTTCCGGTCATCCTTTACCAAATCGGGACGAAGTTCCGCGACGAGGCTCGGCCGCGCGCCGGCCTGCTGCGCGGGCGCGAGTTCGTCATGAAGGACTCGTACTCCTTCGACCTGTCCGACGACGGCCTGCGCGACTCGTACGCGGCGCACCGCGAGGCGTACGTCAGGATTTTTGATCGGCTGGGCCTGAAGTACACGATCGTGTCCGCGATGGCGGGCGCGATGGGCGGCTCGGCGTCCGAGGAGTTCCTGGCGCACGCGGCCGTCGGCGAGGACACGTTCGTCGGCTGCACCACCTGCGACTACGCCGCCAACGTCGAGGCCGTCACCACCCCCGCGCCGCCTGCCTCGGACCCGCACGCCCAGCCCCCGCTGGAGGTGCACGACACCCCCGACACCCCCACGATCGAGTCGCTGGTCGATATGGCCAACGCGCGCCGCCTCGCGGGCCGCGACGACTGGACCGCGGCCGACACCCTCAAGAACGTCGTCCTCAAGATCACCAACCCCGGGAGTACGGAGCCGGAGATCCTGATCGTGGGCGTCCCGGGCGACCGCGAGGTCGACCTGAAGCGGCTGGAGGCGTCGCTCGCCCCCGCCGTGCCGTCGATGTTCGAGGCGGAGGACTTCGCCAAGCACCCCGACCTCGTGCGCGGCTACATCGGCCCGCAGGGCTCCGACGACCGGCAGAGCCTGTCCAAGCTGGGCTTCCGCTATGTCGTCGACCCTCGCGTGGTCACCGGCACGGCCTGGCTGACCGGCGCGAACATCCCCGGCAAGCACGCCACCAACGTGGTCGCGGGCCGCGACTTCGTGCCCGACGGCACGATCGAGGCCGCCGAGGTGCGCGCGGGCGACGCCTGCCCCGCGTGCACGGGCGGCACGCTGACCACCCGCCGGGGCATCGAGGTCGGGCACATCTTCCAGCTCGGCCGCCGGTACGCCGACGCCTTCCAGCTGGACGCCCTCGGCCCGGACAGCAAGCCGATCCGCGTCACCATGGGCTCGTACGGCATCGGTGTCACCCGGCTGATCGCCACGATCGCCGAGCAGTACGCGGACGAGCGCGGCCTGGTCTGGCCCGACGCGGTCGCCCCGGTCGCCGTCCACGTGATCGCGGCCGGCAAGGGTGCCCAGGTCGAGGCGGCCCTGCAGATCGCGAACGACCTGGCCGCCCGGGGCGTGGACGTCCTCGTCGACGACCGCCCCGGCGTCTCGGCCGGCGTGAAGTTCACCGACGCCGAACTGCTGGGCATGCCGAAGGCCGTGGTCGTGGGCCGCCGCCTGGCGGACGGCTTCGTGGAGGTCCGGACCCGCGCGACGGGCGCCACGGAGGACGTGCCGGTCGCCGACATCGTGGCCCATTTGACCTGATCGTGGGCACACTCACATCGCGTGAGCTGCGGAAATGTGAGCAGCTCTCGCGATGTTGAAGATGGCGTGGAGATCGAGATCTACTCTGACGTCATCTGTCCCTGGTGCTACATCGGCACCCGCCGGCTCACGGAGGCGCTGCGCTCCTACGACGGCGAGGTGACGCTGCGCTGGCGCGCGTACCAGCTGGACCCCAGCGCGCCCGCCGACGGCCAGCCGCTGCTGCCCTGGTTGGGCGCCCGCTACGGCGGCGAGGCGCGGGCCCGGCAGATGTTCGGCTCCGCCGCCGCTGCCGGGGCGAGCGCCGGCATCACCATGAACTTCGAGTCCGCCCTGGTCGCCAACACATTCGACGCACACCGGCTGATCTGGTTCGCCGGCTCCCCGCAGGCCGTACCGTTCGGCGCGGACGCGGACACCCAGCAGCACGTCGTCGAGGCCCTGCACGCGGCCCACTTCACCCACGGCCAGGACATCGCCGCGACCGACACGCTCGTCCAGGCGGCCGTCTCCGTGGGCCTCGACCAGGCCCGCGTGGAGAAGCTGCTCGCCTCCGACGAGGGCGTCGCGGAGGTGCGCGCGGAACTCGCCGAGGGCCGGGAGCTGGGCATCACGAGCGTGCCGACCTTCATCTTCGCCGGGAAGTACGCCGTCACGGGCGCCCAGGACGCCGCCACGCTCAGCTCGGTACTCGACGAGGTGGCCCGCCGCGAGGGCATCCGCCCGGTCCTGCGCACCCTGGTCGGCTCCCACGCCACCCACGACAACCGGCACCCCCACCCGGCAACGGCCGGGGACACCGCCGACCCGGCGACGCCCCGCATCCCGCGCCCCCGCACACCCGACCTGGACGCCTGCACAGACGACACCTGCCACTGACGCCCCACCGCCCCGCCCCGCCCCCACCGCGCCCCCGCCCCCGCCGCGCCAAGGTGCGCACTTTGGCTGCCTCGTCACCCCCGTGTAGCCGCCAAAGTGCGCACCTTGGCGGCAAGGAGCGCGGTCGCGGCAGGGAGCGCGGTCGCGGCAGGGAGCGCGGTCGCGGCAAGGAGCGCGGTCGCGGCAAGGAGCGCGGTCGCGGCAAGGAGCGCGGTCGCGACGGTGGCGAGCGTGGTGCGGTGGCCGGGCGAGGTGGCGCGGACGGGGTGGGTTAGGCGGGGATGGCCAGGTCCGGGAGGGTTTCGGCGTTCGGGAGGGCGGCCAGGAGGGCGCCCGGGATGGCGATCTTGCTGTGCCGGACGCCCGAACCGATGATCACGTAGGGGGCCGCGGTGACGGCCGCGTCCACCAGGATCGGCCAGTCCTTCGGCAGCCCGATGGGCGTGATTCCGCCGTACTCCATGGTGGTCATCGCCACCGCGTCGGCCTGCGGCGCGAAGCTGGCCTTGCGCGCGTCGAGGTGGCGTCGTACGACGCCGTTGACGTCCGCCCGCGTGGTCGCCAGGACGACGCACGCGGCGTAGCGGACCTCGCCGCCGCGCTTGCCCGCCACGATGACGCAGTTGGCCGACGTGTCCAGACCCACCTGGTACGCCTCGCAGAAGGCGGCCGTGTCGGCCAGTTCGGGGTCGATGGGCGCGACGAGCACCTGGTCGACGGAGTCGACCGGCCAGGCGTCAAGGGCCGCCTGTACGGGGGCGGCCAGCAGGTCGGGCCGCTGGCGGGCTGGTTCGGTGGCGAGGGTCCCTAACACGTCGACATCCTCGCACGTCGGCGACGACCGGTACGGACGCCGCCGACGACCGCTTCAGCTGACGGCGAGGAACGTGATCACCGCGATGACGGCGACGGCGGCCACGCCGATGGTGGCGATGAGTGCGATGGGCAGGCCCCGCTTCTCCGGCTCCGGTGCCTCGTTGACGAAGGCCTGGAACCGGGCCGTGTTGGCGCTGGGGTCCTCATGGACGTCGGACATGCCCGCGACCCTAGGGCACGACAACAAACCCGCGCACGACCGGCGCGCCCAGGTGTCGCACACCGGTCACGATTCGGCGTCCTCCGCGGCCGGCCGGGGGCGGGCTGAGCTCACGCGGGCCGAGGTCCGCGTCGTCGGTGACGACGACTGCGCGGCGCGCGCCCGACGTTCGCTCGCGTGCCGGGCGGCGGTCGGCCCGGCCGGCGGCAGCGCCTGCGCCACGGCGATCCGCGTCGACGACGGCAGCGTCGTGGTGGCCGGCACCGCCGTCGAACCCGCCGGCGCCCCGGAACCCACCGGCACACCGGAGTGCACCGGCACACCCGAAACCGCTGGCGAGACCGGCGTCGGGAACGGGTCGGGCGGCCCGGCGTGCCGCGGGCCAAGCTCATCCACATAGGACGGCATCGGCTCGTCGACCTGGTACGCCTGGGGGTAGCTCGGCTCCTCGGCGGCCGGCTCCTCGTTGCGGGTGAGCAGCCGACCCGTACGGGACAGAAGCTCGACCGTCAGGAGCAGGGCGACCGCCGGCCAGGCCGCGACGATGCGCGCGCCGACCGAGGGCTCGGCCGCCGCCACGTTGGCGGCCACGGACGCGACCACGCCCGTGGCGAAGGCGATCCGCGCCGACCAGCGCACCCGCCGGCCGTTGCGCCGGTCGTCGACCATCGCGACCGAGGCGACCACGAGCATGCCGTCAACGGACAGCGGCAGCACGTACGCCACGTCCGGTCGCTCGCCGACGCTGAGCGCGACGCTGACCATGTGGTGGTACGACGACCACGCGGCGATGCCCGCGACCACGGCGGCGGACAGGTTGCTGGCGAGCCTCGTCGTGTTCGTACTCACCTCTGCTCCTCCCCTGAGCGTGGACGGCGGTGGCCGCCCCGACGAAGCAGCCTGACCGATCAGCGCCAAGGTCGCCACCTTCATACCGGCGTGGCGTCCGCTTGCGCAGATGGTGGAAGGTGTAACGGCCCGGAAACTGACGAGGTGTGCGCGCCGGTCACGCTGGGTATCTGGCCTGCCGTGCCCTTCGACACCGCCACCCAGGAAGCGCCCACGATGACGCTCGCCCCGCCCGGGGAGCGCCGGGTCACGTGCGAGCTCACGCTCGACGCGACCACGGCCGCCAGCCTCGCGCTGCAGATAGCCGCCGCAGGCGACCCGGCCGATGGCCGCGTGGAGTCACTGGAGCTGACCAGCAACGGCGCGCCGATCGGCGCGACCGTGGTGCCGGCGCTCGCGGGTGGCCGCGAACACGTGGTGCACCTGCTGCCGGGCCCGCTCGCCGTCCGGTACGAGGCCGTCCTGCCGGCCCCGCCGACCAACGCGCCCGCCCCGGTCACCGACCGCGCCCGCAACGACGCGTTGCGGCCGAGCCGGTACTGCCCGTCGGACCGCCTGGAGGGCTTCGCGCGCAGCCACTTCGGCGGCATCACCACGAACCTGGACCGGGTACGCGCGATCTGCGACTACGTGCACGACCACGTGGCGTACCTGCCGGGGTCCAGCGGACCGGTCACGGACGCCCTCGACACGCTGCTCGCCGGCAGCGGGGTATGCCGCGACTTCGCGCACCTCACGGCCGCGCTGTGCCGTGCGGTGCAGGTGCCCGCGCGGGTCGCCGCGGTGTACGCCCCGGGTCTGTCCCCCATGGACCTGCACATGGTCACGGAGACCGAGATCGACGGGTCGTGGTGGGTCTGGGACGCGACCCGGCTGGCGCCGCGCCAGTCGCTGGTGCGCATCGCGACCGGCCGCGACGCCGCCGACATCGCGTTCTCGACCGTGCTGTCCGGGCATGTCGACTTCGGCGAGCTGGCGGTGAGCGCGGTGGTCGCCGGGGACCTTCCGGTCGACGACCACACGCGGCTCACCTCTCTTGAGGAGCCCGACCTACCGCTGTGACCAGTACGTAAGGTCGCGGAAGACCGACACCGCCTCCGGGTGTTCGGCACCGAGCAGCCGCTGCTGGTCGGCGTAGAGATCGCGCAGCAACTGCGCGGCCTGGGCCGGCGCGCCGGACATGCCGACCCAGTAGGCCAGCCGCTGCCGCACGCCCATCAGCTCGCGGTCGTCGGGTCCGAGGACCCGCTGGCCGTGCAGCACGAGCGCGCGGTAGTGGTCCAGCGCCAGGTCGGGGTGCTGGTAGTCGCGCTCGGCCGCCGCTGCGGCCTCGCGCATCGTCCGGATCCGCTGCAGGTCCTCGGGCGTCGGGACCGCTTCGCCCGCGTTCGAGAACAACACCATGGGCGTACGGGTGTCCACGGTGGCCGCGAAGTGCGCGTAGCGGTCCATCGGGGCGCCCCGGCGGTCCGTACCCCGGTCGGGCGTCGCGCCGCGCGAGCGGCCGGACCGTCCACCGCCGAGCCGGCCGAACCGCCGGCGCTCGCCGATCTCGCGCTCGTCGGTGACCTTGCTGGCGAGGCTGCGCTCGTCGGTCACCCGCCCGCCGAATGTCCGCATCGGACCGGTCGAGGCGGCGGAGATCAGGGCCGGCCTGTCGGAGATGGCACGGGCCAGCATGAGCTTCGGCGCCGGCTTGACGGCCCGGTGCATCAGCTCGGCGGCCTGCTCGTACAGGCCGACCAGGTTGACGTAGTGGTAGCCGGCGACGCCCCGGCGGTGGATGACGTCGAGCATCGCGCGGGTGAACGCCGTGCCGGCCCGCCCTGGGCTGTCGTAGTTGTCGTCGTCGGCCGCGGCGGCCAGCATGACGGCCACGCCGGGTTGGTGGATCAGCCGCGCGATCGACTCACGTACGGAGGACTCAACCTCGGGCGCGGCGATAAGCCGCAGGTCGAGCACGATGACGCGGGTGTACGCGCGACTGGCACCGACGATGTTGGCGACCTGTCGCAGGTCCAGGAAGGACGATCCGGCGTCCGAGTAGTCAATGGACAGTGCCAGCGCCGGATCGGTCGCGCCGACCGGTACGGCGTTGCCGGCCAGGTACACGAACAGCAGGTCGGCGGCCTCGGTCGCCGCGTTCTGGATCTCCGTGGCGACGGTCGAGGGTCGGTTGGGGTTGATGAGCGCCCGGATGTGGTGCTCCGGCATGCCGCAGAGGCGCCGGTCGGCGAACGTCTCGGCGAGCGCGACAACGTTGTGCGGTACGGCTGGCAGGTGGCTCAGCCCGCCATAGCCGTAGTTGCCGGTGCCCACAAGAACGATCCGGGTGTGCTCGGGGTCGGGAAGGCGCACGCGCCACCACCATTCAGGGCCGCGTGGTGTCGCACGGCGGCCAGCTGGCGGTCACCACGCAGAAAGTTACAGAGCAGGCGACGAAGTTAGCGCAGCTGCAACCCTCAGGCAATCATTCGACCGTACGCGTCTGGACCGTTCCTCCACGATGGACGGGCGTCCCTCTCCGTGAAAATCGGTCGAAATCCTCTCTTATCTGCATTCGGGTGGGTTAGCGTAGCGGGCACTGTTCCATTCGTTCCCGAGGGGGGATCCATGACTCGCATGCGACTGCGCTTCCTTGCCGTCTCGGCCGGCGCGCTCTTCGCCGTCGGCGTCGCCGCCGGCCCAGCAGCCGCCAGCACGACCGCCGCACCGACCTCAGGCGTGACCACCACGACGGTCGCGACCACGACCTCGTTCACGACCGGGAACGACGGGCATGGCCGGTGGCGCGGGCACCGGTTCCACGGCGACCGCTCGCGCGGGCACGACCGCGGGCACGACCGCGGGCACGACCGTGGGCACGACCGCAGGCACGACAGTCGACACGGCCACGGCCACGGCCGAGACCACGGGCACGGCCACGGGCACGGGCACGGGCACGGGGGTGGCGGTCATCGGGGTCACGGTCACGGCTAAGCCGGGTGACCAAAGGTCAGATGAATGACCCCCGGTTACTGGCGGATTCTGGATGACTACGTAGAGTTATGAGGGTTGCTCGCAGAGCAGCACCTCGGAAACGGTTACTTACGCGCAGGCAGCTGTATCGAAGAGACCTTCACGCACGTCATGAGGGGGAAAGAGATGACACGCCTGCGATTTCGGTTGTTCGCGGTCCTGATCGGCGTCCTGTTCGCGCTCGGCATGACCGCTGGCCCGGCCTCCGCGGCCATGGTGAGCCCAAGCGCGGGCACCGCGGCGTCAGCCGTGGCGAACCACGGCCATGGGCACGGGCACGGCCATGGGCACGGCCACGGCCACGGGCACGGCCATGGACATGGGCACGGCCATGGGCACGGGCACGGCCACGGGCATGGGCACGGCCACGGTCACGGCCATGGCGGGTGCTGGGGCTGGTGGTGCTGATGAGCCACGGTGGTGCTGAGTCAGGGTGACAACGCATCAGACGACGGGAGCACGCCCATCGCGGGGCGTGCTCCCGTCGCCATGCCGGTCAGGGGCGGCGCCGCAGGGCGAAGAACAGCACGCCCGCCACGACAGCCACGACAGCCACGACACACAGCAGAACCATCAGATGCCACGGCTTGAGAGCGCCCATGGCAGGCATGGTAGCGACGAAGGCCGGCGCCTGCCGCCCCCTAGGAACCGAGCGTTACGCCGTACTCCCGGAGCTGTTCGCGGAGGTCCTGGCGCGCGGCCCGCACCAGCCGACCGCCCGTGAACCGTGGATCGCCGGTCACCTCAGCGATGACCCATGCCGGCGGGGCGAAGGCGTCCAGCGCGGCGTCCTCGGCGAATTCCGCCTCGGCCATGATCAGGCCGCGCAACGTGTCGGCGAAGACGTCCACACCGAGGGGCGGCACGCTGTATCTGGTCTTGCGGAGCACCGCGGCGGGCAACCGCGCGAAAACCTGGTACTCCTCGCGGTCAAGGTAGATCGTGGTGAGCAGCCCGCGCGCCGGGTCCTGCTCGGCCGGCACCTTCTGCGTCAGCTTGTAGTCGGTGTGCCCGGTGCGTACGTCGGTCATCGCACGCAGCCGCAGCCGGGTCCCGTCGAGGTACCGGTCGACGATCTCCCGGGTCGCCACGACGGACGCGGGATCGGGCGGGCCGGCGAGCAGGAAGCGGCGCTCCCGCTCGACCCGCGCGTACGTGTGGGCCACTAGATGACCAGGTCGTCGTGGCGGCCACGCTGGCGGCGCGCGTGACCGCGCCAGCCGGCGAGCAGCGCGGTGACCGTCCAGCCGGACAGGCCGAACAGGAGGGCGCCCACCATGCCGGCGGGGTCGACCTTCGCGGCGTCCTCCAGCTCCACGACGCCCTCCGGGTCGGTGACGACCGTGAGCCGGTCGCCGACCTGGTAGCCGGGGTTGCTGCCCGCGTAGATCAACGGCTCGGTGAGCTGGCCCTGCGGGCCACTGAGCGTGTACGAGTGCCGCTTGCCGACCGCCTTGGCGTCGACGATGACCACGTCCTGGCGTACCCCGCGCCGGTCGAGCGCGGCCTCGGGGGCGAGCTGCACCGAGCCGACGAGGACGAACAGGGCCGGGAGGATGGACAGCCACGACAGCCACGCCGCCCGGTGCAACAGGCGCACCGCGACCGCGAAAGCCAGGCAGAGGACCAGCCCGACGCCGATCGGGATGGCGTTGGGCAGACCGAGCGTGACGTACGCGAGAACGGTGTTCAGGCCCGCGAACAGGAACCCGAGCAGGACGACCAGGAGCGTCCACCCGACCGACGTGCCCGCCGACCGCGCGCCGGCCATGGGTACGGCGGGGGCGGGGGTCGGCTGGGGGCGCACCGGGCGATCCTAACCGCGCCTGTCGGCGCCCCATCCGTCACATTCGGGTGGCACAGTTCTCTGTGTGTGGGTAGGGGTTCTCGGGCCACTCGAGGTCACGGTGGACGGGGTGGCCGTCGAGGTCGGCGGGTCGCGGCTGCGCACGCTGCTGACCCGGCTCGCCCTCGACCCGGGCCGGACCGTCGGCGCGAACGCCCTGGTCGAGGCGTTATGGGGCGACGCCCCTCCGGCTGAGCCGGGCAACGCCCTGCAGTCGCTCGTGTCGCGCCTGCGCCGGGCGGTACCCGGGCTGCCGTTGCAGTCGGCGCCGGGCGGCTACCGGCTCGACCTGCCCGCCGATGCCGTGGACGCGCACCGGTTCGAGCGGCTCGCCCGGGAGGGCGCCCGGGCGCTGCGCGCGGACAACCCGGCGGGCGCCGCGACCGTGCTCTCGGAGGCCCTGGCCCTGTGGCGCGGGCCGGCGCTGGCCGACGTGGCCGGCGCGGACTTCGCGGCGGCGGCGGACGCGCGCCTGTCCGAGCTGCGCCTGGCCGCCACGGAGGACCGCGTGGAGGCCCAGCTACGGCTCGGCGCGGACGCTGCGCTGCTGGGGGCCGAGCTCGGCGGGCTGGCCGCCGCGCACCCGCTGCGGGAGCGCACGTGGGCGCTGCGCATGCGGGCACTCGCGGCGGCCGGGCGCACGGCGGGGGCGCTCGCGGCGTACGAGGAGGTGCGGGCCCGGCTCGCCGACACGTTCGGCGCGGATCCGTCCGCGGAGCTGCGCGAGGCCCACCTGGCCGTGCTGCGCGGCTCGGCCGCCCCGCATCCGGCCACGCCGGCCGCGCCGCCGCCCCAGATCGGGAATCTGCGGGCGACCGTGAGCAGCTTCGTCGGCCGGGAGGCGGAGCTGGCGCGGCTGGGCGCGCTGCTGGGCGAGCAGCGGCTGGTCACGCTCGTGGGGCCGGGCGGCGCCGGCAAGACCCGGCTGGCGGGCACGGCCGCCGCCGCGGCCGCGCCCCGGCTGCCGGGCGGCGCCTGGCTGGTCGAGCTGGCGCCGGTCAGCGACCCGGCGGACGTGCCGCAGGCGGCCCTCGCCACCGTGCTGCGCCGCGAGGCCCGCGTCCGCGACCCCAACGAGCCGAGTACGCCCGCCGACGACCTGTCGCGGCTCGCCGACGCCCTGCGCGGCGCGGACACGCTGCTGGTGCTGGACAACTGCGAGCATGTCATCGACGCGGCCGCCCGGCTCGCGGACGAGCTGCTGGCCCGCTGCCCGCAGTTGCGCGTACTGGCGACATCGCGTGAGCCGCTCGGCATCGTGGGCGAGTCGCTGGCGGCCGTGCCGTCGTTGCGCCTGCCCGCCCCGGACTGTCCGGCCGCCGAGGCGGCGCGGTACCCCTCCGTTCAGTTGCTGCGCGACCGCGCGTCCGCCGTACGACCTGGGTTTGACGTTGACGACGGCAACGTGGCGGCCGTTGTCGAGATCTGCCGGCGCCTCGACGGGCTGCCGCTGGCGATCGAGCTGGCCGCGGCGCGCCTGCGCACCCAGTCGCCCGAGGAGGTGGCCCGCCGGCTCGACGACCGGTTCCGGCTGCTCACGGGCGGCAGCCGGACGGCCATGCCGCGCCACCGCACGCTGCGCGCCGTGGTGGCGTGGAGCTGGGACCTGCTCACCGACGACGAGCGGCACCTCGTGGAGACGCTGGCCGTCTTCCCCGCCACGATCACGGCCGACAGCGCGGCTGGCGTCGCCGGCCTGGACACTCCGGTGGCGCTGGACCTGCTGGGCGCGGTCGTCGACAAGTCACTGCTGCAGGTCATCGACGGCGCGGGCGACACGACCCGCTACCGGATGTTGGAGACCATCCGGGAGTACGGGGTGGATCGCCTCGCCGAGGCCGGCACCCTGGAGGCGGCCCGCGCGGCGCACGCGGCGCACTTCCTGTCCCTGGCCGAGACCGCCGAGCCACACCTGCGCGGCGCCGACCAGCTGCCGTGGCTGGCGCTCATGCGGGCGGAGTGGGACAACCTGGTCGGCGCGATCCACACGGCGTGCGACGCGGGCGACGCGGACACGGCCCTGCGGATGTGCTCCGCGCTGACGTTCCTGTGGATGATGACGGGCAGCCACGAGCAGGCCGGCGCCCTGCTGAGCCGCGCGCTCGCCGTGCCCGGCGACGCGCCCGCGCAGGCGCGGGCGATCGCCGCGATGATGCACCAGCTGCACAACACGATGTCCGGGATAGCGCGCCCCGACCTCAGCCGGGTCGGGGAGGTCGTGGCGCTGCTCGACGGCGTCGACCTGCACCGGGCACACCCGCTGCTCGCTCTCGTGCGGCCCGCGCTCTCGCTCGTCACGGACGACACCGAGGCGGGCCTGGCGGAGATTGACCGCCAGCTGGACCATCCCGACCCGTGGGCCCGGGCGATGCTGTTGACGATGCGCAGCTCCATCCAGGAGAACGCGGGGTACGCCGACGGCATGATGCGCGACGTGACCGCCGCCGTGGAGGCGTTCCGGCAGGTCGGGGACCGGTGGGGCATGAGTACGGCGCTCACGGTCCTCGCGGACGCGAAGAGCAAGCGGGGCGAGACGGACGAGGCTGCGGCCGCGCTGGAGGAGTCGATCCGGCTGATGCGCGAGCTGAACCCGGGTGACGACGCCGGACACCAGCGCATCTGGCTGGCCTCGGTGCACGCGTACGCCGATCCGGAGCGGGCCCGCGCGGAGCTGCGCGCGTACGTCGCGGAGTTCCCCGAGCCGTCGCCGCGCCGGGAGACCGCCTTCGCCCTGTTGATCCTCGCCGACCTGGCCCGCACCGCGGGCGAGCCGGCGGAGGCCCGGCAGATGCTCGACCGGGCGCGCGTGCACCTGGACGCCGCGAACCTCGTCCCGCCCCAGTTCCAGTCTCTGTTGCTGAGCACCGAGGCGCACCTGGCGATGTTCCTGGGCCGCGACGACGACGCGGCCGAGCACATCTCGGCCGCGCTGCGGTACGCCGTCGAGGGCAACGACATGCCCGTCGTGGCGAAGGTCGGGGTGGCCGCCGCCTGTCACTACGGCGCGACGGGCGAGCCGGCGCTCGCGGCCGAGGCGCTCGGCGCGGCCGACGCCGTGCGCGGCACCCGCGACCTCACCGACTGCGACACCGAGCGCCTCACGCGGTCGCTGCGCCAGGCGCTCGGCGACGCCGCGTTCGAGGCCGCCTACGCCAAGGGGCGCGGGCACGACCGGGCCGGGGCCTTCGCCCTGTTCGACCCGGTCGGACCCGCGCCCACGGGCAGCAACTAGGCGCGGCGGCGATAGGCGCGCACCGCGAGCGGCGCGAAGACCACCAGGATGCCCACGGCCCACAGCAGCGTCTTGGTGAGCGGCCCGGCGACCGGCCCGCCGACGATGAGCCCGCGCGCCATGTCCATGGCCCCGGCCACCGGGTTGACCTTCACCCAGGCCTGCAGCCAGCCGGGCAGCGTACTCGCGTCGACCAGCATGTTCGTGCCAAACGTCAGCGGGAACAGCGCCACGAACGACACGCCCTGCACGGCACCGGGCTCCCGCAAGACCATGCCCACCAGCACGAACACCCAGCTCATGGCGAACGCGAAGAAGATCACCACGAGGCAGGCGGCCAGGGTGGCGACGGGGCTCGTCCCGATCCGGAAGCCCATCGCGTAGCCGATCGAGAACAGCACGGCGATGCAGACGACGAACCGGACGATGTCGCCGACGACCGAGCCGATGAGCGGCGCGGAGCGCCCGATCGGCAGGCTGCGGAACCGGTCGAAGACGCCCTTCTTCACGTCGGTGTTGAGCGAAACCCCGGTGGCCACGGAGCCGAACAGCACTGTCTGCACCATGATCGCGGGCAGCAGGTACTGCAGGTACTCATGCCGTGAGCCGGAGATCGCGCCGCCCAGCAGGTACACGAAGACGAGCACGAAGATCACCGGCTGGAGGGTGACGTCGAGCAGCTGCTCGGGCGTGTGCAGCGTCTTGATCAGGCTGCGTCGGGTGAGCGCGAGGCTGTGCCGTAGCAGCCCGAGCGGCCGGGCCGGCTTGGCCTCCACCGCAACCGGCGACTGTGCGCGTTGCATGGTCATCGTCATGCCGCCACCTCTTCCTTACGCGTCGTGTGGCCGGTCAGGGTGAAGAAGACCTCGTCGAGGCTGGGCAGCCGCAGCGACAGTTCGAGCACGCCGATGCCGGCCTCGTCGAGGCGGCGGACGACCGCGGTGAACGCGCGCTCGTCCTCGACCGGCACGGTGAGCACGCCGCGCCGCGGCGATTCGGCCTCGTGCCCGGTCACGCCCGACAGGACTCCCGAGACGGCCGGCAGGTCGGCGGGATCGGTCGGTCGTACCTCGATGGTCTGACCGCCGGCGAGGTGCTTGAGCTGGGCGGGAGTTCCGTGCGCGATCACCTTCCCGTGGTCGATCACGCAGATGTCGTCGGCGAGCGCGTCGGCCTCCTCCAGGTACTGCGTGGTCAGCAGCACCGTGGACCCGTTGCCGACCAGCGACCGGACGACGCCCCACATGTCCTCGCGCTTGGCCGGGTCGAGACCGGTCGTCGGCTCGTCCAGGTAGATCACCCCCGGGTTGCCGACGAGGCTCGCGGCCAGGTCGAGCCGGCGGCGCATGCCCCCCGAGTACGTCTTGGCCTGCCGCCGGCCCGCGTCCGTGAGGTCGAACCACTCCAGCAGCTCGGCGGCCCGCACCTTCGCGTCGGCGCGGCGCAGGTCCAGCAGCTCGCCGATGAGCGTCAGGTTCTGCAGGCCGGTGAGATCCTCGTCCACGGACGCGTACTGGCCGGTGAGGCCGACAAGGCGCCGCACCTTCGCGGCGTCCTTCACGACGTCGAGCCCCTTGACCGTGGCCCGACCCTCGTCGGGCCGCAGCAGGGTGGCGAGGATGCGCACCGCCGTGGTCTTGCCGGCCCCGTTCGGGCCGAGCACGCCCAACACGGTCCCCTCCTCGGCGGCGAGGTCGATCCCCGCCAGCGCGGTGGTCGCCCCGAACCGCTTCACCAGGCCCTCGGCCTGGAACGCGTAGCTCATTGGTTCCCCCTTAGGTTTCGGGGTCAACCATGGCGCCGGCCGCTGTCAGCGCACTGTCACGGCGCTGTCATCCGGCTGCCGCACGAGGCCGTGCCGAGCCAGCTGTGCGGGTTACCGTTCCAGCACCAGCCGAGCTTCGGCGCGTTGTCGCTGATCCAGAGCGCGGGGACCCGACGATCACCCGACCGCGAGCCGGCCAGCATGAAGCACTTGTTCTTCTCCAGCGCGTCCGGGAAGTGCGTGGCGAGCGCCACGCCCTCCTCGATCGTCAGCGGCGTCCGGCCCCGTTCGGTGATCGTCGCGGTGGCGTCGACGGGCTTCACGTCGCGGAACTCCTCGCCCCGCTCGACATCGACGATCAGGTAGGCGGCACGGGAGACGCCCAGTTCCGGCAACGGTACGAAGCGCGCCAGCTCGCCCTGGTAGTTCTTGTCGACCACGCCGCCCTTCTTCCGGCCGGGCAAGGTCAGCAGCGGCACGGTCTGTTCGGGGGCGACGAGTTCCCGCGTGACAACCACAACAAAAGGCACGTGGTACGCGTCGTCAGCGCGCGGTTTCGGGGTGATCTTCTCCGCCACGGCCGCCAGCGGGGCGAGGGTTTCGCGGAACGCCCGCTCGTCCACGCCCGCGAGCGCCGGGTATCCCAGCCGCACCAGGTTCTCCACCTGCCGCTCGAACTCCACCCGATTCCTCCCAGACCTCCACTGTGGATTGTGTGGTCAGGATACTCCCGAGCGTGGTCCCTAAACGGGGCAAATCACCGCGACGCCGATCCGTCGGACCGCAAGGGCGCGCAGGTGCCCGTGGGCGTACTCGCAGATGACCGCGTGCTCGTAGACGGCGCGGGGCACGTCGAGCCCGCTGTCCACCCGGACCGGAACGCCGGCGGGGCGCCAGCGGTGGAACGTGTCGTCGCCGGTGACGTCCGCGAGCAGCCCCAACAGCTGGGCGTCCAGCCGCAGGGAGTGCACCGCCCGGCGGTACTCGTCGCGGGTCAGGCACGCCGCGAACGGGATGTTCATCAGGCACAGGGCCGTCTGGATGTCGAGGTTGAGCCACCGGCGCCGGCCGGGCTCGGCGTCGATCGGCTCGATGTCGAGCCCGGACAGGTCCAGCGGTCCGGCCCACGACCTGCCCCGCAGCGCCACGATGACGTCGTACACGTTGATGTCGTGCTCGATGACGGCCCGGTTGCCGAGGTCGCGCAGCGACGCCGGCCGCAGGGTGACAGGTGCGAGACCCGCGGTGCGCAGAGCCACGTTGAGCAGGTTGGTCTCTACGAGGAAGTGCCGGATGAGCAACTCGCCGGCCTCCGGCGAGACGAACCGGCGCAGGAACCACACGCACAGCGCGTCCATGGTCCGGTGCGCGCGCACGCCCGGCACGAACGCCTTCCCCACCCGGATCAGGAAGACCGTCGCCCGCGACACGACCCGGACCCACGGGTAGAGCCAGCGGCGTGACCAGCGCTGCTGGTCGCGCACCACCAGGCGCAGCGTGGGCGCGTCGATCGGCCCACCCGGGTCGGCCAGGATCGCGGCCCACACGGACGGGTCACTCATCGTCGATCGCCTCCAACTGAAGGGCGTACAGGCGGGCGGTGACCGCGGCGGTGCGCACCATCCGCTCGGCCCGCTCCCGGGTGACCGCGCCGGAGCGCAGCATGCCGGTCAGCATCTCGAAGTGCTCCGCGTCGGCCCCGCCGTGGTAGTGCAGGAAGCTCGTCTGCGCCTCGGTCAGCCCCAACTGGTCGCGCAGCAGGGACGCCCAACGGTCGGCGCACGCCGTGCCCAGGCCCTCGATGATGAACATGGCGCCGAGCAGGTCCACCGGGTCGGGCAGCGACGCGCGGTGGAACAGGAACGCCGACAACGCCTCCGAGCCGACGTTCTGGCGTGCGTTCTGGATCGTTTCCAGCTCGCCGCCGACGGCGACGTAGTCGCGCTCCAGCAGCCGGAAGTCGCGGTGCTCCTCGGCGGCGTGCCGGATGGCGGCCGACCGCAGCTCGAACAGGTCGGCGGAGAAGCTCGACGCCGCCCGCGCGATCCACCGGCCACCGTCGATCACCTGCTGCCGCAGGTGCAGCAGCAGGTTGCGGTAGTCGTCGAGGGTCGCGCTCCCGGACTCGATGCGGCGGATGATCGGGGCCGCGGCGAGCCTGCGGGCGAAGCCGTCCCAGACCTTCCCCAGTTCGAGTACGGCGTACCGCACGGCGTCGTCGTCCGCCGCCGCCGCGACGCCGAGCGGGGAAGCGGCTGGCGTCGCTGCCGAAACGGCCGCGGAGGTCTGTGGGCCCACGCAGGTGAGCTGCGCGAACGCGAACGAGAAGCGGCCCGACTCGGGCACGATGAGCAGGATCTTCTCGCCGGGAGAGAACCGGCCGGTGCGCCAGGCCTCCTCCAGCATGACGTAGATGCTGGCCGCGCCCGTGTTGCCGCGGGTGTGCAGGTTGGTGAACCAGCGCTCCTCGTCGATCATGAGGTTGGCCTCGCGGAGCAGCCCGAAGATCTGCCCCTTGAAGTGCTCGGCGCTGTAGTGACACAGCACGTGGTCGACACTCGACGGGTCCAGCCGCCCGTCGCGCACGAGTCCCGCGTACTCCCTCAGTCCCACCTGGAACAACCGCGGCAGGGCGCGGACGTCCTGGCGCAACAACAGCGAACCCTGCCGTTCCGCGTCGGCGGCCGTGGGTTGGTCGAGCCAGGTGGTCCCGGCGGCCGGCACGCCCCCGTCGGCCGTGCCGGTGCGCATGCAGACGCGCTCCTCGTGGGCGTACGAGACGAGGTGCAGCCAGTCCAGCCGCAGGCTGGGCCCGTCCGGGCGGGGCCGGCTCTCGACGACGACCGCGCCGGCGCCGTCGGACAGCGTCCAGCGCAGGAACTCGGCGTCGAAGCCGGTACGGCCGCCCGCCGCGTCGTAGCGCGGCTGGCGCAGGGCGCGCGAGACGAGTTCGGAGCCGACCGCGACGGCGGTGTCGTGCTCGCCGACCCGGATGCCGTTGGCGGCCGCGCGCAGGGCCGCCATGCCGGAGGCGCAGACGCCGCCGGCCGACAGCACTTCCATGGGGTGCCCGCCGAGGCGGCCGTGGACCATGGACGCGAATCCGGGTACGGGCAGGTCGGGTTGGGTGGTGCCGGTGGCCAGGAAGGTGACGTCGGCGATGGTGAGGCCCCGGTCCTTGAGTGCGGCCGTGACCGCCTCGGCGGCCAGCTCCTCGTTGAGCATGGTGGTCGACCCGGCCGCGTCCAGGGCGTAGTGGCGGGTGCGGATGCCGTTGGCGGCGAGGACGCGCTCGCGCGCGGCCGCCGCGGTGCCGGTCGCGCCGAGTCGGCGCACGATGTCGTCGTTGTCGAGCGGCTCGCCGGGCAGGTACGCCCCGCAGCCGGTGAGGTACACCTCTCGCGTCATGGTTCCATCGGACCGCGCGGGGCGGCGTGGTCACATCCGCGCGATGACTCAACTGCCGCTGGGTTCAGGTACTCAGATGGCCGGCGAAGAAACGCCAGGAGGCCTGGGTGTCCTCGTTGTCGGCGTGTGGTCGCCGGAACGTGTCCGCGTAGTCGCAGATGTCAGTGAGTTCCCAACGCAGGCGGTACAGCTCCAGCGCCCTGGCGTCGGGTACTCGGCCGTAGGCGGTCCAGTCGTCGCCGGGGAGCAGCCACAGGTCCCGTTCGGGCGGGGCGAGCCGGACGGTGTCCCAGTCGATGAGGCGCAGGTCGCCGTCGCGGGTCCACATGATGTTGCCGGCGTGTGGCTCCCCGTGGGTGATCACCCAGTCGTCGGTTGCCGTTTCCCGGACGAGCGCGTCGTACGTGGCGAGCTTGTCCTCCAGCGCGGTGCGGTTTCCGGTGATGAGCTCACGGGCGGGCAGGGCGTAGGGGCCGTCGGCCCAGGAGTCGTCGAACAGCGTGGCCCGGTGCGCAATGGCGAGGTCGTCGCGGTCCAACAGGTGTGGGGGCAGCACGCCCGTGGCGTCGTGCAGGCGCCGCAGGGCGGTCAGCGCGGCGTCGCGGTCCGGGGCGGTAAGCGTGTCGCCGAAGTGGCCCGACCGGCCGTCGATCAGGTCATACACGGAGGCGGCGTAGCGGCCCTCGCCGAAGCCGGCCAGCCAGCCGCCGTCGGGCCGGCGGCGCGGCGCGTGCACGTACCCGAGGTTGTTCTCCTTGAGCAGGACCGCGGCGCCCAGCGAACGGCCCCGGGCGACCCAGTCGTCCGTGTCGTCGACGTTGATGAACAGGTCGCCCGACCGGTAGTGGTGCGTGCCGAAGCCCACGGGCGCGTACGTCAGCTCGCCCGCGTCGAGGCCCCACCCGGTGCGGACCAGGTCGGCCAGCTCCGCGCGGTCGAGGTCGGCGGGTTCGGTATGCATCAGCGGTCGTCCAGTCCTTGCTCGATGGCGTAGCGGACCAGCTCCACCCGGTTGTGCAGGTGGAGCTTGCCGAGGGTGTTCTGCACGTGGTTCTGCACCGTACGCGGCGACAGCACGAGACGCTCGGCGATGTGCCGGTAGGACAGGCCCTTCGCGACGAGGCGCAGCACCTCGGTCTCCCGGTCGGTCAGGCGGGGCGGGTCGGGGTCGCGCGCCGGGGCCGACGCGAGCCGCCGGAACTCGCCCAGCACCAGGCCGGCCAGGCCGGGGGTGAACACCGCGTCGCCCTCGGCCGTACGCCGGACCGCGTCGAGGAACTCCTCGCGCCCGGCCGACTTCACCAGATAGCCGGCCGCCCCGGCCTTGACGGCGTCCAGCACGTCCTGCTGCTCCCCGCTGGCCGACAGCACCAGCACCCGCGTGCCGGGCGCCTGCTCCAGCAGCCCGCCGATGACGGCGACTCCGGACAGATCGGGCAGCTGGAGGTCCAGCACGACGACATCGGGGCGGGCGGCGGCCGCCAGCCGGAGCGCCTGGCGCCCCTCGCCGGCCACGGCCGCCACCTCGTAGCCGGCCTCGGCCAGGTCGCGGGCCACCCCCTCGCGCCACATCGGATGGTCGTCGACCACCATCACCCGCACACCGTCGCCCACCCCCGACACGCTACGACCCTCGGCTCTGGCGCGGGATACGGATCTCGACCTCCGTGCCGTCGCCGGGCGCGCTGGTGATGGTCACCGCGCCGCCGAGGTCGCGGACGCGGCCGCGGATGGACCGGGCCACGCCGAGCCGGCCGTCGCCGGCCGCCTCGTCCAGCCGGCCGTGAGCCATGCCGGCCCCGTCGTCGCGCACGGTCACGGTCACCTCGCCCGGCTCGTCCTCGATCAGCACGAAGGCGCGCGCCCGGGCCCGCGTGCGCGCGGACGTTGTCCAGCGCACTGGCCACCGCCGCCGCGACCTCGCCCGCGACGCCGCCCGGCAGCACGACCGGGGTGGCCGGCGCCGCCACCGTGACGGCGTCACCCGCGTACGGGTTGACCAGCGCGCGCAGGTCCGCCTCGCCGTCCACGGTGGAAAACTCGGTGGCCACGAGGCTGCGCAGTGCCGCCTCCTGCTCGCCGGCCAGCCGGCCCAGCTCGGCGGCGTCCCCGCCCAGCTCCACGCCCCGCCGGTGCACCAGCGTGAGCACCTGGAGCACGGAGTCGTGGATGCCGCGCGCGATGCGTTCCCGCTCCCGGTTGGCGGCCTCCAGCTCGGCCACCCGCTGGATGTTCGCCTCGCTCACGGCGGCCAGCCGCGCGGCGTGTCCGACGATCATGCCGGCCATCAGCAACAGCACGGTGTCGTTGAGGACGACCGCGTTGGCGACGCCGCGGGTCACCGCGTCGACCGTACCCATGGCGAGCGCGGCGAGCGCCGCCTGCAGCCGGCCGCGCGCCAGGCCCCACGCCACCACCGGGCCGGCGACCCACGCCATGGGCACGGTGTCCGCGCCGAACGCGAGCCGCTCCTGGCCGATCACCCACATGCTCGCCAGCAGGCAGCCGGCCGTCACCGCGAAGTCCGCGACGAGCAGCGTCCACGCGCGCCGCGACGCCGTCGTGGACCAGAGGATCGCCGCGATCGTCCAGGCCGCCATCACCGCCAGCACCGTCCACCCGATCATCGGGTGCGGGTACGTCCGGAAGCCGCGCGCCATGAGCACGACCGCGTACGCCCACGACGCCACGCGGAAGACCGCCAGGGCGCGCCAGAGCGGGGTCTCCAGTCCCATGCCAGGATCCTGCCGCACCACAACGCGATGTGGTTGATTCCACCAAATGCCGGGTAGGCTCCCAGCCTGATTCGCCCAACGACGCGGAGGTCGCGGTGTCGGCAGACCCCGGCAACGACACGGTTGCGCGCCTGGCTGAGATCGAGCGGCTGCGGGTCCTGGAGGTGCCGCCCGACGGCGAGTTCGACAGCATCGCTCGGCTCGCGGCCACCATCGTCGGCACACCGATCGCGACCGTCTCGATCGTGGACGAGGACAGGATCTGGCTGATCGCGACCGAGGGCCTGGACGGCGTACGCCAGATCGGCGACGAGCCCGGCCTGTGCGCGTCCGCGGTCCTGCGCGACGACCCGTACGTCGTCAACGACGCCGCGGTCGACCCGCGCACGCTGCACCACCCGCTGGTCCTGGGCGAACTGGGCCTGCGCTTCTTCGCCGCCGCCCCGATCGTCACGTCCTCCGGCGCCCGCCTGGGCACGGTGAACGTCATCGACCGGGAGCCACGCGAGATCACCGACGTCCAGTTGGCGTCGCTGACCATGCTCGCCGCGATCGTCGCCGAGCAGTTGGAGCTGCGCCTCGCGGCGCTGCACGCCGTGCGCGCCGAGCGGGACACCGCCAACCGCCGGATCGCGGAGATCGCCGAGGACCTGCGCCGCGCCGCCGAGGCGCAGCGCTCCCGGCCCCGACCGGGCTCCTGCGAGCTCGGCGGCAGAACAGGCTGCCCCAAGGCGGCCAGCATCAAGGTCGCCGACTCGTGGGGCGACTCGGCGTGGGGGTGCACCCGCCACGTCGAACAGGTGCTCATGGACGTGCCGGCCGTCTTCATCGCCGACGAGAGCCTTGCCGGGCTCTCCTCCTACGTCCACCGCTGAGGCGACCCGGGCGCTCGCGTCGCGGTGTGAGCGCGGCCACGTTCTCACGACGCCTATAGATCGAGAAGAGGGCATGGCTAAGTCCGCGTAACAAGGGTGGTATCGACCGGTAACCGGATACGCCCACCATCAGTCCCATGGGGGCGAGCGTCGATACAGCAACGCACTGTCCGTACTGCTCGTTGCAGTGCGGGGTGACGATGCGCCCCACCCCGCCCCGCCCGCCCATGATCGAACCGGCCGAGTTCCCCACGAATCGGGGCGGCCTGTGCGCCAAGGGGTGGAGCGCCGCTGAGCTGCTGGATCACCCCGACCGGCTGCTGACCCCGCTCGTGCGCACCGACCCGGCCGACCGGCGCAGCCCGTTCCGGCCGGCGACCTGGGACGAGGCCCTGACGGCGATCACGGACGCGATCCTGACCAGCCAGGAGCGCTACGGCCGGCCGAGCGTCGGCGTCTTCGGCGGCGGCGGCCTCACCAACGAGAAGGCGTACCAGCTGGGCAAGTTCGCCCGTGTCGCCCTGCGTACCCCGCACATCGACTACAACGGCCGGTTCTGCATGTCGTCGGCGGCGACGGCCGGCAACCGCGCGTTCGGCGTCGACCGGGGCCTGCCGTTCCCGCTGTCCGACCTCGCCGAGGCGCAGGCGATCCTGCTGGTCGGCGCGAACCCGGCCGAGACGATGCCGCCCGCCATGCAGTACTTCGACGCGGGCCGCGCGGCGGGCGCCACGCACATCGTCGTCGACCCGCGCCGCACGGCGACCGCGCGCGGCGCCACCCTGCACCTTCAGCCCACCCCCGGCACCGACCTGGCGCTCGCCAACGGCCTGCTGCACATCGCGCTGCGCGAGGGCTACGTCGACGAGGCCTACATCCAGGAGCGCACCACCGGGTTCGAGGCCGTCAAGCAGGCGGCCAGCGCCTACTGGCCCGACCGGGTCGAGCGGATCACGGGGGTGGACGAGACGCAACTGCGCGCCACCGTCCGGGCCCTCGCCACCGCCGGGTCCGCGATGATCCTCACCGCCCGCGGCGCGGAACAACACAGCACGGGTACGGACACCGCGCAGGCGTTCATCAACCTGGCGCTGGCCCTCGGGCTGCCCGGCCGGGCCCACTCCGGCTACGGGACCATCACCGGACAGGGCAACGGGCAGGGCGGGCGCGAGCACGGCCAGAAGGCCGACCAGCTGCCCGGCTACCGGCGCATCGACGACCCGGCCGCCCGCGCCCACGTCGCCGGGGTGTGGGGCGTCGACCCGGACGAGCTGCCCGGCCCCGGCAAGTCCGCCGTCGAGATGCTCAATGAGATCGGTACGCCCGGCGGCGTGCGTACTCTCCTGGTTTTCGCCTCGAACATCGTGGTGTCCGCCCCGGACCGCAACCGGATCCGGGAGAGCCTGCGGGCCCTGGACTTCCTCGTGGTGTCCGACATCTTCCTGTCCGAGACGGCGGCGCAGGCCGACGTCGTGCTGCCGACCGCGCAGTGGGCCGAGGAAGAGGGCACGATGACCAACCTTGAGGGCCGGGTGCTGCGCCGCAAGCTGGTGATGCCGCCGCCCGACGGGGTGCTCGACGACCTCACCCTCCTGGCGACGCTCGCCGGCCGGCTCGGCCGGGGCGAGCACTTCTCGGCCGACCCGCGCACCGTCTTCGACGAGCTGCGCCGGGCCAGCGCGGGCGGGATCGCCGACTACGCGGGCATCACGTACGAGCGCATCGAGAAAGAGGACGGCGTGTTCTGGCCGTGCCCCACCGAGGGTCACCCCGGCACCCAGCGCCTGTTCACGGAGGAGTTCGCGACGCCGGACGGCCGGGCCCGGTTCATCCGGGTCGACCACCGCGACGTGCCGGAACCCACGGACCTCGAATACCCGTACGTGCTGACCACCGGCCGGATCATGCAGCACTACCAGAGCGGCAACCAGACACGGCGCTCCAAGTCGCTGCAGATGACCGCGCACGACCCGCGCGTGGAGCTGCATCCGGATCTGGCCCGCCAGCTCGGGGTCGCCGCCAACGACCTGGTCGAGCTGCGCTCGCGCCGGGGCCGGGCGGTGTTCCGCGCGCTCGTCACGGACACGATCCGCCCCGACACCGTCTTCGCGCCGTTCCACTGGGGCGGCGCGGCCAGCGCGAACGCGCTGACCGATCCAACGCTGGATCGGTACTCCAGGATGCCCTCCTTCAAGGTCTGCGCGGTCGCCGTCGCCCGCGTGGGTGGCCCGTCCGATCCGGCGGCAGCGTCGCCGCCGCCGCTGTCGTCCGAGTCCAGAAAGGACGGTTGACCGTGACGTCGACCGCACATTTCCTGCAGGGAGTCTTCCCGTTCGAGGGTAAGGGGATGGACGCTCCCTTCCCGCTCGGCGTCGGACTGTCCTACACGGTTCCGCTGGGCGTGGTGACGCAGCCCGTGTACTTCCGCGGCGGCAACTCCAGTGGGGACCTCGTCTACGTCGTCCTCATGCGCGACGGCAAGCCGATGCGGTATTTCCCCATCGGCGCGCGCGGTGACGTGCATGTGCCGCTCCGGGTCGTGGAGGACCTCGATGGCGGCACCACCATCGAGATCTTCCTTGCCGCCCCCGAGGGCGTGACCGGCAACGTCGTGATCGATCTAGGGCTGGTGGACATCTGATGGCTCAGCGTCTGGTAGTGATCGGCAACGGCATGGCGGGCGCCCGTACGGTCGAGGAGATCCTCGAACGCGGCGGCCACTTCGACATCACCATGTTCGGCGACGAGCCGTACGGCAACTACAACCGCATCCTGCTCTCCAACGTCCTGTCGGGCGCCGAGGAGGAGTCGGGCATCTTCCTCAACAGCCTGTCCTGGTACGAGGAGAACGGCATCAACCTGCGGGCCGGCATCCGGATCACCCGCATCGACCGGTTCGCCAAGGTGGTGTACGGCGACGACGGCTCCGTCACGCCGTACGACAAGCTCATCATCGCCACCGGCAGCACGCCGTTCATCCCGCCCATCGAGGGGACCTACAACGCGAAGCGCGGCTTCCACCAGGGCGTCTTCTCCTTCCGTACGCTCGACGACACGCGCGCGATGATCCGGTACGCCCGCGACCACGAGACGGCGGCCGTCATCGGCGGCGGCCTGCTCGGCCTCGAGGCGGCCCGCGGCCTGCTGAACTACGGCCTGAAGGTCACCCTCGTGCACGCGATGGGGCACCTGATGAACAGCCAGCTCGACGAGCAGGGCGGGGCCATCCTCAAGGGGAGCGTCGAGAAGCTCGGCATCACGGTCGAGCTGAACGCCATGACCACCCACATCACGGGCAAGGACTCCGTCACCGGCATCAAGTTCAAGGACGGCCGGACGATCCCCTGCGACATGGTCGTCATCGCGGCCGGCATCCGACCGAACACCGAGGTCGCGGCCGCGTCCGGGCTGCCGATCGAGCGCGCCATCCTGGTCGACGACCAGATGCGCGTGCAGGACGAGCCCGACATCTACGCCGTCGGCGAGTGCGTGCAGCACCGCGGCCAGACGTACGGCCTGGTGGCACCGCTGTGGGAGCAGGCGAAGGTGCTCGCCGACCACGTCACGGGCGCCAACCCGCGCGCGGCGTACCACGGCTCGCGGACCGCGACGAAGCTCAAGGTCGCCGGCGTCGACGTCGCCGCCATGGGCATCACGACGCCGGAGCGCGACACGGACGAGTTCGTGGTGTTCGCCGAGCCCCGCAAGGGCGTCTACAAGAGCGTCATCATCCGCGACGACCGGATCATCGGCGCGACGCTGCTCGGCGACGTGTCGAAGGTGGGCTTCCTGACCCAGGCGTTCGACAAGGGCCTGCCGCTGCCCGAGGAGCGGGTCCGGCTGCTGTTCGACCTGGGCGGCCCGCCCGCCGAGGTGTCGGCCGCCGAGATGCCGGACGACAACCAGGTCTGCAACTGCAACGGCGTCAGCAAGGGCCAGCTCGTGGCGTGCGTGAGCGCGGGCACGAAGACGGTCACCGGGGTCATGGACAAGACCCGGGCGGGCAAGGGCTGCGGGTCCTGCAAGTCCCTCGTCGCGCAGATCGTCGAGTGGGCCGCCGGCGGCGAGGTCGAGGAGGACCCGTCGGCCAACTGGTACGTCCCCGGCGTGCCGTACGCCAAGCCGGAGCTGATGGAGGCGATCCGGGCGCAGAACCTGCGCAGCGTCTCGTCGGTGTTCGCGGCGCTCTCGCCGGGCGGCAAGGAGGACGCCAAGTCCAAGATGGGCCTGGTGTCGCTGCTGCGCATGATGTGGGGCGACGAGTACGAGGACGAGAACGACGCCCGCTTCATCAACGACCGCGTGCACGCCAACATCCAGCGCGACGGCACGTTCTCGGTCGTACCGCAGATGAAGGGCGGCGTCACCTCGCCGGAGCAGCTCAAGAAGATCGCCGAGGTGGCCGAGAAGTACGACGTGCCGATGGTGAAACTGACCGGCGGGCAGCGCATCGACCTGCTCGGCATCCGCAAGGAGGACCTGCCCAAGGTCTGGGCCGACCTCGGCATGCCGTCCGGGTACGCGTACGGCAAGAGCTTCCGGACGGTGAAGACCTGCGTGGGCAGCGACTTCTGCCGGTTCGGCGTCGGCGACTCCACGGCACTCGGCATCGCGATCGAGTCGCGGTTCCAGGGTCTTGAGTCGCCCGGCAAGATGAAGCTCGCCGTCACCGGCTGCCCCCGCAACTGCGCCGAGGCGTACGTGAAGGACCTCGGGGTCGTCGCGATCGACGGCGGGAAGTGGGAGATCTACGTCGGCGGCGCGGCCGGCGCCCACATCCGCAAGGGCGACCTGCTGGCCACGGTCGACTCACCCGACCTGGTCATGCAGCTCACGGGCCGGTTCCTGCAGTACTACCGGGAGAACGCCAACTGGCTGGAGCGCACGTACTCGTTCGTGCCCCGCATCGGCATCGAGAAGCTGCGGGAACTGCTTGTCGAGGACAGCGAGGGCATCTGCGCGGGCCTCGAGGAACGCATGCAGGAGGCGGTCGACGCCTACCGCGACCCGTGGCAGGAGGGCCTGGAGCCCCGCTCGCCCGGCCAGTTCAAGCCGTCCCTGCCCCTGCTTCCTCTGCCCATGGTCCCCGTCCGGGAGGTGCACGCCTAATGGAGATCTCTATCGGTTCCCTCGACTCCCTGCCTGTCGGCGAGGGTCGCACGTTCGCCATCGACGGCGACATGGTGGCCGTGTTCCGCACCCGCGCCGGGATGGTGCACGCGGTCTCCGCCGTGTGCCCGCACGCGGGCGGCCCGATCGCTGACGGCCTGGCGGACAACGAGGTCGTCATCTGCCCCCTGCACCAGCACGTCTTCGAACTCGCGACGGGCTGCTCCCGCAGCGGCCAGCCCCCGCTGCGGGTCTACGGCGCCCGCGTCACCGACACGGGCGAGGTGCTGCTCAGCACCCGGGTCCCGGTCGACGCCTGACTTCTTCCTCCCGCCACAACGGGCCCACGCAGCGCCGCGTGGGCCCGTTGTGCTGTCCGCTGCCCGCGCCCGCTTGTGTCGGGCGCGGGTACTGGCCTTCCACGGAGCCGATCGAGCTAGGTGGATCAACGGTTGAGCAGGTCCGCGAGGGCGGCCGCGTGGCTGATGTCGACGTCCTTGGCCGCCGTCAGCAGGGTCAGCTGGCCGGTGCGGGCCAGCTCGTGCAGGTGATCGAAACCCTGGCGCGCGGTCGGCTCGGCCAGCTCCCGCGCGTACCGCTTGAGGAATTCCGCGTGCTTGGCGGGGTCATGGGCGTACCAGGTGCGCAGTTGATGTGACGGCGCTACCTCCTTGCACCATTCGTCGAACGGGGCGTCCTCCTTGCTCACCCCGCGCGGCCAGAGGCGGTCCACGAGAACCCGGGTGCCGGCGGCCGGCGCGTCGTAGACGCGGGCAGTGCGCACGTTGCTCACCGTTTCATTCTGGGTCCTACCGCGACATCCCAGGGGCGGTTCAGTAGTTCTCCCCGAGGCCTCCCCATCGCCCGCGCGTCACACTCCTCCTATGCGAAAAGCGCTCGTGGTGCTTGGTTGGATCGTCGGCCTCTACCTGGTAGCCCGCGCCGTCGCGGAGCCATTCATGATCGACTTCGGGGACCCCGCAACGTACCGGGACGACTGGGGCGGGCCCAGCCTCGTCGGCGTTCTTGCCGTCCACATGGGACCGGGCATCATCGCAGCGGCCGTGTTGACCTGGTCGTGTCGCAGCCACCGGACGTTCTGACTAGGGCTGCAGATCTATCCAGTACCGCCGGGTGCGGCCCAGTTCCGTGTCCCGCACGTCCTCCAGCACCCCGCCGTTGCGCTCGATGGTCCGCGCCGAGGCGACATTCGTGTCAGCGCACGTGACAAGCACGCGCTCCAGCCCGCGCGCCGCGGCGTGCCGGAGCACCGTCGCGAGCGCCCAGGTGGCAAGGCCTCGCCGACGCGCGGACGGGCGTACGCCGTAGCCGATGTGGCCGCCGGCACGCAGCAGGAAGTCATTCAGCTCGTGCCGCAGCGAGATCGCGCCGAGGACCCGATCGTCCTCCACGATCCACCAGTACGTGGCGTGCACCCGGCCGGGCGCGGGCGGGATCGACTCGTCGGCCTCCCGGCGCAGGCGCTGCACCCAGGCCGCGAAGCCCTCGACGGTGTCGATGTCGTCCGTGTCCGCCAGCCCGCTGCCGTCCTGGTGGACGTCGCGTCCCCACTCGTCGCGGGCGTCCAGCCACGCGTCCCGCAACCGCGTCGTCGGTGTGATCAGTTGGGCCATTCGTCGACCCTAATACGGCAGGCACGGTTCGCCGTGTGAGCTGCCAGGATGCAGGAAGACAGCCACCG
>NZ_BAAALS010000013.1:0-181309 GCF_039528415.1 Luedemannella helvata
CCAAACCCGATCAAAGCAGGGTATCGGCACGCCGCATTAATCAGCGGTCTCCTAGGGCGCGGTCAGCTGGTCGACACGAGGTCATCGATCCTTGAAGGCGCCTTGTGCCACCGCGCCGCGACGCAGCGCGGGCGGGGTCATCACGGCGGACCGCCCGGTGTGGGCGCGCCCTTGTCGCCGCAGCACGAACTTGATCGCCTCTTCAACGACGAGGAGACTCAGCGCGATCGTGGTGGCGGTCGCCCACAGCGCCGGGCTCAGGTCGACAGTGTCGAACGCCCGCTGCAACAGACCGATCGTCGTCACGGCGACGATGGCCAGCAGGGCGAACCCGTAGCGGCGCAGTTGAGCGGCGCCCGGAATGGCCGCCCGGTCAAAGATGGTGCCCCGCTGGTCGCGGGAGAGGAACCCGGCCACCAGGTGCAGCAGCGACAGCGTGGTGAGCAGCATCGTGGCTGCCGTCGCGGGCCCGCCCTCCGCATGGCCCACCTGGTACGCCGCGAGCGAACCCACGGTCATCACCGCGCCCTGCACGCACAGCCGCACCCAGTCGCCGGCCGCGAGCACCGGCGCACCGACGGGTCGTGGCGGGCGGGCCATCAGACCGGGCGTGGGCCGGTCGAAGCCCAGCGCGATGGCGATCGGAACGTCCACCACCATGTTCAGCCACAGAATCTGCAGTGGAGTGAGCGGCGCCCCCGCCGCGATGTTGAACACACCCGCACCGATGAAGATCGCGATATACGCGATCAGGGTGGACATCTGGAAGCGCAGGTACTTGAGCAGATTGTCGTAGAGACCTCGGCCGTACTCGACGGCGCCGACAATCGTGGCGAAGTTGTCGTCCGTCAGGATCATGACGGCTGCCTCTTTGGAGACCTCCGTGCCGGTGATGCCCATGGCCACGCCGATATCGGCCGCCTTCAGTGCGGGCGCGTCGTTGACGCCGTCACCGGTCATCGCGACCACATTGCCGTCCTGCTTGAGCAGCCCGACCAGCCGCAGTTTGTCCTCGGGCGCCACCCGGGCGATGACACCGATCCCCGGTAACTGGTCGAGCAACTGTTGGTCGGTCATCGAGGCGAAGTCCGTACCAGTGATGGCGCGCCCCTCGATCCCCAACTCGGCCGCGATCGCGGCTGCCGTCGTGGCGTGATCACCGGTGATCATCCGCACGCGGATGCCGGCGGCGCGGCACTGCGCGATGGCGGCCTTCGCCTCCGGCCGTGGCGGGTCCACGATGCCCACCATCGCCAGCAGCGTCAGGTCGCGAACCTCGCCGATCAGGTCGCCGGACAGATCGAGGTCGGCGGGGTCGAAGTCCCGTTGCGCCACGACCATCACCCGTTCGCCCGCGGCGGCGATGCGGTCGTTGCCGGCCACCGCGACGCCTCGCGTGGCGTCGGTGAGCGGCACGATCGTGCCGTCCGGTTCGCGATAGGCCGTGCCACGCGAGATCAGCACGTCCGGTGCGCCCTTGACGTAACAACGGATGACGGGCCGGCCCGCGTCGTCGGTCATGTGGTGGAACGTCGCCATGAACTTGTAGTCGGAGTCGAACGGCACCTCGGCCACGCGCGGGTACGCCCGCCGGGTCTCGTCGATGTCGAGCCCGCCCTTGCCCGCGAGAACGATGAGCGCGCCCTCCGTCGGGTCACCGATGAGGTTCTCGCCGTCGAGCACGGCGTCGGCGCACAGAACCATGGGCAGCAGGTACGGGTCGAGGTCGGTGCGCTCACCCCCGGCATGCCTGATCTCGCCCGCGAGACCGTAACCCTCCCCGGTGACGGCGAACTGATGCTTGCCCGGGATCGCGAGCTGCCGGGCGGTCATCTTGTTGAGCGTCAGGGTGCCGGTCTTGTCCGAGCAGATGACGGACGTGGACCCGAGCGTCTCCACCGCCGGCAGCCGCTTGACGATCGCGTTGCGCCGGGCGATCTCCCGCGTGCCCAGCGACAGCAGAGCCGTCACGACGGCCGGCAGGCCCGTGGGGATCGCGGCCACCGCCAACGCCACGCCCGTGATGAACAGCGTGTCGAACGCCTGACCGCGCACCATGCCGAGGACGACGACCAGCACCAGCGCGGCCGCCGCGATCGTCGCGATGATCTTTGACAGGCCGTCGAGCTGCTTCTGTAGCGGCGTCTTGTCGGCCTCGGTGCCGGCGAGCAGGTGGGCGATGTGGCCGATCTCAGTAGCCATGCCCGTGGCCGTCACGATCATCTCACCGCGCCCGCGCGTCACGGACGTGTTCATGTACGCCATGCAGGTGCGGTCGCCCAGCGGCACGTCGGCGCCGGCCACCGCGTCGGCTGACTTCGCCACGGGCAGGCTCTCGCCCGTCAGCGCCGCCTCCTCGATCTCCAGCGTCGCCGCGACACACACCCGCCCGTCGGCCGGCACGCGGTTGCCCGCCTCCATGAGGACGATGTCGCCCGGGACGAGTTCCTCGGCGTCGACCTCGATCGCCTGGCCGTCCCGACGTACCCGGGCAGTGGTCCTGAGCATCTGGGCCAGGGCACGCACGCTCTGCTCGGCCTTGGCCTCCTGCCGCAGTCCGATGACCGCGTTGAACACGGTCAGCCCCGCAAGCACGACCGTCGTGCCGGCGTCGCCGGTGACCAGGAGGTTGACCACGGCCGCCACCAGCAGAATCACCTGCATGAAGTCCCGGTACTGGCGCGCGAACGCGGCTATCGGCGACTCCTTGCGGGCGCTGGCGAGCCGGTTGGGCCCATCCTCGGCGAGCCGTCGCGCCGCCTCCGCTCCGCTGAGACCCTGCGCGACGGAGACGTCGAACGCGTCGGCCACGGCCGGTACGGATTGCGCGTGCCAGGTCGACCGCACACCAGTTGCCATCCGTGTTCACCGGCCTTTCAGTACTTGTCGGCGATGAGGGCCGTGAGGCGCTCGGTCTGCTGGTCCGTCCAGCCCGGCGGGGGCACGACACGCGCCCACGCGCCCACCCCGGCGGCGCCGTACTTGTGCCCGTGCCCGTCGGGGACGCGGGTGGAGAACACCATGTCGCCGGTCACCTGCCAGAACGTGACGAACGGAAACCAGTGCATCTGGGGCAGCACGTCGGCGCCGCGCGGCTCGGCCAACCAGTCGGGCCGCTTCAGCAGCAGCCGCGGCGACCACCAGACGATCGGGTCCGAGGGGTGCTGCAGGTACGCGACGCGACCGACGTGCCACTGCGTTGCCGGCTCGTCCAGGTTTGTCGGGACGGCACTGAACCGTACGACCTCACCCTGCTCGTACGTCGGCAGGATCTCCGGGGTGCCGGGCTCGCGGTCGGCGATGAACTCCCGCCACAGGTGGTTGTGGTTCGGGGGGCCGACCAGCAGCATGCCGTCGGTGCGCCCGCTCATGTCCGCGCTGCCGGAGAACGCCGACTCCGCGCCGAACGAGCCGAGGCTCTCGCCGAATGCCACCAGTTTCGGCCGGCTGCCCTCGGGCAGCGCCAGCCAGGCGTCGTAGACCTGGTTGAACAGCTCCCGGCCGGCGTCGCGGGCCCGCTCCCGGTCGACCAGGAAGGAGATCCAGCTCGGCAGGTAGGAGTACTGCATGCCGGCCAGCGCGGTGTCCCCGCCGTACATGTATTCCAGCGGCGCCACGCCCGCTTCGTCGACCCAGCCGGTACCGGTCGTGGTGATCACGCAGAGCAGCTTGCGGGCGAACGCGCCCGTGCGGGCCAACTCCCGCACGACCAGTGCCGCGCGCTCCTCCGTGGTCTCGGCCGAGTCGAGGCCGGCGTAGACGCGGATGGGCTGGCGCGCCCGCGCGACCCCGAACGCCCTGAGTTCGCCGATCGTCGGTCCCCCGGACACGAAGGTGCGGCCCCGGTTGCCCAGCGAGTCCCAGGACACCAGCGACCCGGGCGCGCCCGACCGGCTCGGGTCGATGGGCGCCGCGACGCCCGGCTCGGTCTCGCTGTTGATCTCGGCAAACGCCTTGTCGGCAAGCAAGAGGGCCCCGGTGACGAGGACGCCGTTGACGACGCCGACGGTCAGCGCCGCCGCCGCCACGAAGGCGATGAGCCGGGCCGCCCAGCCCGGCACCCAGCGGCCCGCGAAGCCGCGGATCTTGCGGGCGGTCAGCCGGATCAGGCGCCCGGCACCGATGAGGACGGCGAACGTCAGGGCGGCCACCAGGAGCAGCGAGAGGTAGGCGTGCCCGGGCGGCGTGTCAAGCTCCATGAGGATGCGGAGGTCACGCTGCCAGACCGAGGCCAGGGCGAGCATGCCCACGATCAGCACGACAGCCACGCCGCCGAACCAGAACCACGCCCGCCGGTCCGGCGCCCACACGTGGCGGTGGCGGTGGCGGTAGCGGTGCACGATCACGCGCACCAGCCACCACAGCAGCAGACCCACGAAGTACCCGATCGCGGCGGAGATCCCACCGACCAGCCCCTGCAGCAGCCAGTCGCGCGGCAGCAGGGACGGCGTCAGCGACAGGCAGAAGAACGCCACGGCGAAGACGGCGCCCAGAAAGTCGTACCGGAACCAGCGCGCCATGGCCAGCCTCCTAGTTCCTGCCCGCCAGCGCGGACGTCACGAGAACCCCCAGGCCGTTGACCGCCCAGTGCAGGCCCACGGGGGCGAGCAGGCTGCCGCTGTGTCGGCGCAGTTCGCAGAACACGATCCCGGCCAGGGTGGTGAACAGCACCGCCCCGGCCACCGCGACGACGGCCGCCGCCCCGCCCACGCCCACCGCCGCGGACACGGCCGGGTTCACGACGCTGAGCCGCAGCGACGGCAGGATGTGCCAGAGTCCGAACAGCGCCGAGGACACCCCGGTCGCGACGGCCGGACCCCGGCCCCGGGCCAGCAGCCCCCACAGCACCCCCCGGAAGGCGATCTCCTCCGGCAGGATCGTGCCCAGGGGGATGACGACGAACGAGGTCCACAGCGCCCGGGAGATCGGCAGCTGGTACCGCTGATCGCTGAGCAGGCCATGGGTGGGCGGCAGGGAGACGAGCAGGAGCATCCCGGCGGCGACGACAACGATGGCCACGGCCGCGTACACGGCGCCCCGCAGCAACTGGTGGCGGCCAAGGCCCAGCTCCAGGAAGCCCAGGCCCGCCCAGCGCCCTACCAGGATCAACGCCACGGCCGCGAGCGGGCCGAGGAGGAGCATCGCGCCCGAGGGACCGAACTTCGCCACCACGTTGGCCGCGACCAGCAGCACGCCCACGATGACCAGGGCGACCCGGACCCGGCTCACGTCAGCTGACCTCCACGACGACCGCACCCCTGGGCAGGCGCAGCGCGACCACCAACCCGACGGCGGCGACGAGCGCGAGCACCACCATCGCCAGCCCGTACGCCCGGCCCGGCGTGGCGGTGATGCCGGCGACCAGGATGGTGCCCGCGACGGCCGTGCCGAGCGTGGAACCCAGGTTGGACACGCTGCGCGACAGGCCGGAGATCTCCCCCTGCATCTGCTCGCCGAAGCTGGACTGCACCACGTTCACCGACGGGGTGAGCATGAGGCCGAGCCCGAAGCCGATGAGCAGCAGGCCGGGGGCGAAGGCCCACGCACCGGGGTTGCCGATGACCATGGCCAGGAGAAGGGCGACGCCCGCGATGGCCACCGCGAACCCGACCGTGATGAGCGTGCGCTGCTGGCGGCGGGCCGCGAACCGCTCGGCGCCCAGCGACGCGACGAGCAGACCGGCCGTGGCGGCGGTGAAGATGACGCCGGTCTCGATCGCGTTGTACCCCCGCACCACCTGCAGGTATGCCGAGACGACGAACGAGGTGCCCATGAGCAGCAGCCATTGGGCGTTCTGGGTGACGAGCCCCAGGTTGGCCGTGCGGCTGGCGAAGACCCGGGTCGACAGCAGCGGCTCCTGACCGGCCCGCTCCTTCGCCCGCACGGAGCGGAAGAATCCCGCGAGCACGGCGACCCCGGCGACCAGCAGGACCACCATGAGCCAGGCGTTGTCGTCGGCCGCCAGGATGCCCATGACGACGAGCACCAGGCCGGTAGCGGACCAGATCGCCCCAGCGGTGTCGAACGGCCGGCTGGGGTCGGGCGGCACCGGGTCGGGCACCCGGCGCCCCAGCACCAGGATCACGGCGATGACCAGGGCCTGGAACACGAAGGCAGCCCGCCAGCTGAGCGCGGAGGTGATGAAGCCGCCGATCAGGGGACCGGCCGCGGCCCCGACGCCGCCCATGGCGCTGATCGCCCCGAACGCCTTGGCCCGCGACGTGAGGTCGGGGAACAGCAGCGTGGTGAGGATGTAGACCGGCGGGATGAGCAGGGCGGTGCCGACTCCCTCCAGGATCGAGTTGCCCAGGATGAGGACGCCCAGACCGGGCGAGACGGCGCTGAGCAGGGCGCCGACCCCGTACAGACACAGGCCGGCGGTGAAGCAGCGCTTGCGGCCGTACCGGTCGGTGAGCTTCCCGCCCGGGATCATCAGCGCGGCCATGACCAGTAGGAAGATCGTGATCGCGATCTGGACGCCCTGGACGGTCGTGTCGAGGTCCCGGCTGATGTCGTTGATCATCACGTTCATGTTCGAGCCGGCGAAGCTGCAGATGAACTGCGCCAGCGCGAGCGGGGCGAGCACACTGCGCGGTACCGGCGAGTTCATCGGGGCCTCCCCACACAGCATCACCCGAATCAGCGCCAGAACAGTGTTAAACGCCCGAAAACGGGAGCGGCCGAGGTTCGGCGCCCGGCACAGGTCAGCCTCGGGCGACCGCGTCCCCGACCGCGTTACGGGAGGTCACGCCCAGCTTGCGCAGGATGCTCGACACGTGCACGGCCGCGGTCTTCGGCGAGATGTAGAGCCTGCGGGCCAGCTCACCGTTGGTGAGCCCGGCCGCCACCAGCAGCGCCACCTCGCGTTCACGCGGGGTGAGCGCGGCCGAGCCCGCGACCGCGCGGGCGCCGTCGGGAGCCAGGCCGAGCAGGTCGCGCACGGCGGCCAGCTCGGCGACCCGCCAGCCGCCCCAGCCGCGCAGGAGCCGCTCGGCGGCGGCGACCTCGGTGGCGGCGTCGGTCGCCCGGTCGAGGGCGAGCAGGGCCCGGGCGGCCCCGACGTGCGCCGTGCCCCGCACCGACGGCGTCGCGATGGTCGACTCCGTCACCGTCCGGTAGCCGGCGAGCGCGTCCGCGGGGCGGCCGTGCGCCTCCGCGAGCTGCGCCGCGACGAGGGTCCGGTAGTGGTCCCAGACGTTGTCGTCGAGGAGTTCGCCGGCGAGCCGGTCGACCTGGGCCAGCGGCAGGCGCACCGCGAGCGCGGCCGAGACGAGGTCGTGCGCCTGGGCGCCGCTGCGCCAGTACTGCGTGGTCATGGCCTTGAGCAGCGACTCCAGCTCGACCTGCGCGCCGGCCAGGTCACCCCGCCGGCAGGCCAGGTGGAACGCCAGGCCGGGGACGGTGGATGGCCAGCTCTGTGGCCGGGAGCGCAGGTCGGCCAGGATGTCGTCAACCGCATCCAGGTCGTCGGACTCCAGATGCAGGCCGGCGAGGAAGACCGCGTGGTAGTCGGCCCGCCGGCCCGGTCGCGCGAAGCCCCGGTCGCGGACGCGGCCGTCGCGCAGGGCGGTGATCGCGCCGGCCAGGTCGCCCGCGTGCATCTTGAGCCGGGCGCGGCCCTGGTAGTAGGCGGCGACGGCGAGCTTCTCGAACCCACCCCGCTCGGCGTTGACCCGCATGCGCTCCAACAGCGCGCCGTTCTCCTCCGGGTCCGACGGCGCCATGTTCTGCACGACGCAGTTGAGGGCGCGGGCCGCGAGCACCCACTCGCCGAGCCGCTCCGCCTCGTCGACCAGGCCCATGAGCAGTTCGCGGCTGGCCTGCACGGTGTGGGGCCACTCGCACATCGCGGAGCCCTTCTCCACCAGCGCCGCGATCCGCACTGCCGGCAGGTTGTGCTCCTCGGCGACCGCCACGGCCCGGTCGGACCAGGTCATCGCCTGCTCGAACTCGTCGCGCAGCATGGCCGAGTGGGCGACGGCCGTCATCGCGAGAGCCTGATCGACACCGGGAGGCAACTCGTCGATGGTCGCCTCGATCTCCTCGGTGAGGGCGCGCACCTCGTCGACCTCGTCAAGCTCCCACGCGAGTTTCATCCGCAGGTGCAACGCCCCGGCGCGGTCGCGCGCGTCGGCCGCGTACTGCGCCCACTTGCGCGCGTACGCGTTCGAGTCATCCAGCAGGCCCGCGAGCCACGCCGCCCGGGCCGCCGCGCTGAGCAGCTCGACGTCGTTGCACGCCTCGTCGAGCCCCATCTCGGCCAGCTGCAGCGCCTGGTAGGCCGAGCCGATCGACAGGTAGGCCTCCGCGCCCGTGCGGGCCGCGGTGATCATGTCCTCGTACCGCCCCGCGCCGCGCGCGTGGTGGGCGACCATCGCCGGGTCGCCCGCGCCATTGCTGGCCAGCAGCGTGTCCAGGGCCGCCTCGTGCAGGCGGCGGCGCTGGCGACCCAGCATCTGCTCGCTGATCGCCTCGCGGACCAGTGCGTGGCGGAAGCTGAACTCGTCGTCGCCCGTCTCGACCAGCACGCCCCGGTCCACGAGGTCGCGCAGGACCCCGATGAGTTCGTCCTCTGTCGCCTTCGTCACCGCGGCCAGCAGGTCGAACGGGATGCGGTGGCCGAGCACGGCCGCGGCCTCCACTGTGCCCATCGCGCTCGGCGTCAGGTCGTCGAGCTGGCGGCGCAGCGTCTCCGCGAGGTTCCACGGCAGCGGATGGTCGGCCAGTTCCTCCAGGTCGTCGCCCTGCCAGCCGCGCAGCAACTCCTCCAGGAAGAACGGGTTGCCCCCGGTGCGCTGGTGCAGCGCGAAGACCGCCCGGGCGGGCGCCGGCCCGCCGGTCGCCGCGGCCACGAGCGCCCCGGCCTCCGCCTCGGTGAGCCGCTCAAGCCGCACGTGGGTGACCGAATGCGCCCGGTCGATCCGGGCGAGGAGGGCGGCGGCCGGGTGCCGGCGGGTCACGTCGCCCGGCCGGTAGGTCCCCACGAGCAGAACGGGAGCCGGCAGATCGGCGATGCGCTCGAACAGCGCCGCGCTTTCGGAGTCGACCCAGTGGATGTCCTCGAAGACGATCACGGCGGACTCGCCCGCGACCACGTCGGCGACCAGGTCGACGCCGACCTGCAGGCGCTCCACCGGGCTGCGGTCCGGGTCGGTGAGCGCCTCCAGCCGGGCCGGGTCGACGCCGTCGCGGCCGTAGAGGGCATCGAGCAACACCTCGTACGGCCGGGAGAGCGAACCCGGCTCCGCGTGGCCCACCAGTGTCACCGTGCCCGGGGGCAGGCCGTCGAGCAGCTCGCTCACCAACCGGGTCTTGCCGATGCCGGGCTCGCCGGCCACGATCGCGACCGCGGGACGGCGCGCCAGCGCGAGCTGTGCCAGTCGGCGCAGCTCGCGCTGGCGTCCGATCATCATCGAGCTGGCGCCGTCGCGCGTGGTCCGCACGCCGCAAGGGTACCGGCGACCGCCGACGTTTCCCGAGGCTGTTTCGGAGAAGCCAGCTCGGCGGCGGTGCCCGGCCGCCCCCGCGCCCAGCGGCGTGCCGCCCGCTCGCCCCGTGCCGAGCGGGCGGCCGATAACAGTCGATGCCGCTGAGCCTGAGCGATGAACTCCTGGTGCCGGTCGCGGGCGGCGGCGAGTACGAAGTCGGGGTGGAACTGCATGTCCTGCTCCTCGGATTGACCGGCCGGCCCTGGTTGACCGGCGATGAGGTAATCCTCGGTCGGGCAGGGCCCGCCGCCATCAGCAGCGGATGCGCATCTTCGCCACCCCGACCTATGTAGGCGCCCACCTACGCACGCCTAGGCATACCTAGACGGCCCCGGCCGGGTGTCCACTGAGGACCTCAAGATTTGCGCGGGCATGATGGACGGCGTGGAGATTCTGCGTCTCGTGGTGTTCCTCGCCGCCACCGTCACGACGGGGATGATGGCGGGCATCTTCTTCGCGTACAGCAACTCGATCATGCCCGGGCTGCGGCGCGTGGACGATGACACATTTGTCCGGACTTTCGCCGCTCTCGACCGCGCGATCCTGAATCCGCTGTTCCTGGTCGGCGGCTTCCTCGGCGCCCCGGTCCTCACGGGCCTTGCGATCGTCCTGCACGTGGTCGACGACGCGCGATCGCCCGTGCCCTGGATGGCGGCGGCGCTGGTGCTCTACCTCGTCACGTTCGTCATCACGGTCGCGGTCAACGTGCCGCGCAACGACGCCCTCAAGGCGGCCGACCCGGCCACGGCCGGCGTCGCCGCCATCCGGGCGGCGTTCGACGAGCGGAGGTGGGCTCGCTGGAACCTCGCCCGCACGGTGCTCACGACCGCCGCGTTCGCGCTGCTCGCCTACGGGCTCGTCAGGACCGGCGGCCTGGCGTAGCGCCGCCACCGCGGGAAGCCATCAGACATACCCGCCTGAGCCGTCCCGAGTTCACCTGGGGGTCGTCCGCCGCCCATAGCGTTCGCCATCTATCCGGCGAACGAATTGGGAGGTCCCGATGCCCGACGTCAGCGTGGTCATCCCCACCCGCGGCCGTCCCGACCTGGTCGGCCGGGCGGTGCGCAGTGCGCTCGCCCAGACCCTGACCGACATCGAGGTCATCGTCGTCGTGGACGGTCCCGACAGGGTCACCGCGGCGGCGCTGGCGACGATCGGCGACCGGCGCCTGCGCGTGCTGGAGCTGCCCCGCCGGGGCGGCGCGCCCAACGCCCGCAACGCCGGCGTACGCGGGGCCACCGCCCCGTGGACCGCGCTGCTCGATGACGATGACGAGTGGCTGCCCACGAAGCTCGCCGTCCAGCTGGAGCTCGCCCGTACCGCGCGGGCGCCGCTGCCGGTCGTGGCCAGCCGGCTGATCAACCGCACACCGCGCGCCGAGCTGATCATGCCCCGCCGCTTGCCGGCGCCGGGCGAGCCGCTGAGCGAGTACTTCACCGTCCGCAAGGGACTGTTCCACGGCGAGGGGTTCATCCAGACCTCGACCATCCTGGCCCCGACCGAGCTGCTGCGCCGGGTGCCGTTCTCGTCCGACGTACGCCGCATGCAGGAGCTCGACTGGGCGCTGCGCGCGCTGCACCACGACGACGTGGACCTCATCATGGCCGCGCAGCCGCTGGTGGTCTGGCACACGGACGAGAACCGGCAGCGCATCAGTCACGACATGCCGTGGCAGGCCTCGGTCGACTGGCTGCGACGCAGCCGGCCGCTGCTCACCCCCCGGGCGTACGCGGCGCTGACCATGAGCGTGATCGCGTCGATGGCGGCGCCGACGCGCAGCCCGGCGCTGTTTCGCGACCTGCTTCGCGAGGCGCGCGCGCACGGCCGGCCCGGCCTCATCGACTACGTGACCTACGTACAGATCTGGCTACTGCCGCAGGAGGTACGGCGGGCGGTGCGCGACCGGCTGCTCAACCGGCGCCGCCGCGCCCGGGCCGAGCCCATCGCTGTGGAGGCCGCCCCGGAGCCCGTGCTCGATGCCGCCTGGTAGGCCGGTCGTCATCTGGCGCAGCTGCCTGCTGTACGGATCGGAGACGTTCGTCCGCGACCAGGGCGCGGCGCTGACGCGGTGGCAGCCGACCTACGTCGGCGCGGTCAGGGTCGCCTCGCCGCTCGCCGCCGGCACGGACGTGATCGCCTTCCCGGGCAACCGGCTCGCCTTCCCGCTGCTGCGCCTGACGGGCGGCTCGCGCCGCCTGCGCGCCGTGCTCGGGGACCTGCGCCCGGACCTGGTCCACGCCCACTTCGCGGGCGACGGCTGGTTGGTCAGCCGCACGGCGGCGGCCCTTCGCGTACCACTCATCATCACTGCGCACGGCCGGGACGTGACCAGCCAGGCCCGGGCGGGTGGCCTGCGCGGCGTCCGCTACCGGCGCAACCTGCGCGCGGCGTTCGGCCGGGCCGCGCTGATCCTCGCCGTGTCCCGGCCCATCGCGGAGCGCGCGATCGAGCTGGGCGCCGACCCGGCCAAGGTCCGCGTCCACCACACGGGCGTCGCGTTGCCCGTCCTGGCCGGCGCGCCCGCGAAGGAGTGGGACGTGGCCTTCGTCGGCCGGTTCGTGGCGAAGAAGGGCCTGGACGACCTGGTCGAGGCGCTCGGCCGGCTCGACCGGCCGCGTGTGGTCTTCATCGGCGCCGGCCCGCTGGAGCCGGCGATCCGCGCCCGCGCCACCGAGCTTCGCCTGGACGCCACGTTCCTCGGCCACCAGGACCCGGCAACCGTACGCCGCCACGTCGCTGCCGCGAGAGTCCTCGCCGCCCCGTCCAAGAGCGCCCCCGACGGGGACACGGAGGGCCTGCCGACGACAATCCTGGAGGCTGCCGCGCTCGCCGTACCCGTGGTGTCCACCAGGCACAGCGGCATCCCCGAGGCCGTGCTGCACAACGAGACCGGCCTGCTCGGCCCCGAGGGCGACCGCGCGACGCTGGCCGCCAACCTCGGCCGCCTCCTCGCCGACGACGGCCTGCGCGCCCTCCTCGGCGCCCGTGCCCGCGAGCACGTCACAGCGCACTTCGACATCGTGACGCAGACCCGCGCCCTGGAGGCCCTCTACGATTCCGTGGCCCCGGCCCCAAGCGCCCGCCCAGCCGGTGCCTATAAACAGCGTTGAGTGACGCCGGGATGCCTGCACCAAGGCGCGATAGCGCGGGAGCTCAGACGCGCGGGCGCACCCGGCGCAGGACCGCACGGGCGCGGCGGCGGGCGAGCCGGACGCCACCGACGAAGGCCATGCCGGCCTTCGCCGGCCACGACGCGCTGAGCAACTCGGCCACCCGCCGGGCTTCGGCGAGTGCGCTCTCCCGGTCGGCGAGGGTGCGCTCATACCAGGCGGCCTTCGCCCGCGCCGCCGCCAGCGCCCGCGCCAGCCGGTCGCGTTCGGCCACGAGCCCGTCAACCGCGAGTACGCCCGCCGCGCGGGCATCCGCGGCCGCGCCGGCCACCGCCGCCAGGGTCACCGCCAGGTCTGCCGCGCCCGCCTGCGCCGGCCAGGCGTCCGCCAGCCCGCCGCGCACCAGGGTCGCCGCCAACTTCCCCAGCGCCGCGCCGGGCTCCCGCGCCGGCGCGAGCGCGACGAACGTGCCGTCGGCCGTGACGACGACCTGGTCGGCCGGTACGCCGGCCGCCATGCCCCGCTGCCAGCGCGCGAGCAACGCGCGCACCGACCCCAGCTCGCGACGTGACGCCGCGACCATCAAAAGATCTTCAAGGGTACGCCCTGGCGGAACCGCCGCGCCGTCCTCGCCGACCCAGCCGCGCACCGGGTCGTGGTCGAGGCGCCGGCCGTCGACGATCGCCCCGGGCAGGCCCGCCGACCGGTCACGCGACGCGCGACGCGCGACCACCATCCAGCCGGGCGCGAGCGCCCCGGCGAGCCCTTGGCGCAGCGCCTGCCGCGCCAGCCCGCCCGGTTCGGTCAGCACGGCGGCCCAGCCCACCGGCCGCGGCCGACCCGGGCCCGGCCCGACCCTGGCCGGTTGGACCCCGGGCGGCGCGAAGGACCGGCCCAGGGTTGCCGCGACGAAGCCGGTCACGGCGTCATCGGCCAGGATCGCCTCGCCGAGCAACGCACTCGGCGCCGTCGGCGACGGGTAGGCGGCATACACGGCGTCCACGCCGAGTCCGGCCGCCGCGAGGCGCGCCCGCGCCCGGGTGAGCCCGGCAGGCCGCGTCGGGTCGTACTCCCCGGCCGGCGCCCAGTCCCCGTCACCCGGCTCCGTGGGCGGCGCCACCAGGCGGTCCACGCCGAGGGCGTTCGGCATCCCCAGCAGCAGGCGCCCGCCCGGCCGCAGCGCTGCGACGAGCATCTCGAACGCCTCACCCCAGGCGAACTCGTCGCACTCCATAGAGGACAGACGGGCCACGCCGTCGAGCGCCACAACGGTGTCGAATGGCGGCTCGGCGACGAGCTTGTCCAGCCCGCCGCAGCACACGGTCACGCCGGGCAGCGCGGACAGCGCCTCCGCGTCGCGTACTCCCCTGACGAGGAGGGTGAGCCGCGCGGCCGGCAGCGCGCCGACCAGAGCGGGGTCGTGCGGGCCGGCGAGCAGCACCCGACCGCCCGGGGGGACGGCCGCGCGCAGCAGGGCGGCCAGGGACGCGCCGCGCGCCGGGCCGGGCCCCCGCACGCCGTCGAGGTCGGACCAGCCGGCCATCTCGCCCCCGATGAACAGGGGTTTCATGCGTGCCAGCCGAACAGGTGGCGCAGCTCGGCCGGCGGGACGAGGCGGTCGGCGCCCAGTTCCGCGACGGCGGCTTCGCGGGCGAGGGCCGGGTCGACCCGCTCGCCGTGCAGCTCGGCCCACTGCCGGCGGATGCGGGCGTGACCGCCGTGGGCGCCCGCGTCGCGTTCCAGCAGCATCGGGTCGCCGTAGACGGCCGGCTCACACCCGGCGAGCACGCCGTAGAAGATCGCGCTCGTGAGTCGGTTGGCGGCGACCCGGGCGTGCCGGCGCAGCTCGCCCAGCTGGCGGTCGAGGAACCCGGGGTCCAGGTCGCGCCACCAGCCACCCCGGTACCCGTGGCACACCACCCGGAACCCCGCCCGCTCGTAGCGCCGGCGCAGCCGCCGCGACTGGAACTCCTGCCAGTACAGGCAGATGGTCACCGGACCGGGCTCGGTCGCGCGGATCTGATCGATGAGGCGGCCGTGGTCGCCGACGACGTGCTGGCCCTCCCACCCGTGGAATGGGTACCAGATGGTGCCCTCCCGGCCGGCGGCCGGCGGCGACGCCATGGCGAGCAGGTACGCGAACGGCGCGCCCACGACGTACAGCTCGCGCCGGCCCATCGACCAGGCGCGGCGGCGGGTGCGCTCCGACCACAGGAACACGGGCGTACCGGTCACGAACTCGTGGTCGTCGGCGAGCCCGTCGCCGATGTTCCAGCCGTGCTGCAGGTAGCCGTGGATGCGCGGCGCCGCACGCTGCGCCAACCCGCAGTAGCGGGCCAGCACGTGCGAGTGGCCGTAGTAGTGGTTGGCGTGATGCACGAAAGAGCGCCCAGGGTGATCGGGTGTCGGGGACCCGATCACCCTGGCACGCCCGGTGCGCTCCCCCGGTGAACAGCCGGAGAACTTCCCGCGTACCTACGGCCCGGGACGGCGGGGCGGGGCCTGAGCGGGCCCCGCCCCGGAGCTGGCGAGCGTCAGGGCCGCGGAGTTGGCGTGGTGCCACCGTCGCCAGCCGCAGCCGGCGGTGCCGGCCTGGCGGCCCGGCGCGGCGACAGCACGCGCATCATCGGGCGCTCCACCCCGTGGTAGAGGGCCACCGCGGCCGCGAAGGACAGCGCGAACAGGGCCGCCGTGCCGGCCACGGCCGCGATCACGTCCACCCGCTCCGGCAGCATCCCGAACTCATGAAACGCCCGGATCACCAGCAGGTGGACCATGTAGAAGGCGAACGACAGCTCCCCGAGATAGACCATCCACCGTCGCGACCAGAGGGTCCGCGCGCCGCTGACGTCCGCGAGGGCGGCCGCCGGCAGCAGCAGCATCACCGGGACGATCACGGCCGGCGCGCGGCCGAGCGGGTCGGGCAGGAACATCCCGACCAGCATGGCCGCGCACAGGGCGGTCATGGCGGTCCGCAGGCCGGGCCCGCGCCACTGCCCGCGCTTCACCAGCAGCGCGAGCACCATGCCGAGGACGAACTCGAGCAGGCGCGGCGGTGGCCAGAAGTAGGTCAGCCACGACCGCAGGCCGCCGTGTTCCACCGCCATGATGGCGACCTGGTACGCGATGACGATCGCCGGTAGCGCCACCACGGCGATCCGCAACTGGCGCGTGGACAGCCGCAGGAGCCTGGGCAGGATGAACGGGAAGCACAGGTAGAAGAACAGCTCCGCGCACAGCGACCAGCTCAGCCCGTTGAGGGCGAACAGGACATGGCTGTCCGGCAGCCACACCTGGGTCAACGTGAGGTGTGCGAGGAGCTGGCCGGGCGTGACGGTGATGCCGACGGCCAGCGCCAGCGCGACCGCGCCGAGCATGGTCACCAGGTGGTTCGGATAGATCTTGGCGAGCCGCCGGCGGACGAAGGCCAGCTTGGTGTCGTTGCGGCGCGCCGACCAGGCCAGCACGAAGCCGGACAGCATGAAGAAGAACGTGACGCCCCACGCGCCCGCGAACTTCAGCAGCCGCCACGACCCGGACTCGACGGTCTGGGAGACGGCGAAATGCGGAGCCAGGTACTGCTCCAGGATGTGCTCACCGAACACGAGCAGGGCGGCCGCCCAGCGCATGCCGGTCAGGCTCGGCAGCCGGGACAGCGCCGACGCCGCCGGACCTGGCGGCGGGTCGGTGCGGTCGAGGTGGGCACGCGGGAGCGGCCCGGCGACGGTTGACATAGCGCGGGGGTCCTCAGGGGTCGATGGCACGCGGGGCGTGCGGCGGGCACGACGGCGGACCGGCCCGCGAGGGCCGGCGCGGTCGGCTCAGGTACGACTGACGCAGATGAGGACGTGGATGGGCGGGCGGGGAGGCGGCTCGACTGCGGGTGCGGCGACCCCGGACGCGCCGACCGTACGGGCGCGGCCCGCGATCGCGACGGACACGTCCCCGGAGGTTTCCGGGATGCCGTCGGTGAGGTCGAGGGGCACGTGCACCCGGGTATGGCCGTGTTCGCCGGACTGCCGCTCCCCGCCGGCGCAGTCGGCCGCGAGGTCGTCCGTGTCGAGGGTCGACGCGATCGACCAGCCGTGCGGCTGCGCACCGTGACCGTGGGCCGGCGCGGTCGACAGGATCGGGCCGTGCACCACCCAGACGGCGGCGGCGATCGCGCAGGCGAGGGCGACCCGACGGAGGACCGTCGTTATGATCACCATTTCCCACCCGCCCCGCACACAGCCAGCCGCCCGACCGTACCTGGCGGGTCCGCCGGTCGTCATGCCCGGGTCGTGTTCTCTACAAACCCCGCCCTAGTCAGCGGTGGAGCCGCCAGCGGTGAGCCGGATCGCGAAGCCGGTGTCCCGCCGGTCGAGCGTGACGTGGTCGCACAGCTGGTGGGTCAGCCACAGGCCCAGGCCGCCCGGCTCTCCGTCGCTGCGCGGCAGCAGGCCGGCGTAGGGATCTTTCGGGCCGGGCCCCTGGTCACTCACCGTGACCACGATCCGGTCCGCACCGGCCCACAGCCTCAGGCGTACGGGCGCCTGACCGTACGCGATCGCGTTCGTGACGATCTCGCTGACCGCGACGACCAGGTTGTCCACCGCGCCGGCCGGCAGCGTGCCCGGATCGGCGGCGACCACCGCCTGACGCGCGCTCGCCGGCAGCGGGTCGGTCAGCTCGACGACCGGCCGGCCGCGCTGGATCGGGTCGTCCGCCGGCGGCCGCGACTCCATCAGGAAGGCGGCCGGCTCCGTGTAGGACGGGCTGGGCCGGTGTCCGCCCGGCTCGGCGACCCACGGGTGCGTGCGGGCGACCTCGCGGAGCACGTGTTCCGGAGTCTGCTCGGCGTGGTACGCGCACATGCTCCACAGCGGGAAGTCGTCGTACGCGTGGTTGATCGCCGACTCGTACCGGGACCACCAGTCCCAGGTCCGCCCGAACATCCAGGGCGACAGCTCGCCGATGATGCGGATCTGCCCGGCCCCGGCGGCGACGTGGCCGGCCAGCAACGCCCGGTATGCCCGGATCGCACTGGCGGGGCGCGCGTACATCTCGCCGCCGGCGAGATAGGTGATGCCGGGGTTGCCGCCGGTCGCCTCCCGGACGAGGCCGGCGTGCTCCTCGCCGAGGGCCACCATGGTCGGCTCGCCCGCCGCCACGCCGCCCAGCAGGAACGGCACCGCGACCGCGAGCAGTTCATCCGCACAGCGGTAGTACACGGCCTCGTGGAAATAGCCCGTGTGACCGGCGGCGATACCCGATCTCATCACTCGCCCTCTACCCGCACATGGCGCAGTTCAAGCAGGTCAATGAGCCGGGAAAGGTGCGGCTTGCGCGTACGGAGGACGAGTGTCGTCCCCCGGGTGGCGGCGAAGCGGGCCAGCACGAGCAGCGAGCGGTGGTCGATGAAGGCCAGCCTGGTGGCGTCCAGCACCAGTTCCCCGCGGACGATCAACGGCTCCACGCCGGCCAGGGCGGCGCAGAGCAGGTCGCTGGTCGTCATGTCGAGGTCGCCTGCGATGGCCGTGCCGCCGTCGGGGTTGGCGAAGATCCGGAAGGGCGCGCCGCTGTTACCGGCCGGGTGCACGCTCGCCAGCCGGGCGAGCGCCGTGGACGGCAGGTCGGCACGCCGGAAGGCGCACATCGCGGAGAACGGCTCGGCGGCCATGTACCGATCGACCAGCTGCTCGTACCGGACAAACTCGGCTAGGTTGGTCGGCTCGCGGACCACGGCCGTCACGTCCGCCGCGACGCGAAAGCCGGAGTATCCGTCCGCGAGCGCGACCTCGGTCGCCGCACGGCAGAGGTCCAGCTGGGTGACGAGGTCGAAGGACCTCCGGGTCTGGTCCACGACGTTCGCGATCGCCGCGCCGTCAGCCACAGCCCGCGCCACGCGGCCGTCAGTCAGCCATGCCTCGATGTCGCGCTCCGACCCCGCGAGGCAGACCCGCTCCCCCATGGCCAGGCCGCCGCGCAGGAACGCGTGGGCAGCCACCTGGAAATCCGCCGGCTCATCGAAAGTCCAGCACGCGTGATCGTGGGGGCCCAACGCCCGCACATCCGCCACCGTGCCGGTCGTCCGCATTCCGCCAGGGTAGCGCGTGTCCGGGGAGTGGTCCTCGGCACAAAGTGCGGGGAGGTATCCCGCGGCATGGCATACACTGTGGCCCCGCCCACGCACGTCACACGGTCCAGGAGCCTCAGTGGAGCCCATCGACATTCTTCTGGTCGAGGACGACCCTGTTGAGGTCCTGCTCGCCCGCGAGGCGTTCGAGGACTTCAAGCTGCGCAACCACGTCGTCGCGCTCGGCGACGGCCGAGCCGCCCTGGCCTACCTGAACCGGACCGGGCCCTACCGGGACGTCCGGCTGCCCGGGCTCATCCTGCTCGACCTCAACCTTCCCGGCCTCGACGGTCGCGAGCTGCTGGAGCGCCTGGCGGCCGACCCGGTGCTGGCGGCGATCCCGGTGGTGGTGCTGACCAGCTCCCTGGCCGAGCGCGACATCCTGCGGGCCCGCCGCCTGCGCGTGACCGACTACATGATCAAGCCGGTCGACTTCCACCGCATCGTCGACGTGGTGCGCCACGTGGAGCAGCTCGGCTTCGCGGTGCTCCGCACGGCCGCGACCGGCTAGCAGCTCCGCCCGGCTACGGGTCCGGGCGGGCGCGTAGCCCACCCGGACCCGCGGCTCAGGCGGCGATCCCGTCCACCGGGCGGTCGTAGTGCCGGTGCCGGGCGATCGCGTCGACGAGCCCCGCGATGAACTCACCGTCCGCGTCGGCGCCGGGAGCCACGAAGAGTACGCCGTCGAGCGCGGCCGCGATCGGCTTGCTGGCCGGCTCGGTGGCCCGGTCGGACGGCTCGAACACGGGCAGCCGCGCCGCCTGCACGACCTGGTCTCCCGTGCCGAGTATGCCCAGCGGCTTGCAGTGCTTGTACGCCTCGGCCACGAAGTGCACCGCGTACCCGTCGTTGACCAGCGCCTCCGCCCCGTCGGCAACCACGACGGCGTCGTAGAGCACCGACGAGACCGTGTTCATGGCCCGGTCCACCGGGAGCAGTTCGCCGGACGCGGTCGTCACCGCGCCGTCCACCGGCGCCAGCAACTCGACCACGGCGCCCGCGTCGGTGAGCCCCGCCCGGGTGGCCTGGAGACTCTCCGCCAACACACCGTTGCCCACGAGCACGGCGACCTTGCGCCCCTGCGCCCCCGCGCTGCCGGGCATGCTGGCCTGGCTGAGCGCCGGCGACACCCGGCCGTGGTTGGCGTGCGTCTCGGTCGGGGCGGCGACCCCGATGCCCGCGGCGACCGACACGGCGAGCGTGTGGTCGATCTGGTTGAGGTGCTCCACCATCCGCTCGCGCACGTGCATGGCGTTGACCTTGCCCAGCTCGAACTTGTACGCCGCGATGATGTGTTCCTTCTCCCAGGCGCTCATGCTGTTCCAGAACAGCGTGGCCTGGCTGTAGTGGTCGGCGAACGTCTCGGGCCGCCGGCGCGCCTTCACCCCCTCCACGCGCTCGGGGTAGTGCACGAACCCGCCCCCGGCCGCGCCGGGCACGACCGGGCAGCCGCCGCCGAGCGAGTTGGGGGTGTAGTTGGCCTGGCCCAGCGGGATCTGGTGCTGGTGGAACCCGTCCTGCTGGTGGTTCGTCACGGGCGCCACCGGCTGGTTGATCGGGATCTGCGCGAAGTTGGGGCCGCCCAGCCGGGTGAGCTGGGTGTCCAGGTAGGAGAACGCGCGGGCGAGCAGCATGGGGTCGTCGGAGAAGTCGATCCCCGGCACCAGGTTGCTGACGCAGAAGGCCACCTGCTCGGTCTCGGCGAAGAAGTTGTCCGGGTTGCGGTTGAGCACCAGCCGCCCCACCGGCGTGACCGGCACGACCTCCTCCGGTATGAGTTTGGTGTCGTCGAGCAGGTCGATGCCCTCGAAGGCGAACTCCTGGTCCTCCGGGATGAGCTGCACACCCAGCTCGTACTCCGGGAAGTTGCCGGCCTCGATGGCCTCCCAGAGGTCGCGGCGGTTGAAGTCCGGGTCCTTGCCGGAGATCTTCTGCGCCTCGTCCCAGACCAGGGAGTGCACGCCGGCGACCGGGGTCCAGTGCCACTTCACGAACGTGGCCTGGCCGTCGGCGTTGACCAGCCGGTACGTGTTCACGCCGAAGCCCTGCATCGTGCGGTAGCTGCGGGGGATGGCCCGGTCCGACATCAGCCAGATGACGTGGTGCATGGTCTCGGGCTGCAGGGACACGAAGTCCCAGAACGTGTCGTGCGCCGACGCCGCCTGCGGCATCTCGTGGTGCGGCTCCGGCTTCACCGCGTGGATGACGTCCGGGAACTTGATGCCGTCCTGGATGAAGAAGACCGGCATGTTGTTGCCGACGAGGTCGAAGTTGCCCTGGTCGGTGTAGAACTTCGTGGCGAACCCGCGCACGTCGCGCGGGGTGTCCGTGGAGCCGCGCGAGCCCTGCACGGTCGAGAACCGCACGAACGTCGGCGTCTGCGCGGACGGGTCGGTGAGGAACCGCGCCGTGGTGTACGGCGCGAGCGCGTCGCCGTACGGCTGGAAGTAGCCGTGCGCGCCGGAGCCGCGGGCGTGCACCACCCGCTCCGGGATGCGCTCGTGGTCGAAGCGCATCAGCTTCTCGCGGAAGTGGAAGTCCTCGAGCAGGCTCGGGCCCCGAGGCGTGACCCGCAGGGTGTTGTCCGTGTCCTCAACCCGGATGGCCTGGTCGGTGGTCAGCTCGCCATCCGACTTGTCCATCCGGTGGGGCGCCAGCTGGGCGTCCTTGGGGTTGTCGTTCTTGCGCGCCATCAGGCCCCCTTGGTCGCGTCGCGCAGCGCGTCCCGGACCCGGTCGAAGACCGCCAGCGGCGGTCCCAGGAGCAGGTTCGCGGACGCCTTCGGCGGAACATTCGGGTGTGGGCGGGTGGGCGACATCGCGGAGACGGCCCGCATCGACGCCGTCAGCTTCTCCAGGCGGTCGGCGTCGACGACCTCCCGCAGCCGGGAGAACTCGAACTCCTCCTCGGCCTCCGCGTGGGCGGTGACCGCGTCGCGCAGCATGGTCAGCCGCAGGTCGAAGTCGGGATGATCCACCCCCAGGTCGTACAGCTTGGCCAGCTCCTCCTTGGCCTCCTGCTCCTCGGCCAGGCGCGGCGGCACCACGTCCTCGCCGTCGGGCAGCTTGTCCTCGGCGAGCGGGTGCACGAGCGACTCCTCGACGCTCTCGTGGACCGCGAGCAGCCCGACCAGCTCGTGGAACAGCTCCTCCTTGTGCGGGCCCTGGGCGGCCGCCACCTGGGCGAAGAGGGTCTTGATCTGTTGGTGCTGGGCGAGCAGGTTGTCGACGATATCTTCCGCGGCAGTCGTCATGACGCCTCCAGGTGCACGGGCAACTGGCCAGCACGACGACCGGCCAAATTGCCATAAGACGGGCATAATCGGTGAGTAATGCAACCACTACCCCGCACCGACCACGCCAAACGCCTCTAATCCAGAATCATTCCAATCAGCCGTACCGTTAGCCCGGCCGGTCGCGCGGGTACGGAAGCCGGCATGGCCGAACTGGACTGGCTGGGCATCGTCCGGCACGGCGAGAGCACCGGCAACGTCGCCGCCCTGGCCGCCGAGACGGCGGGTCTCGAGGTGATCGACATCGCGCTGCGCGACGCGGACGTGCCGTTGTCGCCCACCGGCCGCGACCAGGCGGCCGCGGTCGGCCGGTGGCTGTCGGACCTGCCGGCCGGTGACCGGCCCGAGGTCGTGGTCGTCTCGACCTACGCGCGTGCCCGCGAGACCGCCGAACTCGCGGTGACCGGCCTCGGCATCCCGACCCTGGTGGACGAGCGGCTCCGCGACCGCGAACTCGGCGTGCTCGACCTGCTCACCAGCCATGGCGTGCGCGCCCGGCTGCCGGCCGAGGCGGACCGCCGGCACCGGCTGGGCAAGTTCTACTACCGACCGCCCGGCGGCGAGTCCTGGGCCGACGTCGTGCTGCGGCTGCGCGGCCTGCTGCGCGACCTGCGCGCCGACCACCCGGGCGGCCGGGTGCTGCTGGTCGCGCACGAGGCCCTGGTCCTGCTCACGCGCTATCTCGTGGAACAGCTGACCGAGGAGCAGTTGATGGCGATCACGCGGGCCACCACCATCGCCAACGCCTCCCTCACCAGTTGGCGCCGCGACGGCGACCGGCTCTCGCCCGAACGGTTCAACTCGATCGCCCACCTGCGCCGCGAGGGCGCCCGACCTACCCGTCAGGAGGACGTCAGTGCCGAACCCGTCTGAGGAGGTCATCACGCCACGGCTGCTCGGCGACTGGGCACTGCCCCATCCGGGCGGCGGCAAGGAGTCGCGCGGCACGGTGCTCGTCGCGGGCGGCTCCCGGTACACCCCGGGCGCCGTGCTTCTCGCCGGGGTGGCCGCGCTGCGGGCCGGCGCGGGCCGGCTGCAACTCGCCGTGGCCGAGACCACCGCGCCCGCGCTCAGCATCGCCGTACCCGAGGCCAAGGTCGTGGGCCTGCCGGAGACCGACCAGGGATCGGTCGCCGGCGACGTGCCCGACGCCCTGCTCGAGCTGGCCGGGCAGGCCGATGTCATCGCGCTCGGGCCCGGCCTGGACAACATCGACGAGACGGCCGTCCTCGTGCGCCGGGTGCTCAGCGCGGCGGCCAGCGGCACACCGCTCGTGCTCGACGCGTACGCCCTCGGCGCGCTGAGCAAGGAACCAGGGCTGGTCGCCGACCACGCCGGGCACGTGGTGCTGACGCCGAACCGCACCGAGGCGGCCCACCTGCTCGGCCGCGAGCTCGCGGACGACCTCGCCCGGGAGGCGGCCGAACTGGCCGAGCGCTACGGGGCGGTCGTCACCCTCTTCGGCCACGTCGCGGCCCCGGACGGCCGGCGGTGGCGCGACGAGAACGGCGACCCGGGCCTGGGCACCTCGGGCAGCGGCGATGTGCGCACCGGCATCGTCGCCGGCCTGCTCGGCCGCGGCGCGGACCCGGCCCAGGCCACCTGCTGGGGCACCTACGTGCACGCCGCCGCCGGCCGACGCCTCGGGCCCCGCCACGGTGGCACCGGATATCTCGCCCGTGAGCTGGTCGACGAGGTGGCGGCCACGATCGCCACGGTGTGACGCACCGTCCTCGGGGCTCCCTCACGTACGCTCATGGTTGTTAATCGATGGGTGGATGGGGAGGTTCCGGTGGTCGATGACCCGCGGGTCGTGGCTCTACGGGTGGCGGAGCGGCGGCTGCAGGCCGCGCAGCTGGCGTCCAACGTGAAACTCCTCGACGAGCTCATCGACGATCGGCTCATCTTCACGGGCCCGGACGGAGCGCTCTACCGCAAGTCGGACGACCTGTACGCGCACGGCTCGGGCCACCAGGTCATGTCCCGCGTGGACGAGGAGCAGATCACCGCGCTCGTCGTCGGCGACACCGGCGTCACCTGGTTCCTCGGCACGGTCGCCGGGACGATCGCGGGCGAGCCGTTCGAGGAGCGGGTCCGCTACACCCGCACGTGGGCGTACGACAGCCGGACCGGTTGGCGGCTGATCGCCGCGCACGTGAGCGCCGCCGGGGCCTGAGCCGTTTCAACCTCGTCACTCCGGGAACGTGGGGTCCCAGGAGGCGACGATGGCGACACGCGAGCTGGGAACGATCGAAACGGATGTGCCGGCGCGGCTGGACCGGCTGCCGTGGGCCCGCTGGCACTGGCTGATCGTCATCGGCCTGGGGACGGTGTGGATCCTCGACGGGCTCGAGGTCACGATCGTCGGCAACCTCTCCGGCCGGCTCTCGGAGCCCGGCAGCGGACTCGACATCACCCAGTCACAGGTCACCGGTATCGGCGGCGCCCTCTACGTGGCGGGCGCGTGCGCGGGCGCGTTGTTCTTCGGCTGGCTCACCGACCGGTTCGGCCGCAAGAAGCTCTTCCTGATCACGCTGGCCGTCTACCTCGTCGCCACCGCCATGACCGCGCTGTCGTTCGACGCCTGGTGGTTCTTCCTGTTCCGGTTCCTCACGGGCTTCGGCATCGGCGGGGAGTACGCGGCGATCAACTCCGCGATCGACGAGCTGATCCCGGCCCGGTTCCGCGGCCGCGTCGACATCGTCATCAACGGCACGTACTGGTTCGGCGCGTTCGCCGGCGCGCTCCTGACGGTCCCGCTGCTCACCGCGCTACCGGTGAACGTGGGCTGGCGTGTCGCCTTCGGACTGGGCGTCGTACTCGGCCTCGCGATCATCATCGTGCGCCGGCACGTGCCGGAGAGCCCACGGTGGCTGTTCATCCACGGCCGCAACGCCGACGCCGAGCGGCTGGTGGACGGCATCGAGCGGGAGGTCGAGGCGGAGAAGGGCACCACACTGCCGCCGGCCCGGGGCAGCGTCACCATCCACCAGCGCCGGTCGACCGGGTTCGTCGAGATCGGGCGCACGCTGTTCCGGCGGTACCCCCGCCGCGCGGTGCTCGGGCTCGCCCTCTTCATCGGGCAGGCGTTCCTCTACAACGCGGTCACCTTCGGGTACGCCCAGATCCTGCAGACGTTCTTCGCCGTGCCGTCGGGGCACACCGGCTACTACTTCGCGGCCATCGCGCTGGGCAACCTGCTCGGTCCGCTGCTGCTCGGGCACCTCTTCGACACCCTCGGCCGGCGGATCATGATCTCCGGCACGTACCTGCTGTCGGGCGTGCTGCTGTTCGTCACCGCCTGGCTGTTCGGGATCGGGGCGCTCAGCGCGGTCACGATGACCGCCTGCTGGTGCGTGGTGCTCTTCTTCGCCTCGGCGGGCGCCAGCTCCGCGTACCTGACGGTCAGCGAGATCTTCCCGCTGGAGACGCGGGCCATGGCCATCGCGTTCTTCTACGCGATCGGCACGGCCGCCGGCGGCATCACCGGCCCGCTGCTGTTCGCCAAGCTCGTCGGCAGCGGCGAGGTGAGCCAGACGGTGGTGGCGTTCTGCGTCGGCGCGGCCCTCATGACGGCGGCCGGCCTGGTCGCCTGGTTCCTGGCGATCCGCGCCGAGCAGCGCAGCCTGGAGGACCTGGCGCGGCCGCTGAGCGCCGCCGATCCGGACGCGCCCACGACCACCCAGCTGGGGCGGGCATGACCGGGCGCTCCGTGGCGGCCGGCGCGCTCATCGGCGTCGGGGCGGCGGGATTCGTTGACGAGGTCGTGTTCCACCAACTGCTGCACTGGCACCACTTCTACGACAAGAGCACGCCGGCGGTCGGCCTGGTGTCGGACGGGCTGTTCCACGCGTTCAGCTGGTTCGCGGCCGTCATCGGGTTGGTCATGGTGGCCGACCTTGCCCGCCGACGCGGCCTGATGGCCCGCGCCCTGGCCGGCGGCGCGTTCACCGGCGCGGGCGCGTTCCAGCTGTACGACGGGACGATCCAGCACAAGCTGCTGCGGCTGCACCAGATCCGGTACGACGTCGACATCCGCCCGTACGACTGGACCTGGAACGTCATCGCGGTGGCGCTGATCCTGACCGGCCTCTGGTTCCTCTGGGCCGCCCGCCGGACCGCCTGAAGCGATGCACCACGACGTGGCGGGCCAGGCGGTCGCGGCTGTCGGTCTGCTTGCCGCCCTGGGGTACCACCTCGCGGCCACCCGGCTGCGCTCGCGCGGCGACCGGTGGCCGGTGCCCGCGCAGGCCGCCTTCCTCGTCGGCTGCCTGGCCCTCTGGCTCGCCGGGCTCGGCCCGGGCACCGACCACGGGACCAGCACGGACGCGATGGTGCGCCACCTGCTGCTCGGTATGGTCGCCCCGTTGCTGCTCGTGCTCGGCCGGCCGGTCACGCTGGCCCTGCGCGCGCTGCCCGCCGGCCCGGTCCGGCGCGGGTTCGTGCGGGCGCTGCACTCCGCCCCGGTGAGCGTGCTCGTGTGTCCGCCGGTCGCGGCAGTTTTGGACGCGGGCGGCATGTGGGTCCTGTTCCGGACCCCGCTGCCGGCGTGGGCGGCGTCGCGGCCGTGGCTGGCGCTGCTCGTCCACGCTCACGTACTGGGCGCGGGCCTGCTGTTCAGCGCCGCCGTCTGCCAGCTCGACCCGGTACGCCGCCGGTACGGCGTGGTGATGCGCGGGGCGGCGCTCGTCGCGGCGGCCGCCGCCCACGGCGTGCTCGCCAAGCTCCTCTGGGCACAGGCCGGCACGGTCGACGCCCGGCAGGCCGCCATGATCATGTACTACGGCGGCGACATCGTCGAGATCGCCCTGGCCGCCGTCCTCGCCGCCGGGTGGTACGCCGCCGGGGGCCGGGCCCTGCGCCGAGGTTCAGCGGGCGCGCGGTGTGGTACCGGATCAAGCCGCTGCCTGGAGGTGGCCCATGGTGACGATCGGTTACGCCCTGTCCAGTGAGGAGCATCCCGCCTCCGACCTCGTCCGCTACGCCGCCCGCGCGGAGGATGTCGGGTTCGGGTACGCCATGATCTCGGATCACTTCCACCCGTGGATCGGCGAGCAGGGGCAGAGCCCCTTCGTCTGGTCGGTGCTCGGCGGCATCGCGCAGGCGACCACCCACCTGCGGGTCGGCACGGGCGTGACCTGCCCGATCATGCGCTACCACCCGGCGATCGTGGCCCAGGCCGCCGCGACCGTGGCGACCATGATGCCCGGCCGGTTCATGCTCGGGGTCGGCACCGGCGAGGCGCTCAACGAGCACGTCGTGGCCCGCCGCTGGCCGGCGTACGAGGTGCGCGCCGCCATGCTGGCCGAGGCCGTGGACATCATGCGGCGCCTGTTCGCGGGCGACCAGGTGCGCCACTACGGCGAGCACTTCACGGTCGAGAACGCCCGCCTCTACTCCCGCCCGGACACCCCGCCGCCCATCCTCGTCGCGGCCGGCGCGCCCCGCGCCGCGCGGCTCGCGGCCCGCATCGGGGACGGCCTGGTCAACTACGCGCCCGACCCGGGCGTTGTCGAGGCGTTCGACCAGCCCGAGAAGCCGCGCCTCGTCCAGTACAACGTGTGCTGGGCGAAGGACGAGGCGCAGGCCCGGGCGACCGCCAGGCGGGTCTGCCCCACCGTGGCGCTGCCCGGGGAACTGGGCCAGCACCTGCCGGAGGTCGCCCACTACGAGCAGTTCGCCGGGACCGTGACGGAGGACCGGATCGCCGAGGTCATCGTCTGCGGCCCCGACCCCGAGCGGCACCTCGCCGGCATCCAGCGCTGCGTGGACGCCGGCTACGACCACGTCCACGTCGACCAGGTCGGTCCCGACCAGGAGGGCTTCTTCGCCTTCTACGAGCAGGAGATCCTGCCCAAGCTGCGCTAGGAGGGCCGATGACCGGTCGGCGGGACGATGCCGGAGGTGCCGGTGCGTTGCGTCGATGGTGGCGCGCGGGCCGGTCGGTTCTCCTGGAGTACGAGGACGCGACCCTGTCGGTGACGCACCTGACGGACGCCATCGCGCGCGTACGCGCCACGCCGGCCGACTTCCTGCCCCGCCGGCCCTGGTCGGCCACGCCGCCCGACGACGCGTTCCCGCCGGTCGAGGTCGCGGTGGAGGCCACCGGGGACGGTGTGACGGTCCGCTCCGGTGGCGGCCTGGCCGTGCACGCGGCGGCCACCGGGGCCCGGGTCGCCGTGCTCCACCGGGGTCAAACGATCATGATGGACGGCGACGGCGGCGGCCCGGCCTGGCACGCGGACGGTCGGGCCACCTGGACCCATCGGATGCCGCCGGACGAGAACTACCTGGGCTTCGGCGAGCGCACCGGCCTGCTCGACAAGCGCGGCCAGCGACTGGCCTGCTGGTGCACCGACCGGTACGAGTACCAGGGCGCCGGCGTGGACCCCCTGTACCAGGCCATCCCGTTCTACCTGGCCGTCGACGCCGCCGGCCGCAGCCACGGCGTGTACCTGCACAACACGTACCGCAGTGTTTTCGACCTGACCGCCCAGCGCGAGCAACGGCTGGTCATGGCGGTCGACGGCGGCGAGCTGGACTGGTACGTGATGGCCGGGCCCACGCCCGCCGAGGTGGTCACCCGGTTCACCCACCTGACCGGGCGGATGCCGCTGCCCCCGCGCTGGGCCCTGGGCTACCAGCAGGCCCGGTGGGGGTACGACTCGGCGGAGCGGATCCGGGCCGTCGCCGCCGACCTGCGCCGCCACGACATCCCGGCCGACGTGCTCTACCTCGACATCGACCACCAGGACGGCCTGCGCACGTTCACCTGGGACCCGGAGGCGTTCCCCGACCCGGCCGGGCTGGCGGCCGACCTCGCCGCCGACGGGTTCAAGCTGGCCGCCGTCGTCGACGTGGGCGTCAGCCACCAGCCCGAGGGCGGCTACGACGTGTTCGACGAGGGCCACCGCAAGGGCTACTTCCTCACCGAGGGCGACGGGCTGCTGCTGCGCCATGTGTGGCCGGGCCTGTGCGCGTTCCCGGACTTCGCGAGCCCGGCCGTACGCCAGTGGTGGGGCCGCTGGTACGCGAGCCTGCTCGACCGGGGCGTGCGCGGCGTCGTCAACGACATGAACGAGCCGGCCATGCACGACCTCCCGATGGACCACCCCGACAGCGCCCGGGTCGAACCGCCGCTGGACACCCCGCACGACCTCGACGCCGACCACGCCGAAGTGCACAACGTCTACGCCCTGCTGGAGAACGCGGCGACCGACGCGGCCCTGCGGGACCTGCGGCCCGACGAGCGGGTGCTGCGGCTGAGCAGGGCGGGCGGGACCGGCATCCAGCGGTACGCGGCCGTGTGGACCGGCGACAACGGCAGTTACTGGGAGCACCTGGAGATGTCCCTGCCGCAGCTGATGAACCTCGGCCTGTCCGGGGTGGCGTTCGCGGGCGCGGACATCGGCGGCTTCTTCGGCGACTGCGGCCCGGAGCTGCTGGCCCGCTGGTTCCAGTTGGGCTGCTGTTATCCGCTGGCCCGCAACCACTGCGCGCGCGGGCGGGCCGCGCAGGAGCCGTGGGTCTGGGGCGCGGAGACCCTCGACGCGTGCCGGGCGGCCGTGCGGCTGCGCTACCGGCTGCTGCCCTACCTCTACACGCTGCTCGCCGACGCGGCCGAGACCGGCTCGCCCGTGCTGCGGCCGTTGCTCTACCACTACCCCGCCGATCGTCGGGGCCGTCAGCTGGCCGATCAGGCGCTGCTCGGCCGGGACCTCCTGATCGCCCCCGTCCTGCGGCCCGGGGTCACCGCCCGCGCGGTCTACCTGCCGGCCGGACGCTGGTACGACACCCGCACCGGCGCGGTCCACGACGGCGGGCGCCATGTCCTGGTCGACGCGGCGATCGGCGACGGCCTGCCGCTGTTCGCCCGTGGCGGCGGCGTGGTGCCGTCCGGCCCGGTCGGCCGGTACGCGGACGAGCTGCCGCTGAACCCGCTCACCCTGGATGTCTATCCCGACCGGGACGGCGAGGCCGAGGGCGAGCTCTACGAGGACGACGGCGCGAGCATGGCCCACACGCGTGGCGTGCGGGCGCGTACCCGCTACTCCTACCGCGACGGCGTCCTGACCGCCCGACCGGTGGGCCTCCTCGACGCGCCGGCCCGGCTCGTGGTGGTCCGGGTGCACCACCCGACCGGCCCCGAACTGACCCGACTCATTGATGGGGGCAAATCATGGACAGTGCGCGCCTGACCGGCCCGGTCGTTATCCTTCCCATGATCACCGCGTTCCCGCTGTTGGAGCGGTGATCACACGCTCGGCAGCCGCACCCGCACGAAGGAGAACCGTGTTCAACGCCTCGTTCGCCCTGGATCCCGCACACGTCGTGGCGCCGGTGCACCGCCGGACCTTCGGCTCCTTCGTCGAGCACATGGGCCGCTGCGTCTACACCGGCATCTACGAGCCGGGCCACCCGTCGGCCGACGAGGAGGGCTTCCGCACGGACGTGCTCGACCTGACCCGGGAGCTGGGCGTCACCACGGTCCGCTACCCGGGGGGCAACTTCGTCTCCGGGTACCGGTGGGAGGACGGCATCGGCCCGGTCGCCGACCGGCCGCGCCGGCGCGACCTGGCCTGGCACAGCGTCGAGACCAACGAGGTCGGCCTCGACGAGTTCGCCCGCTGGTGCGCCAAGGCGGACGTGGAGCTGATGTACGCCGTCAACCTCGGCACCCGCGGCATCGAGGAGGCCCTCGACGTCCACGAGTACGCCAACCACCCGGCCGGTACGGCGCTGTCCGACCTGCGGGTGGCCAACGGCACGAAGGAGCCCCACAACATCCGCATGTGGTGCCTGGGCAACGAGATGGACGGCCCCTGGCAGATCGGCCACAGAACCGCCCTCGAGTACGGGCGCCTCGCGGCGGCCACGGCGCGCGCCCTGCGCGCCGCCGACCCGACCATCGAACTGGTGGCGTGCGGCTCGTCGGGCGCCGCGATGCCCACCTTCGGGTCGTGGGAGGCCACGGTGCTCGAGGAGTGCTACGACGTGGTCGACTACATCTCCTGCCACGCGTACTACGAGGAGCACGACGGCGACCTCGGCTCGTTCCTGGCCTCAGCGGTGGACATGGACCGCTTCGTCGCGGGCGTCGCCGCCACCGCCGACGCGGTCGGCGCCAAGCTGCGCTCCCGCAAGAAGATCCAGATCTCGTTCGACGAGTGGAACGTGTGGTACCTGTCGCGGTTCCAGGCGGAGCCGCCGAGCGCCGGGTGGCCGGTGGCGCCCCGGGTCATCGAGGACCAGTACCACGTCGCCGACGCGGTCGCCTTCGGCGGCCTGCTGATCTCCCTGCTGCGCAACAGCGACCGGGTGACGGCCGCCTGCCTGGCGCAGCTGGTCAACGTCATCGCGCCGATCCGCTCCGAGCCGGGCGGCCCGGCCTGGCGGCAGACCACCTTCCACCCGTTCGCGACGACCTCCCGCCTGGCCCGCGGCAACGTCCTGGCCGTCACGATGGACGCGCCCTCCTACGAGACAGCGCGCTACGGCGAGGTACCCCTGGTGGACGCGGTCGCCACCCACGACCCATCGTCCGGCGACGTGTCGGTCTTCGCCGTCAACCGCGACCAGTCGTCGCCGGCCGGAGTCACCGTCGACCTGCGTGCCTTCGGCGGCTCGTTGACGGTCGCCGAGGCGTGGACCCTCGCCGACGACGACCTGCGCGCCAGCAACACGGTCGACGCGCCCGACCGCGTCACCCTCCACCGCACGCCGGACGTCACCCTCGACGGCACGCTGCTGCGGGTGCCCCTCCCGCCGGTCTCCTGGACGGCCCTGCGGCTCTCTCCGCTGACCGACTAGATGATCTGTTCCAAGGGGTTGACCCGGGCCGTGGCCGAGGTGACGGTAGCCCTCGCGTGGCCGCACGGACGTTTTGTGGACATTTTGTGGAACCGCTGTGGAACTGATGATGCACAACGGTTCCGGCGACGAGGTGCCTCGACGGCCACTCAGTAGACGAAGGGCCAGCCGGCCCCGTCGTACCCGATGCGGTTGATCCCGAGGTAGGACGCGCCGCTACTCGTGTAGTAGTGGTAGACCAGCACGTCGCCGTCGTTGTCCCTGATGACCGCCTGATGACCGGGGCCGATGACGCCGCCGTGCGTGGCGAGCACCTGCGTACCGCCGCCGGCGGTCATGGCGACCCCGTTGCGGTCGGTGTACGGACCCGTGACGCTGGTCGAGCGGCCGACCATGATGCGGTAGGTGCTGTTGGCGCCCTGGCAGCACGTGTCCCACGAGACCCAGAGGTAGTAGTAGCCGCCGTGCTTGAAGATGAACGGCGCCTCGATGGCGGTGGTGCCGCCGCCACGGGCCGCGATGGCGCGCACGGTGGTGTCGGAGCGCAGGCCCGTACCCGGGTTGAGCGCGATGAGCTTGAGCCCCGACCAGAACGAGCCGAAGCTCAGCCACCAGTTGCCGGCGTCGTCGACGACCAGGTTCGGGTCGATCGCGTTGTAGTTGGAGCTCGATGTGGTCTCGATGACCAGGCCGCGGTGGGTCCAGCTGCCCGAGGCGCCGGTGGGGCTGGTGGCCAGGAAGATCGCCGACCGGTTGGAGCCGAACGTCGAGGCCGAGTAGTACATGTAGTACTGGCCGTTGTGGTAGGAGATGTCGGGCGCCCACAGGTTGGCGCTGCCACCCGTGTAGGTGGTCGTCCACGACGCACCACCGGGGAACGCGGCGCCGGCGTTGCGCCAGGTCGTCCTGTCCGTCGAGGTCTTCAGCTGAATGTTCGTGCCGGTGTGGGCCGCGATGTAGGTGCCCGCGGGCGTCTTCACGACCGTCGGGTCGTGCACGCCGGTGTCGCCGTTGACGACACCCGGGTTCGGGTACGACGCGGGCGGGATCGTCGGCGTGGCCGGCCCGGTCGTGACAGGCGCCCGACTCGTCACGACCGCGCTCGTCAGCGGCGCCCGCGTGGTCTGCGGCGCCTGGGTGGTCCGCGGGGCGGTGGTGGGTGCCGCGCCGCTCGTCGCGACGGCGCCGGTGCAGGTGACGCCGTTGAGCGCGAAGTTCGTGGGTACGGGGTTCGAGCCGGACCAGCTGCCGTTGAAGCCGAAGCTGGTGCTGCCGCCCGTCGGGATCGACCCGTTGTAGCTCACGTTCTTCGCCGTGACGTCCGCGCCGGCCTGGGTCACGGCCGCACTCCACGCCTGCTGGATGGTCTGACCGGCGCCGAACGTCCACGTCAGCGTCCACCCGTTGATCGGGTCGCCGAGGTTGTTAACGTTCACATCGGCGCCGAAGCCGTTGGGCCACTGGTTCGTCACGCGGTAACTCACGGCACAGCCGGCCGCGGCGGCCTGGGCGGACACGGCGACCACGACACCCGTGCCGGCGACCACGGTGGCGGCGAGCCCACCGGCCAACAGCGCGACTCGTTGGGGCGTTCGCAACATGCGCTCTCCTTCGGTGCCGACCGCTCCGCGACTCATTCATCATCATCGAAATGATGAGAACGCAGCCAGCGTGACGCCGCGGGCACCAAAAGGCAAGCGCCTCCTCGACAGGGGCGCTGGACAGCGCACAACGGCGTGGCCGGCGACCGGACGGTTCCCGGTCGCCGGCCGTGCCGCCCGCGGTCAGCGGCCGAAGCCGGCGGCGATGCCCCTGAGCAGGTACCGGCGACCGAACAGGTAGAGCACCAGGACGGGGACGGCCGAGAGCACGACCGCCGCGAGGAGGCCGGGGACGTCCGTGCCGTACTGGTTCTGGAAGTTCCACAGGCCGAGCGGGAGCACCCGCCGCTCCGGGCTCTGCGTGAGGACGAGCGGGAACAGGAAGCCGTTCCAGCCGCTCAGGCCACTGAAGATGCCGATCGTCACCAGGCCCGGGCGCGCCATCGGAAACACCAGGTTACGGAACACCCGCACCGAGCCCGCGCCCTCCACCGTCATCGCCTCGTACAGCTCGTTGGGGATGTCGCGCAGCGTACTCGTCAGCACGAGCACGGAGATCGGCAGCGCGAACGCCACCGTCGGCAGCACGATCGCGGTCGGCGCGTCGTAGAGGTGCAGCCGCGTGATGATGAGGTAGATCGGCACGATGACGGCCTGCGCCGGCACCGCGAGCCCGAGGAGCAGGGCGCTGAACATCCAGCGCACCGGCCGGCTCGTCCCCCGCACGATCGCGTACGCCGCCGGTAGCGCGAGGGCCAGCACGAGCACGACCGTGGCGGTCGTGACGATGAGGCTGTTGAGCAGGAAGGTGGCGAACCCCAGGTCGAGCACGCGGCCGTAGTTCTCCAGCGTCAGGTCGCTGGGCATCCGGAGCGCGCCCTCCTCCAGGTACGCGTCCGAGTTCCGCAGGCTGTTGATGACGATGTAGTACAGCGGCACCGCCACGATGATGAGCCAGATGGTCGCGGCGACGCCGGCCGGCACGTTGACCCGGCGCAGGAAGCGCCGCACCGGACCTTTCGGCGCCTCGCGACGGCGGTGCAGGGTGCGCGTGGGCGCGGGCGGGCGCCCGGTCGTCGCGGCATGCCGTGGGCGGTCGTACATGGTACTCACAGGCCCTCCCGCGTACTCGACATCCGGTGGTAGCCCGTCACCCGGGCGATGGCGATGGACAGCGCCGTGCCGACCGCCACCATGACGACGGAGAGTACGCTGGCGTAGCCCATGTCGAAGCCGACGAAGCCCTTCACGTACATGTGCAGGGGCAGCACCCGGGTCGCCGTTCCGGGACCGCCGCCGGTGAGCAGCAGGATCGACTCGAAGTAGGTCAGTGAGCCGATCACGATGAGGATCGACGAGGCGACCACCGTGTGCCGCAGCTGCGGCAGCGTGATGGAGAAGAACTGCCGCCAGCGGTCCGCGCCGTCGATGTGCGCGGCCTCGTACAGCGTCCGCGGGATCTGCCGGGTCGCGGCCTGGTAGATCAGCGCGTAGAACGGGATGAACTGCCAGGTCAGGACGAACGCGACCGTGTAGAGGGCGAGCTGGCGGTCGCCGAGGAAGTTACCGTCGTCGACCCCGACGAGGTTGCCGATCGTCACCGCCAGCCCGAAGTTCGGGTCGAGGATCGACAGCCAGGCCAGCGCGATGGCCGCGGTGGACAGCAGCAGCGGCACGAAGAAGATCGTGGACAGGATGGCCCGGTTGCGTTGCGAGCCGGCCGCCCACACGCCCAGCAGGAGCGACGCGGGGGTCTGCAGAAGCCAGCACAGCACCGCCAGGACGAGCGTGACCCGCACGCTGCCGACGACGTCCGGGTCGTCGAACAGCCGCGACCAGTTGGCCCAGCCGGTCCACTTCGGTTCGCCGAGCCCGTTCCACTCCGTGAAGCTCAGGTACACGACGGCGAGGATCGGGAGGATGCCGAAGATGCCGAAGAAGATGGCGGCGGGGGCCGCCCAGATCGCGCCGGGCCGCCCCCTGCCGAGAATGCCTTTACTCACGCCGCCACCTCCGCCGCTCCCCGGCGGCGGCACGGGTCATTCCCGCGCCGATGATCCGCCCGCTGACGCCCGATCATTTCGCCTTCTCCATCGCCTCGACGAAGCCCTGCGGCGAGATGTCCCTGAGGAAGAGCTTCTGCAGGTTCGTGTTCAGCTCGGCGCCCGCCGACGGGCTCAGCGCCTGGTCCCATGACTGCGTGAACGTCGGAGCCTTCACCGCCAGTTGGTAGGTGAACGTCGTGAACTCCGCGTTGTGGGTGCCGGCCAGCTTGTCCTCCACGCCCCGTACGGCTGGCACCTGGCCCGCGGCGATGAGGTCCGCCACGTAGTCGTCGGACGCGAGGGTCTCGACCACGAAGCGGGTGGCCGCGTCCGCCGCCGGTGAGTCCGACCGCACCGAGAAGTAGTTACTGGGATTGCCGACGACCGCGCGGGGGTCCCCCTTGCCACCGGTGACCTCAGGGAACGTCACCCAGCCCAGCTCACCGCGGGCGAGGAACTTCGGGTTGTTGGCCGCCTGGCTGCCGTACTCCCAGCTGCCCATGAGGTGCATGGCCGCCTTGCCGGTGGCGAACAGCTTGGACGCCCCGCTGTTGTCGTAGTTGACCGAGGCGAAGTTCTTGCCGAACGCGCCACGCGCCGCGAGGTCCTGGCACATCGTAAGAGCCTGCAGGACGGCCGGGTCGCGCCAGGCGCCCGCCTTGCCGGCCGCGATGGCGGCGAACTTCTCCGCCCCGCCCACCCGGTCGAGCAGGTATTCCAGCCACATCAGCTCGGTCCAGCCCTGCGAGCCGGCGAGCGCGACCGGCGTGATCCCGCGCGCCTTGAACAGCTCGACGAGGGCCAGCAGGTCGTCATACGTCTTCGGCGGCTGGACGCCGGCCTCCGAGAAGACGCGCTTGTTGTAGAAGAGGATGACCGGCTGGATGCCGTTCATCGGGATGCCGTACTGGTGACCATTGATCTTGCCGACGTCGAGCACGCTCGGCAGGAAGCGCTTGGCCACCTCGGGTCGCACAGCGAGCGCGTTCGTCAGGTCGCGCACCTGGTTGGCCTTGACGAACTGGGCCAGGTTGCCGCCGCCCCAGTTGAAGAACACGTCCGGCGCGTTGGGCGAGCCCATCGACACCTGCAGCTTCTGCTTGTACGCGTCGTTGGCGTACGTGGTGAGCGCCGCGCGGGTGCCGGAGGCGGCGTTGAACTGCTCGATGCCGCGCTTGATGATCGGTTCGTTGGCGGGATCCTGTAGGGCCCATACCTGCAGCCCTCCTCGTACGGGTCCGGAGGTGCCGCACGCGGAGCTGAGGACGAGCGCCATACCGGCGGCGGCGCTCGCGATGGTCCGGTAGATCCCTGAGCGGTGACGCATACGCGCACCGTCCTTCCGTGGCCGCGGACAGGTCGTCAGGAACGACGGAAAACTTCCGGGCATGCCGAGGGGTGGGCAGGCGCCGAAAGATTTCGTGAATGGAAACTTAGAGTTTCGTAAAGGATCACGTCAATCGCGGACGTGTTTCATTACGGTCACGACAAGCCTGGAAGAAGGCCAGGGGCAGTTTCGGTGTTTGTCGATATGTTTCGGTCCTGCGGCCATACGAGGTGTGGCCAAAATATCCCATGTCATCGATGAACCGCACGTATTCGCAGCTCACACGTTCCTTAAGCGGTTCATGTGACAGAACCGTTTCTATCGCTTGTCAGATCGCGTTCTGACCTCGCGACACCTGGGTTCCGAGTGGAGAGCGATCGTGCCGTCTACCAGGTCGCGCGGCCCGGCCCGGCCCCTACTTCGGCTTCTTCGCGGGCTCCGCAGGCCCTTCCGCCGCTGGCGGCTTCTTGGGTCCCTTCGGCGCCGGTTCGGCCTTCTTCGGGTCCGGCTTCGGCGCCTTGGCCTCGTCAGCCGGCTCCGGCTTCGGGGGCGTGGGTTGCGGGTAGGCGACCGGCCCCATCAGCCGCACGTCGCACGGGATCTCGTCCACCGAGAACTCCTGCGGCATCGGGTTCGCCCGCCCGTACGTGCCGTGGAACTCGTACGTCGCCTGCCGGCCCGCGGCCAGCTCCTTCTTGATCGGGCCCACCGACACCGCCGAGCCCGTCTGGGTGAGATGCGAGCCGACGGCGCGCTGGTCGCTGGGATAGCGGAACGACAGTGTCCAGTCGCGCAGCGGCTGCGCGCCCGTGTTGATGACGGTGACCTGCCCCGCGAACCGACGGCCATCGTCCGTGCGCGTCTGGTAGACCGCCTGGCAGGAAGGACCGGCCGACGGCGCGACCGTGGGCGGCGCGGCGGACCCGCCGGCCTGCTGGTCGTCCAACGCCGACGCCCCCGCCATGGCGGCGACGATCGCGACCGCGGCGGTACCCGTCGCCACGGGCCACAGCCACCGCCGACGATCCGCGGCCAAGCTCGACTCCGTCGCGGTCTCCCTCGTGAGCACCTCCGCCCGACCGGAGGCCCTGCGGTCGCCGAACGGGAGCGCGACGAACGCCGTCTGGTCGCCGTCGGAGCTACGTTCCGGCTCGGCGCCCGGGATCGCGGCGCCGGCCACGCCGGGCATCGCGATCAGCTCACCCGCCACGTCGGCGGCGGCCGGGCGCTGGTCCGGATCCTTGACCAGACACCGCTCGACCAGCGTGGTCAGCTCGATCGGCAGGGTCTGCCCGGCCACGTCCGGCAACGGCCGTGGGTCATCCTGCAGGTGCGCGAGCAGCATGGCGGTCTGGCCGTCGACCTGCCACGGCAGGGCGCCGGCGACCGCCTGATAGAGCAGCAGGCCCAGCGCGTAGACGTCCACGGCCGGGGACGCGGGCTTGCCCGAGATCCGCTCCGGGGCCAGGTACGCCGGGGTGCCCATCACCTCGGCGGACGTCTCCTCCGCGCCGGTGATCGTCGAGATGCCGAAGTCCACGAGCTTCGCCCCGGTGGGCGCGAGCACCACATTCGCGGGCTTGACGTCGCGGTGCACCAGCCCGCGCGCGTGCGCGGCGGCCAGTCCCGCCGCCACCTGCGCCACAACTGCCGCCGCCTGGGTCCACGGCAGTGAGCCCTTGCGCAATACCTCCCGCAGTGACGGGCCGTCGATGAGCTCCATCACCACGTACGGCATGACCGCGTCGTTGGCGTCGATCCACTCCCCGTAGTCGTGGACCACGCTCACATGCGGGTGCGCCAGGCGCGCGGCGGCGCGGGCCTCCTCGCGGATGCGCCGGCGGAAGTCAGGGTCCTCAGCAAGATCGGAGGTGAGTACCTTGACGGCCACCGCGCGCCCGAGGACCTCGTCGAACGCGCGCCAGACCACCGCCATGCCGCCCGTGCCGATCAGTTCGACCAGCCGGTACCTGCCTCCGAGGATCTGCATTCTCCTAGCCTGCCCAGCTTCGCTGGTCCTACACCTGACCGTGGCGAGGCGGGCCGGTCAGTCCGCCTCGCCACGGTCGCGCGGTCAGCTGGCGGCGCAGCTCACCGTCGGCGCGCTGTTGGTGCCGTTCCACGAACCGAGGAACCCGAACTCCGTCACCGCACCGGCGGCGAGGCTGCCGTTGTACGAGACGTTGCGGGCGGTGATCGCCGACCCGCTACTGGTGATCGTCGCGCTCCACGCCTGCGTGACCGTCTGGCCGTTCGCGTACGTCCAGGTGACCGTCCACCCGGAGATGGGGGCCGAGCCGGCCGTGACGCGGACGCTCGCCTGGAAGCCGCCCTGCCACTGCCCCACGATCGCGTACGTCGCGGAGCAGCCGCCCGTGCCGGCGGCCGAGGTGATCACCGGTCGGGTGGTCACCGCGCCGGGCGTGGTGGTCACCGGCCGGGTCGTGGTCGCCGGCCGGGTGGTCGTCGCGACCGGGCCGGTCGTGGCGGCGCCGCTCGTGGGCTGGGTGCCCGTCGTGGTGCCGCCCGCCGTCACCGTGCCGACCTGGCTGGCCCCCGACAGCGTGCCGCCCGTGTAGAGGCCGCCGCCGATGCTGGTGCCGCCGGCCGTACCGCCGGTGTAGATCGCGTAGGTCGTGCCCGGGACCAGCTGGTACGAGGAGAACACGATCCGCTGGAACGCCTTCGTCGAGCGGAACGACACCAGCTCCGTGCCCGACGTGGTGGCGATGTGGATCGTGGTGTTCGCCGCCTGCCGGGCGCCGAACGCGTACGCGATGCGGCCCTGGCCGGCGGCGGCGATCGTGCCGGTCGAGGCGCTCAGGCCGCTGGCGAACACCAGCCCGCCGGTGATGCTCAGCGTGCCGTTGGCGTCCAGGCCGCCCTCGCCGAAGGCGCTCGTGGCGGAGCCGGCCACGACGACCGTGCCGCCCGACAGCGTCATCGATCCGTTGGAGTCGAGTCCGTCGGTGCCGCCGTCGGCCACGACCGTGCCGCCGGTGACGCGGATGAACGCGTTCGGCGCGACCTGGAACTCGTTGACGCCCTCCTCGGCCGCGTTGAACGCGTCGTCGGTGGCGATGGCCCTCACGTAGCCGCCCGAGACGGTCAGCTTGAGCGCCTCGAGGCCTTCGACCGACTTGTTGACGTTGATCGTGCCGCCGAGGACGTTCAGCTCGTCGTCGGCGTGCAGGCCGTCGTCGTTGGTCGCGACCGTGATCGTGCCGCCGTCGACGATCACGTCGGCGTTGGAGTGCAGGCCGTCGTCGGCCGTGTCGGTGTTCACCGTGCCGTCGCTGACCACGACGCTCACGCCGCCCTTGAGGCCCTTGGTGGAAGTGTCGGTCACGGCCGCGGAGCTGCCGCCGCCGGCCGTGATCGTGGTGGAGCCGCCCTGGACGATGACATCGGACTCAGCGGAGAGGCCGTCGCCGGACGCGGTGACGTTGATCGTGCCGGCGTTGACGCTGACGTAGCCGGCCGCGGCGCTGCCGTCGGTCGACTTCAGGCCGTCCGAGCCGGCGTTCACCGTGATCGCGCCGCCATCGACGACCAGGTAGTCCTTGCCCCGGATGCCGTCGTCCCTGGCGGTCACGCTCAGCGTGCCGGAGTGGATGATCAAGCCGTCCTTGCTGGCGATGCCGTCGTACGCGTTGCCGCGCACGGTGAGTGAACCGGTGCCCGCGATCGTCAGGTTGGCCTTGCTGAACAGCGCGGCGTCGGGCTCGGTCGTGTCCGGGTCCGGGTACACGTAGGTGGTCGCGTCGGACAGCGTGTTCGTGGTGCCGGCGTTGAGGAAGACCAGCGCCTTCTCGGCGGCCTGGATCTCGAACGGCGCGGTCGTGGAGTTGGTGATCGTGGCGCCGTTGAGGAGCACCCGCACGATCCCGGAGCCGGGCGAGTTGACCACGATCCGGCCGTTGGTGAGGGTGCCCGTCAGCTGGTAGGTGCCGGCCGCCGTGATCGTCACGGTTGTGCCGCTGATCGACACGTTGGCGCTGGCGGCGCTCGCGCCGCTGCCGTTCAGCGCGACGGGGACGACGTCGGAGGCGTTCCAGACGTAGTCGGCGTCGGCGTCGTGGTCGGCCACGTTCGCGGCCAGCGCGGTCTGCGCGGCGGTGGTGGCCGCCTGGGCGGCCGGGCTGCCGAGGACTGTGGTGATGGCCCAGCCAGCCAGGACGGCCGCGGTCAGCGTGATCGTCGCGGCGGATTTGACACGGGGACGTTGCATCGTCGATTCCTGCCCTAGGGGATGAGGCGCTGTCGACCACAAGAATAATCGACAAACTTGAATGGCAGGATATCGCAAGCTACTTGATACTCAAGTGCGTCACCAGTTGTGCATAGTGCCGTCCTCCAGCCGGTTCACCGGCAGCGACGCGGGGCGGTAGGGATACTTGGCGGCAAGGTCCTCGTCGATGTCGACGCCGAGGCCGGGCGCCTCGGACGGGTGCAGGTATCCGTCTGCGAAGTGGTACCCGTGCGGGAAGACCTCGTCGGTGGCCGGCGTGTGGCGCATGTACTCCTGCAGGCCGAAGTTGGGGATCGCGAGGTCGAGGTGCAGGGCGGCCGCCATGCAGACCGGGGACAGGTCGGTCGCGCCGTGCGAGCCGGACCGCACGTGGTGCAGCGCCGCCAGATCGAAGATCCGGCGCAGGTGGGTGATGCCGCCGGCGTGCACGACCGTCGCGCGGATGTAGTCGATGAGCTGCTCGCGGATCAACTGCTCGCAGTCCCAGATCGTGTTGAACACCTCACCGACCGCGATCGGCGTGGTGGTGTGCTGGCGGATGAGACGGAACCCCTCCTGCAACTCGGCGGGGACCGGGTCCTCCATCCAGGTCAGCGCGTACGGCTCGAGGCTGCGCCCCAGGCGGGCGGCCTCGATCGGGGTGAGCCGGTGGTGCACGTCGTGCAGCAGCTTGAGGGTCGGCCCGAACTCCTCACGCACCCGCGCGAAGACGGACGGGATGAACGACAGGTACCGCTCGGTGGACCACGCGGACTCGGTCGGGATGGCGGCGTCCGCCGGCTCGTAGAACAGCTTGTCCTTACCGACGCCATAGGTGACCGGTAGGCCCGGAATACCGGTCTGCACCCGGATCGCCCGGTATCCGAGGTCCACGTAGGAGGCCACGGCCGTGAGCACGTCGTCGACCGTGTCGCCGTTCGCGTGGCCGTAGACGGTCACGCCCTCGCGCGACCGGCCGCCCAGCAGCTGGTAGACCGGCAGGCCCGCCACCTTGCCCTTGATGTCCCACAGGGCGGTGTCGACGGCCGCGATCGCGCTCATCGTCACCGGGCCGCGCCGCCAGTACGCGCCCCGGTAGAGGTACTGCCAGGTGTCCTCGATGCGGGCCGGATCGCGGCCGATCAGGGTCGGGATGACGTGCTCGGTCAGGTACGCGGCGACGGACAGCTCGCGGCCGTTGAGCGTCGCGTCGCCGACGCCGGTCACCCCCTCGTCGGTGACGATCTTCAAAGTGACGAAGTTGCGGCCCGGACAGGTGACGATGACCCTGGCGTCGACGATTCTCACGGGCAGGAGCATAGACGCGCGTGACGCCCCTGCGGGGACCACCAGGTCCGCCGGCGGTCAGTGTCCGGTCGTCTACCGGGCCGCACGCACGACATCGCCGCGCGCGATGTCGTCCGGGGTCAGCTCCTTGAGGAGCAGCCCGACGGCCTCACCGGCCACGGCCCGGGTCGGCAGCTTCCGCGCCCGCTCCACACCGGCGACCGCCACGTTGACGGCGGCCTTCCCCGCCCGTTCCACGGTCACCACGCTGCCGACCTCGACCGTTCCCGCCTCGATCGTGCCGGTGACGACCAGTCCACGTCGCCGGATGAAGAACACGTCCTCCACGACGAGACGGAAGTCGGACGCCATCGGCTCGGGGACGGGCACCCCACCCTGCTCGGGGATCGAGAAAAGGTCTGTGTCACGCCGCCGGAACAATCCCATGCGGTCACGGTAGCCGTCGGACGCTAACCGCCCGCGCGGGCGAGCGCGACACCGAAGCGGGACTGCGGGTCGGTCCACCAGTGGCGCGGCTCGAAGCCGGCCGCCGCCAGCTCACCGGCCAGGCCCGCCGGCCGGAACTTGGCCGACACCTCCGTACGCAGCTCCTCGCCCGATTCGAAGCTCACCGCCAGGTTCAGCTCGCCGACGGTCACCGACATGGCGCGCTCGGCACGCAGGCGCATCTCGATCCACTCCTCGTCGGGGTTCCACAGCGCGACATGGGCGAAGGCCGCCACGTCGAAGTCCGCGCCCAGCTCCCGGTTGACCACGCGCAGCACGTTGCGGTTGAACTCGGCCGTGACGCCGGCCGCGTCGTCGTAGGCGGGCACCAGCACGGCCGGGTCCTTGACCAGGTCGGCGCCCAGCAGCAGCCACTCCCCCTCGTCGAGCACGGCGCGCAGGGCGCCCAGGAACGCGGCCCGCTCCGCCGGCAACAGGTTGCCGATCGTGCCGCCGAGGAAGGCGACGACCCGGCCGCCGCCGCGCGGGATAGTGCCCAGGTGCCGGGTCAGGTCGCCGACGATGCCGTGCACGGCCAGGCCCGGGTAGTCCCCGGTGAGCCGGTCGACCGCCTCGCGCAGGGCCGCCACGGACACGTCCAGCGGCACGAACGCGCCCAGGGTGCCGTGCGCGAGCAGCGCGTCCAGGAGGAGCCGGGTCTTCTCCGACGAGCCGGAACCGAGTTCCACGAGCGTCTTCGCGTCCGTGATGCGGGCGATCTCGCCCGCGCGTTCGGCGAGGATGGCCCGCTCGGCGCGGGTCGGATAGTACTCGGGCAGGCGGGTGATCTCCTCGAACAGCTCGCTGCCCCGGGCGTCGTAGAACCACTTGGGCGGCAGCCACTTCGGGTCGGCGGCCAGGCCGGCGGCCACGTCGTGGCGCAGCGCGGCGGTCAGGTCGGACTCGTCGAGGTGAATGTCCAGCTCGGTCATGGTCTCCCCAGGTCGGTGATGTCGACAGTGGTCGCGGTGGCGACGAGCAGGTGCCCGTCGGGAACGGTCCGCCAGGCGGGGTCGTCGTCGAGCGGCTCGGAGCTGACCAGCACCGAATCGGGCCGCGCGCGCACCGACAGGGCGTGGCCCAGGGTGGTCGCGGCGACGCGTACCCCGTCGGTGAGCAGCAGGTTGAGGCGCGAACCCGCAGCCGCGGCCACCACCTCGACCACGGTCTCGGCCGCGGCCCTGTCCAGCGGGACGCCGGCGCGCAGGCGGTCGCGGACGAGCGCCCACAGCAGGGCCGCGTCCGTGGGCGCGTCGAGGGTGAGCAGGTCGCGGGTGGGCAGCCGGGCGGCGAGCCCGGTCACCGAGTCGGGCCAGCCGGCCACGACCCCGTTGTGGCTGAACAGCCACGGCCCCTCACCGAACGGCGCGGCGGCGTGCTCCGTCACCGGCATTCCCACCGTGGCCGAGCGCACGGCCGCCAGCACCGCCCCCGCGCTGGTCGCGGCGGCCAGCGCGGGCAGCGTCGGATCGCTCCACAGCGGACCGGCCCGGCGGTAGCGCACGGGCGTCGTGGCGCCCGGCGGATACCAGCCCACGCCGAAGCCGTCCGCGTTGATCGTGCCGCCGCCGCGCATGTCGCGGGGCGCCCACGACTGGCGGGCCAGCGCGTGCGGCGCGTCGAACAGCAGCGCCGACAGCGGCGCGGGCGGTCCCAGGTAGGCGAGGTGCCGGCACATCAGCCCAGCTCGTCGGGGCGCAGGTCGCGGGCGCAGCGGAAGCCGCTGAAGATCTGCCGGCGGATCGGGTAGTCCCAGTTGCGGAAGGTGCCCCGGCACGCGGCCGCGTCCGTGCCGAACGAACCGCCGCGCAGCACCTTGTAGTCGGGGCCGAAGAAGACCTCCGAGTACTCCCGGTAAGGGAAAGCGACGAAGCCCGGGTACGGCCGGAAGTCGCTCGACGTCCACTCCCACACGTCGCCGATGAGCTGGTGCGCGCCGAGCGGCGAGGCGCCGTCCGGGTAGGCGCCGACCGGGGCGGGCGACAGGTGGCGCTGGCCCAGGTTGGCGTGCTGCGGGCCGGGCGGTTCGTCGCCCCACGGGTAGCGCCGCGACCGGCCGGTGGCCGGATCGTAGCGGGCGGCCTTCTCCCACTCGGCCTCCGTGGGCAGGCGGCGGCCGGCCCAGGCCGCGTACGCCTCGGCCTCGAAGAAGCACACGTGCACCACGGGCGCGTCGGGTTCGATCGGCACGGTGCGGCCGAACCGGGTGTGCGCCCAGCCGGCGCCGTCGCGGACCCAGTGCTTCGGGGCGACCAGGTTCGCCTCGTGCCGGTGCGCCCAGCCGGCGGGGCTCCACCAGCGCGGGTCGTCGTAGCCGCCGTCGGCGATGAACCGCTCGTACTGGCCGTTCGTGACCGGGGCCGCGTCGATCGCGAACGCCTTGACGTCGACCAGGTGGGCGGGCCGCTCGTTGTCCAGCGCCCACGCCTCGGTGCTCGTACCCATCTCGAACGGGCCGCCGGGGACGATGACCTCGCCGGCCACGGGCGTGCGGGCCCGCGGCGGGGGCGGCGCGTCGAGCACCGGGGCCCCCGCGCGCAGCTGGTGCGTGGCGAGCATGGTCTCGTCGTGCTGCTGCTCGTGCTGCACGATCATCCCGAACGCGAAGCCGTCGGCGACCAGCGGCCGGCCCTCGTCCAGGCGCACCCGGTCGAGAACGTCGAGGGCCTTGTCGCGCACGGTCGCCACATACGCCCTGGCCTCGGCGGGGTTGAGCAGGGGCAGGGTGGGCCGGTCGCGGCGCGGGTGCTTGAACGCGTCGTACAGTTCGTCGATGTCGCGGCGCACGGGCTCGCGCCCACCCAGGTCGCGCACCAGCCAGAGTTCCTCCTGGTTGCCGACGTGCGCGAGGTCCCAGACGAGCGGTGACATCAGCGGCGAGTGCTGGCGCACCAGGTCGGCGTCGTCGACGGCCTCCGTGAGGACGGCCGTGCGGGCCCGCGCGTTCTCCAGTTGCTCGGCGACGTGGGTTCTCAACTGTTCGGTCATGTCGTGTCCTCCTGAGGGCGCAGGCGTCGGTCGACGATGTCGTGCACGAGGTGTTGGGCGGCTGTGGACAGGCCGGTGCGGTCCAGCCGTCGTCGGGCCAGGTCGAGCAGGTCACCGGCCGCCTGCCGGACGGCCGGGTCGGCCACGCCGGCGAGGGCCGCGTCGCGCCACCGGCCGGCCGCCGGCTGCGCGGCCGCGCGGGCGCGGTCGGTGGTGGTGTCGTCGGCCAGCAGCGCGGCGACCACGGCCGTCGGGGCGATCCACTCCGCGCCGGGCTGCGCGTCGAGGTAGCGCACCTCCAGGTAGCCGCGCGGGCGTACCGGCGGGAACAGGGTGCCGAGGTGGTAGTCCAGATCGTCCACCGTGGGCGGACGGGGCAGCGCGCCGCCGATCCAGTCGGCGAACGTGACGCCGCGCGGCGGGTGCCAGTCGTCGCCGTCGCGGCGAACGCACAGCAGCGGCGCCGCCAGCGCGTAGCGTGCCCACGCGGCGGCCGGGTCGGCGCCGTCGACCGGCACCGGGGCCGTGCGGGCGGGGTCGATGGCGAACCAGGCCGCCATCCGGGCCGACGCCCAGCCGGTGTCGCGGCCCGCGTGACAACGGGCGGTGGCGAACGCGGCCACCAGCGCCGGTCCGATCTCGTGCAGCGCCGCCCACCGCGCCCGCGCCTGGGCCGGCGTGCCCGCATCGATGCAGACCTGCAGGCCGGCCGTGCTGCACATCATCGTGCGGCCGTCCGGGCCGCGCGCGTCGAAGAACCGCTCCATGGCGGCGTAGCGCGGAGTGTCGACGAGACGGCGGGGCGGCCGGTGCGGATCGATGCCGGCGGTGCCGAGGGTGAGACCCGCAGCGGCGAGGTGGCCGGTCAGGTGGCCGAGGTCCGCGGTGACGGCCTCGTGCAGGTCGCCCAGCGTGCGGGCGGGCGACGAGGAGATCTCGACCTGTCCGCCGGGCTCGACGGTCACCAGACCGCCGGCGGGCAGTGGCTGTGCGGGGCCCGTCGCGCCGAGGGTGGCGGGGGCGTGGGCGCCGAGCGCGGCGCGCAGGGTTGGCACGTCCAGCAGGGTGGCCGGGGCGTCGGGGTGGTGGACGGTCCACTCCAGTTCGACGCCCACCCGGCTAGGAGGGCCGGTCTTGAAACAGATCCGCGTGATATGACCTTCAGCATCGGACACGTCACTCAGCGTGACGACGTCGGGCGTGGTGCTCCGGATCACGGTTGCCATCGCTCCCCCTGGGTCGACTTCCATCGACGCTACCCCGGTTCGCGGGGCGCACACCCATCCGAACACACGGGTCCGACGAAACGATGCCCCCGCGTCCATATCACGGGATCGATGAGCCGGAACCGCCCTCGCGCGACGTTCCTGCCACGGCGTCCAACCGCGTCCAAGAACGTCGGCGGCCACGGCCCGAGCGGCGCACACTCGCCAGCACGGGTCGTCCGTACCCTTTGGAGAGTCACATGAAATTCCACCACCCGGGGCGGCGCCTCGCCGCCCTCGTGGTCGGCGCGCTCGGCGCCGGCCTGCTGGCCGCCCCGGCGGCGGCCTCGACCGCCCTGCCCACGCCGGGCACGCCCGTCGCCACCACCGTCACCACGACCAGCATCACGATCACCTGGGCCGCGTCGGCGGGCCCGGTCGCCGACTACACCGTCCAGTTCATCGAGGGTCGCACGGCGTGGCGTGACCTCGCCACCACCGGCGCGACGACCTTTACCCACCATGGACTGACGCCCGACAAGGTCTACGAGTACCGGATCGTCGCCAACCCCGTGGCCGGGTCGGGCTACACGACGAGCGCCCCGTCGGGGTACATCTTCGTGACGACCGCGCCGCTGCCGGACACCGTCGCGCCGACGGCCCCGGGGACGCTGATGGCGCTGTCGGTCACCACGGTCAGCGCCACCATCAGCACCACGGCGGCGGCGACGGACAACAACCGGGTCGCCGCGTACTGGGTGCAGCGCGAGGTCGACGGCGTCTGGACGGACTGGGCGACCAACAACATCACCTCCGTCTACCTGCGCGACCTGCAGCCGGCCACGTCGTACACGGTCGCGATGGTCGCGGTCGACCCGAACGGCAACCGGTCGCCGCGCTCGGCGCCGCTGACGTTCACCACGCGGGCCGCCACGCCTGCGCCGACCTGCAGGGTCCAGCTCACCACGTTCGGCCAGCAGTACATGCTGTCGGTGATCGTGGAGAACATGACCGCGGCGACGGTCCTGGCCAACTGGACGGTCACGTTCACCCTGCCCGCCACCCACACGATCAACAGCAGTTTCGGCGGCGCGCCGGTGACCCGCGTCGGCACGCAGGCCACCGCCACCCCGGCGGCCTACCAGGCCACCCTCAATCCGGGCGGCACCGCCCAGTTCGGACTCTTCGCGACCTACCCGGCCGGCTCGGGGCTGCCGTCCGGGTTCGCGCTCAACGGCGCCGGACTCGCCCCGGCAGCCTGCACGACCGCGTGACGACCCGGTGAGGGGCGCGCGCCGACGCGCCCCTCACCGGCCACCCCCGCCGCCGCGGCGATCGAACCGACCATGCGCGGCACGGATCGTGGACTATGCCCGACTCATGGTCGGCTGCGGGATTCCGACACTTGTGGGCCGTGCGTACCGGCGCGAGCATGCTTGCGTGAACCCGTACCGGTGGTGGCTCATCCGGGCCGCCGCCGTTGTCCTCGCGAGCGCGCCGGTGCTCCACCCGACCGTTCGCTCGCCGTGGGAGACCGCCGTCCTCGCCGCCGTGGGGCTCGCACACGTCGAGGTGGGGGTGCGGATGTGGCGGACCCGGCCGGACAGCGCCGTGGGCGCGGTCATGTCCGCCGCCGGCCTCGTCTGGCTACTCACCACGTGGGACCGCGCCGACGTGCCCGCGCTCGGGGCCGGCGGCCTGGCGCTGAGCGTCTGCTACGACCCGATGGTGCTGCACTGCGCGATGCTCATGCCGGCCGGCCGGCTGCTCACCCGCGCCGACCGGCTCATCGTCGCGGCGGCGTACCTCTACTGGCCGACGACCATCGCCGGCTACTGGCTGCTGGCGGGCGGCGGCGAACTCACGGTCGCCGGGCTGGTCGCCCTGCGCGGGAGCACGTACCCCGTCGCCGTCGCCGCCGGGCTCCTCATCGTCTTCGTGGTGCGCTACGCGCGAGCCGGCTCGCGTGACCGGCACGCGTTCGCTCCCCTGTGGACGGCCACGTTCATCCGCGCGGGCACCACCGGCGTGGCCACGTCGGCGGCCTTCGCCGGACAGTCCTGGGCGACCGCCGTCTTCGCCGCGGGCGCCGGACTCGTGCCCCTGGGCGCCGCCATGAGCCTCACCCGCAGCCATCGCCGCGACCTCATCGAGGCCGGAGACGCGGCGCGCCAGCGGGTCGAGCGCGACGTGCACGACGGCGTGCAGCAGCGGCTCATCGCCGCCGCGCTGCTGCTGCGCCAGGCCAGCCGCGCGGGCACGCCCGACCGGGAACTCGTCGCGCGCGGCGCGGCCGAGGTCGAGACGGCCGTCGCCGAGTTGCGCGCGCTCGTGCGCGGCATGAACCCGCCCGAACTGGTCCGCTACGGCCTGCCGGGGGCGGTCGCCGCGCTCGCCGACCGGGCCAGCGTGCCCATCACCGTCGACGACCGGCTCGGCGGGGTCGAGATCGACGAGCAGGCCGCGGTCGCCGCCTACTTCGTCGTGGCCGAGGCCGTGACGAACCTGGAGAGGTACGCGCACGCGAGCGCCGCCACCGCGACCCTGGCCACGGCCGGCGGCCGGCTGGTGGTGACCGTGCGCGACGACGGCGCCGGGGGCGCCGTCACGGTCCCCGGCGGCGGGCTGGCCGGGCTGCGCGCCCGCGTCGAGTCGTGCGGCGGCACGTTCGAGGTGACCAGCGGGCCCGGCACGACCGTACGGGCGAGCCTGCCGCTGGGCGGTGCCCGGTGACCCGCGTCGTCCTGGCCGACGACGCCGTGCTGCTGCGGACGGGGCTGCGCCGGGTGCTGGAGGCGGAGGGCTTCGAGGTGGCCGCCGAGGCCGGCGACGCCGAGGCGCTGCTGCGCGCGGTCGACGCGTACACCCCGGAGCTGGCCATCGTGGACATCCGGATGCCGCCGACCTGGACCACCGAGGGGGTGCGGGCGGCCGCCGCGGTGCGGCGGCGCCACCCTCGCGTGGGCGTACTGCTGCTGTCGCAGCACATCGAGCGGCGCGAGGCGCTGGCGGTGCTGGAGCACCGCGGCGCTGGCGGCGTCGGGTACCTGCTCAAGGACCGGGTCTGCGACATCGACGCGTTCGTCGCCCAGGTGCGCCGCGTCGCGGCCGGGGGCACCGCGATCGACCCGCTCGTGGTGGCACAGGTGCTGCGGCGGCCGGCCGCCGCGTCCGGCATCGCGGTGCTGTCGGCGCGCGAGCGGGAGATCCTCGCGCGGATGGCCGAGGGGCGGTCGAACGCCGGGGTCGCCGCCGAACTGCACCTGGCCGAGCGCACCGTGGAGACCCACGTACGCAGCATCTTCACCAAGCTCGGGCTGCACGAGGAGCCGGACACCAACCGGCGGGTGCTGGCCGTGCTCACCCATCTGTCGGCGGCCTGACGCGGCCTACGTGCTAGCACTGATGCCCAGGTCAGGTCCCCTTTCCTAGCGTGATGAGCATCAACGTCTCACCAGAAAGGGTCGTGGACATGGTGCTCACCACCACCAGACGCGCGGCGGCGCTCCTCCTCGCCGTCGCGGCAGCTCTCCTCGCGGCGCTGCTGGCCGCGCCCAGCCCCGCGCAGGCGTCCGTGCTCGGGTTCAAGGGCGTGCAGGCCGGGCAGGGCTGGGTCGACTTCAACGCCGACGGGCGGGCCGACTACTGCCGGCTCACCGACGCGCCCGTCTGCACGCTGTCGACCGGTACCGGCTTCGGGCAGAGCTGGTCCGGGCCGGGCCTCGACCTCGGCTACACCGCCGGCCGGGCGTGGACCGATTTCAACGGCGACGGGCGGGCCGACTACTGCCGCGTCGTCGGCGGCGTCTACCAGAGCGTGCAGTGCACGATCTCGACCGCCGACGGCTTCGGCGCCACGTACGGCTCGAACACGATCGACGCCGGCTACGACGCGGGGCGGGCCTGGGTGGACATCAACAACGACAACCGCGCCGACTACTGCCGCGTCGTCGGCGGCTACCAGCTGGCCTGCCTGAGGTCGACCGGTGCGGGATTCGAACCCACGTCGATCACCTCCGGCTCGATCGACCCCGGGTACGACGCGGGGCGCACGTGGACGGACATCAACAACGACAACCGCGCCGACTACTGCCGGATCGTGGGCGGCTCCAACAAGTACGCCCAGTGCACGCCGAGCACCGGCACCGGGTTCGGGCTGGCCGTCAGCTCCAACGCGCTCGACCCGGGCTACGACGACAGCCGGCGCTGGGCCGATATCAACAACGACAAGCGCGCTGACTTCTGCCGCATCGTGGGCCTGTGGAGCTACTCGATCACGTGCACGGTGTCCAACGGCGCGTCGTTCGGGTCCACGTACTCGTCGGGCCTGGACACCGGGACCGCCGGCACCAGCGTGTGGGCCGACGTGAACAACGACGGCCGCGACGACTTCTGCCGCAAGGTCGGCGGGACGGCCACCTGCACCCTGTCGCAGGGCACCAGCTTCAGCGGGCACCTCAGCGCCAACACGAGCAACTGGGACACGGTCGGCTTCGCCGACTTCAACGGCTCCGGCGGCGCGGACTTCTGCCACGTCGTGTCCGGCGTGCCGTCCTGCACGGTGTCGAACGGCGGCTCGTTCGGCACGCGCTACGGGCCGCTGTAGCCGGAAGACCTCGACCGGGCCGGCGCCCCCCGGGGTGCCGGCCCGTTCTGCCGTGCGGACCCCGGCCGCGCCGGTAAGATGGCGGACGAGTCGGGCATTTCACCCAGCACGACAGGGGAACGACATGGCCGGAGAGTTCACGGGGAAGAGCGCGTTCGTCACGGGTGCCGCGTCGGGCATCGGCCTGGCGGTGGCCCGCAAACTGGCCGCCGGCGGCGCGCGGGTGGCCCTCGCCGACTACAACGCCGACGGCGTACGTGAGGCCGCCGCCACCATCGAGGGCGCCCTACCCATCCAGCTCGATGTGACCGACGCGGCGGCAGTACAGGTCGCCGTCGAGCAGACCGTCCAGGCCTTCGGCGGGCTGCACCTGGCGGTCAACAACGCCGGCATCGGCGGTGAAGCGGCGATCACCGGCGACTACGACATCGACGCCTGGCGCAAGGTCATCGACACGAACCTCAACAGCGTCTTCTACTGCCTGCGCTACGAGATCCCGGCGATCAAGGCGGTCGGGGGCGGCGCGATCGTCAACATGGCCTCGATCCTCGGCACGGTCGGCTTCGCCTCCGCGCCCGCGTACGTCGCCGCCAAGCACGGCGTCGTCGGGCTCACCCGGACGGCGGCGATCGAGCACGCCGGCGACAACATCCGGATCAACTCCGTCGGGCCGGCCTTCATCGCGACGCCGCTGCTGTCCCATATGGACGATGCCACGCTGCAATACCTGGTGAGCCTGCACCCCACCGGCCGGCTCGGCACGCCCGAGGAGGTCGCCGAGCTGACGGTCTTCCTGCTGTCGGACCGGGCGTCGTTCATCACGGGCAGCTACCACCTCGTCGATGGCGGCTACACGGCCCGCTAGCCTGCGGGGGTGACCGAGCCCGCCCCGATCGACCCCGATGTCGACCTGCACGTCGCGGCCGAGCGGGCCGAGCTGCGGCCCAGCCCGCTGCCCGTGCTCGCCGCGATCTCGGCCGGCGGGGTGATCGGCACCCTGGCCCGCTACGGGATCTCCGTCGCCTGGCCGCACCGACCCGGCGGGTTCCCCTGGTCCACGTTCGTCGTCAACGTGTCCGGGTGCCTGCTCATCGGCGTGCTCATGGCGGTCCTCACCGAGCGCGTCGTGACCTGGCGGCTGGCGCGCCCGTTCCTCGGGGTCGGCGTCCTGGGCGGCTACACCACGTTCTCCACCTACGTCGTCGACATCGGGCGCGCCGCGTCCGCCGGGTCGGCCGGCACCGCGCTGGCCTACCTGGCCGCCACGCTGGCCGGAGCCGTCGCCGCCGTCTGGGCGGGCAGCGCGCTGACCCACCAGGTGCTGCGATGACCCTGCTGCTCCTCGCGCTGGGCGCGGCGATCGGGGCGCCCGCTCGGTACCTGGTCGACCGGGCCGTCCAGGCGCGTCACGACTCGATCTTCCCGTGGGGCACGCTGGCCGTGAACATCGCCGGCAGCCTGCTGCTGGGCTTCGTCGCCGGCCTGCCCGCCGCCGGGCCGGTGTCGATCCTCGTGGGCACCGGGTTCTGCGGGGCGCTCACGACGTACTCGACGTTCAGCTACGAGACGCTGCGCCTCGCACAGGAGGGCGCGCGGTTCTACGCGCTCGCCAACGTGATGGCCAGCGTGGTCGCGGGCATCGGCGCGGGCGCGGTCGGGCTCCTGCTGGCCTGGACGGTCACCGGCCGCTGACGGCCCGTCGCGTGGCTCCGTCACCGCGAATCGGCGCCGACGGCGGGCGCGGTCGTCCGCGGCCCGCCGCCGACGCCGTAACGCGGTGCCGGCGCGTCAGGCGCGCGGGTTGGCGGCGCGGCGGTAGGCGAGGAGGCCGATCACCAGGGCCACCAGGCCCAGCGCCAGGCCCAGTGCGCCCAGGAGGGTGCCGGCCGAGGACGACGAGGACGCGTGCTCATCCCCGCCATCGGCGTCGTGCTCGCCCGGGGCGACCGTCGAGGCCACCGCGCCGTGCGCGTCGCCGGTGGACTTGGCCAGCTTGAGGACGGGCGCCGGATGCTCCACCTCACTGCCGTCCGTGGCCGGCTCGTCGATCCAGCGGACGACCTCGCCGTTGGAGTACGTCTGCAGCGCCTTGAAGATCATCTGATCGACCTCGGGCAGCGGCCCGAGGGACGCCTCGAACTCCTCGAACTGGCCCGGCCTCACCTGCACGCCCGAGTCCGCCGTCCAGGTGATCTTCGAGACAGCCTCGGTGATCTGGCGGCCGTGCACCTCCAGCGGCTTCGTGAGCGTGGTCTTCTCGGTCTTCACCGTCCACCCGGGCAGCGGGCGCACGGACACCGAGGCCACCGGCGCGTCGGCCGGCAGGTTGATCTCCAGCTTCACTGTGCCCGCATTGTCCCGTTCGTTCGGCACCCGGAAGGCCACCTTGGCGTACCCGCCCTGGGTGGCGTTCGCCGAGTTCACCGTCACATGGGCGGCGGCGGGCGCCGCCGAGGCCAGGACAACCGCCCCGACGGCGGCGAGAACCGCCCCGGCGCGCAGCAGGTTACGACGCATGACCGCGTACTCCATTCGCATCCGACGTGCCCACCGGGCACAACACACTGGTCGCCCCCGCCCGACCGGGAGTTCCCGCCATTTCCAACCCCGCGCCGCCGTGCCCACGTGGACGTTTGGGCGGTTCCGCGTGTTACTCCGCCCACGGATGACACGCGGAACCACCCAAACGTCGGCCGGGAGAGGGCGGGACACGGGGGCGAAGGGAGGGCGGGGCGGGGTACGGGCGGTCCCCCTTTTCGGGCGCTCCATGCCACAATGGGCGCCGTTTGATCTGCGTATTTCGATAGGCGGCGCGTGGCGGCGGCGTCCGGTCGGATAGGGATGAGTGACACCATGACTGACACCGCGGTCGAGCCGAACCGGTCGGACGAGGGCGAGCAGGCTCCCCCGGAGCCCACCCGGACCGGCGCGCGCGCGATGTGGCGCGACTGGCGTCCCTCGGTGCTGACCGGGTTCTGGACCTGGATCGCCGGCCTCGCGGCGTACGCGGCGTGCACGTTCGTCTCCTGGCTGCCGACGCCCGAGAACGAGCCCACCTTCTACACCGTCTGGGAAGCCTGGCACGGCTGGGACACCGACTGGTACACCCTGATCGCCGACCTGGGTTACCACTACGACGGGCGCGGACCGGCGTTCTTCCCGCTCTACCCGATGCTGATGCGGCTGACGAACCCGATCCTGCCGGGCGGGTCGTTCGAAGCCGGGCTGATCCTGTCCGCGCTCGCCGCCCTCATCGCGTTGATCATGATGCACCGGCTGACCGCGATCTTCCTCGGCGACGCGCTGGCCAGGCGGGCGACGTTCTACCTCCTGGCGTTCCCCACCGGGTTCTTCATGGTCATCGCGTACAACGAGTCGTTGCTGATCGCGCTCGCACTCAGCTCGCTGTACCTCATGCACCGCGGCAAGTGGGCCGGCGCAGCCATCCTGGCCGGGTTCGCCAGCGCCACGCGTACCGGCGGCGTGCTGCTCATGGTGCCGTTCGTCCTGGAGTACCTGCGCCAGCACGACTGGTCCCCGCGAAAGATCCGCCTGGACGCGCTGTGGATCCTCGTCGCGCCGCTCGGGCTGGTCATCTACATGATCTACCTCTGGCGCAGCTTCGGTGACCCGCTCGCCTTCCAGCACGCGCAGGAGGCATGGTTCCGCTACGGGGCGAAGCCGCCGTGGACCACCATGGGGTACGCCTTCCGCATCGTGGAGGAACGCTGGCCGTCCCTGGCCACCGAGTCGGCCAGAAATGTCATCGCCATCTTCCTGGTGTTCGGCTGCGCCGTCCTGCTGACGCTCGCCGTGGCGGGCCGGTGGCGGCTGCGTCCGGAGATGCTGTATCTGACCGCCTTCTCGTTCGTCACGCTCCTGCTGCCGCTGTGCGGGCCGGTCCAGTTGAACCAGCCGCCGCTGCCCGGGTTCTGGCGCTACCTGCTGGAGGCCCCGGTCATCTTCATCATGCTGGCCCGGCTAGGGGAGAACTTCGCGTTCGACCGGATATACACGATGGTGGTGCTGTCCATGCAGGGCATCATGGTGACGACCTTCCTGCACGAGGCGTTCGTCGCCTAGGCGCGCCGCAAGCGCGGGCGTCGCCGCGCCTCCGGCCGACCCGGGGCTGAGCGCTACGGGCTGTTCTCCTCGATGTAGCGCTTCGGGTCCTTGTCGCGGAAGGTGAGTCCCCGGCCGGACGGGTGCTCGGCGTAGAACGCGAGCCACTCGGTGGCGAGCTGGTCGCGCAGCTCGACCGTGGCGTTGCGGCGGAAGTCCGGCAGGACGTCGTCCTCCTCCTCGCCGAGGTGGTGGGTGTTCTCGCGGCGGCACGCCCAGACAGCCGCCCACCACTCGTCGGAGCCGACCTCGTGGCGGCGGGCCTCCTCGATCGCGTCGCGCAGCTTGTTGTGGTCGCGGATCGCGTCGTCGGTCTCGTCCTCCGCGTCATCGCCGCGCCGCAGCAGCTGCGGATAGAAGACGGCCTCCTCGGCCTCGGCGTGGATGTCGAGGTGCAGGGCCAGCGGCTCCCAGACCGCGCGCAGCTCGTCGGCGCCGCGCGCGTCGTCGAGGCGGGCGAACCCCCGCCGGAACGCCTCGTGGTCGTCCTGGATCAGGGCCGTGATGTCGTCCATGGGTCTCCTCAGCCGACGAACTGCTCGTGCAGGAACACAACGATCATGACGCCCTGCATGGCGAGCGCGACCATGATGAACGCGCGGTCGAAGAAGAAGCCGCGGCCCAACCGGGCCAGCATCATGAACACGACCGGGGCCTCCAGGACATACCGCCACAGGCTGTCCAACGGGGAGTACCCATTCTCCATCGGCGTACACAGGGGCAGGGCGAACATCGCGGCCGAGGCGACCACGAGGTAGATCCCGTCGCCACGCAGGCGCCAGGGGCCCACCGTCGCGGCCAGCATGAGGGTCAACGCCAGCACGACCGTGAGCATGTTGATGATGTTGCGGACGGCATTGGGCTCGACGGACGGCCAGTGTTCGGTGAGCAGGTCGGCGCCGAGCATCATGCCCGTCCACGGCGGGCGGGGGTGACGCCACCAGGCGTCCTGCGCGGTCCTGAAGATGAGCGGGTCGCCGAACGCGTGCCACAGGTACGCCATGTAGACGACCAGGCCCGTGGGGGTGAGCAGGATCCACAGGAGATCGGGCCGGACGCCGCGCAGCGACCGGCCCGGGCTGCGCCACGAGTACCCGTGCTGGCGCAGGTACTCCCAGAGGAACGGCGCCACGAGCAGGATGCCGCTCGCCCGGGCCGAGCCGGCGAAGGCGACCACGACGGCCGCCCACCCCCACCGTCCCCGGTGCATGAGATAGAGCGCGCCCAGGGCCAGCGCGATCAGCAGAGACTCGTTGTACGCGTTGACGAGCAGGAACGCGGTCGGCCACGCGATGACGTAGAAGATCGCGCGGCGGGCCAGCTCCTCGCCGAAGTGGACCGTCGTGAGGCGGTGCATCAGGATCATGACGGCGAGGCCGGCCGCGGACGAGACCGTGAGCGCGGCCGGGAACGACAGCCCCGGCACGACCGGGTTCACCAGCCGGACGAGCATCGGATAGAGCGGGAAGAACGCCGGGCTGCGCTCGTCCCAGGTGTACCCGAGGTCCGAGATGATCGTGTACCAGGCGACGTCCCACTTGTTCCACTGTGCATAGACCGCCCCGGGATCGGGCGGGTCGCCGGCCGGCGGCAGCCACGCCACGAGGGTCACCAGCGCGTACGTGATCATCGCGGCGAGCCAGGTGAGGAAGCCCTGGACGACCGAGGGCCGCCACTCCCGCCAGCCCGGCGCAGCGGGTTCGCCGGCAGCCGGATCGGCGTCCCTTTGGGCACCTGATGTGGGCTTTTCCACCATAATGTCGCTCACTGGCGCATTTTGACACGCACCGTGACGCCGGGCGCCGCGCCGCTCACAAGGTACGGTCAAACCAGATGGCCACGTCCGAGTCAGCGCCCCGGTCCGCGTGGGCGCCGCTGCGCATCGCCGCGTTCCGCAACCTGTGGATCGCGCTGCTGGCCAGCAACATCGGCACGTGGATGCAGACGGTCGGCGCCCAATGGCTGCTCGTCGACGACCCGAACGCCGCCACCCTCGTGGCGCTCGTGCAGACGGCGAGCACCCTGCCCATCCTGTTGCTGGCGCTGCCGGCCGGGGCGCTCGCGGACACGTTCGACAAGCGCCGCATGCTCATCGCCGTACAACTGGGTCAGGTCTGTGTCGGCGCGATGCTGACGGCGCTGACGGCGGGCGACCTGATGCCGCCCGCGCTGCTGTTGACGCTCACGTTCGCGCTGGGCGCCGGCCAGGCGATGGTCCTGCCGGCCTGGCAGGCCGTGATCCCCGAACTGGTGCCCCGGGCCGACCTGCCGTCCGCGTCGGCGCTGGGCGGCATCAGCCAGAACCTCGCCCGCGCCGTGGGTCCGGCCGTCGCCGGCCTGCTCATCGCCCGCACCGGCGTCGCGGCCGTCTTCGCCCTCAACGCGCTGTCGTTCGCCGTCTTCGCCTTCGTACTGTGGCGCTGGAAGCACCCGGCCGACGAGGACGCCGGCGACCCGGAGCGGTTCACCGCGGCGGTGCGCGCGGGTGGCCGGTACGTGCGCCACTCACCGGTCGTGCGGCGCATCCTGCTGCGCGCGACGCTGTTCGTCGTGCCCGGCAGCGCGTTGTGGGCGCTGCTCCCGCTCGTGGCGAGCCGCCGGCTGGGCCTGGGCCCCGGCGGGTACGGCGCGCTGCTCGGCGCGATGGGGGTGGGCGCCGTGGCGGGCGCGCTCGTGCTGCCCCGGCTGCGGCGCGTCATGTCGACCAACCGGATGCTGTTCGCGGCCGGCGTGCTCTACACCGTGGTGCTCGTGGCGCTCGCGGCCGTGCCGTGGGAGGCCGTGATCCTGCTCGTCCTGCTGCCGGCGGGCGCCGCCTGGGTCACCGTTCTGTCCAGCATCAACGCGGCGATGCAGCTGTTCCTGCCGGGCTGGGTCCGCGCCCGCGGGCTGTCGGTCTACCAGATCGCGTTCGCCGCCGGGCTGGGCCTGGGCTCGCTGCTGTGGGGCGCGCTGGCGCAGGCCACCAGCCTGGAGGTCAGCTACGTCGCGGCGGCCGGGCTCATGGCGCTGGGCGCGGCGACCGTACCGCTCCTGCCACTGCGCGACGTCAGCGGCTTCAACCGCGACCCGGCGGTCTACTGGCCCATGCCGCACCTGCAGCTGGAACCGCACCCGTTGGCGGGCCCGGTCGTCGTGACCGTGAGCTACGCGGTCAGCCCGGACCGGGAGGCCGAGTTCATCGCGGCGATGCGCGCCGTGCGCCGCTCCCGGCTGCGCACCGGGGCGATCCGCTGGGGCCTGTTCCGCGAGGGCGAGCGGCCCGGCCGGCTGGTCGAGATGTACCAGGTGCCCTCCTGGGACGAGCACCTGCGCCAGCACAGCGGCCGCCTCACCGGCACCGACCAGGCGATCGACGAGCGGGCCCGCGCCCTCGCCGACGGCCCGCCGGAGGTCACCCACCTGCTGCCCGCGCCGTAGCGCGGCCTCTTTGGTCGCGGGCGTCCGCGCAGAAGTTACTGTCGAGTACAGTGCTGCCTATGAGACTCAGCGTGACGATGCAGTACGCGGGCGAGCCCAGGACCCTCATCGATCGCGTGGCCGGGTTCGAGCGCGTCGGGGCGGACATCGTATGGGTGGCCGAGGCGTACGGGTTCGACGCGCCCACGCTCATGGGCTACCTGGCCGCGAAGACGGAACGGATCCAGATCGGTTCGGGCATCCTGCCGATCTACTCGCGCACCCCCGCGCTCATCGCGCAGACCGCGGCCGGGCTGGACGCCGTGTCGGGCGGCCGGGCGATCCTCGGCCTGGGTGCGTCCGGGCCGCAGGTCATCGAGGGCTGGCACGGCGTCGCGTACGACCGGCCGCTCGGCCGCACCCGCGAGATCATCGATATCTGCCGGCGCGTGTGGCGGCGCGAGACGCTCGTCAACGACGGCGCGTACCCGATCCCGTTGCCGGGCGACCAGGGCACCGGCCTCGGCAAGCCGCTGAAGATCCTCACCCACCCGGTGCGCGACAGCATCCCCATCTACGTGGCCGCCCTGGGCGACAAGAACGTACGCATGACCGCCGAGGTGGCGGACGGCTGGCTGCCGTTCCTCTTCATCCCCGAGAAGGCTGACGCCGTGTGGGGCGAAGCGCTGCGCGCCGGGGCGGCGCGGCGGGCGACCGACCTGGCCCCGCTGGAGGTCGTCGCGGGCGGCCCGCTGGCGATCGGCGACGAGCTGGTCCCGCTCCGCGAGGCGGCCCGCCCGATGCTGGCCCTCTACATCGGGGGCATGGGCGCCAAGGGCCGCAACTTCTACCACGACCTGGCCTGCCGGTACGGGTACGAGGCGGCGGCCAACCGGGTGCAGGAGCTGTACCTGGCCGGGGACCGCAAGGGCGCCGCCGCGGCCGTCCCAGCCGAGATGCTGGAGCTGGGCAGCCTCATCGGCCCGGCCGGGTACGTGCGCGACCGCATCGCCGCCTACCGCGACGCGGGCGTCACCGTGCTCAACGTCGACCCCATCGGCCCCGACCCGGCCGGCGACCTCGCCCAGGTCCGCGCCTGGCTCAGCTGACCGGCCCACGCCGAGAGGCTAGGCCCCGTCGCCCGGCCGCAGCAGGATCACCAACGCCACCGCGAGCAGGAGCATCGCCGCGGGGCCGTAGCGCGCCATCGCCAGCACCCACTTCGGCGCCAGGGCGGGCTCCGCCCCCGTACGGGGGTCGACGATGCGGTCGGCCCCCGTGGTGCGGCCCAGCGCCAGCCACGCGACCGCGAAGAGAATGCCCGCCGCGGCGATCGCGACCCAGCCGGCCGACGTGAAGCTACTGTCGCGCAGGAGGATCGTCGGCAACGCCGTGAGCACCAGGCCGACCGCGATGAGCGGCGGCAGGAGCCAACGGAGCCCCCATGCCGAGGCGCGCTCCGCCACGGCGAAGAAGCCCACCACAAAACCCGCGCCGATCAGCACCGACCCGAACGTTCCGGTGCTGATCGTCGCCGGTGCGTCGTGGGACACGGCAGCGACGCCGCTGAGCAGGAGGCTGACCGCGCCGATGCCGGCCGCGCCGGCGAGCGCCACGCGCGCCCAGCCCAGTCGCGGGTTGCGCGCCGGCGGCGGGAGCTGGTCGGCCAGCGCCTGCGCGTACCGCACCGGGTCGCCGAAGGCCTCCGCCGGCGTCTCGCCGCTCTCGGCGCAGTGGGTCTCGACCTCGGCGAGCGCCTCGCCGATCCGCGGCCCGGGGACGTCGCGCAGGCGCGCCCTCAGCACGAAAGCGTCGCGCCATTCGTCACTCATCAGGACTCCATCAGTTTGCGGACGGTGCCGGTGAAGGCGCCCCACAGCTCGGCGCGCTCGTGCAGGTGAGCCTTGCCGGCCCGGGTGAGCGTGAAGTACTTGCGACCCGGCCCGCCCTCGCCCGCGTGCCAGGACGACTCGACCAGCCTGTCGGCCTCCAGCCGGGCCAGCAGCGGGTAGAGGGTGCCGCCCTTGACCGCCCCGAGCCCCACGTCCGCCAGCCGTTGCGCGATGGCGTAGCCGTACGTGGGGCCGTCGGCGAGGACGCCGAGCACGCACAGCTCCAGCACGCCTCGCAGCCACTCCGAGGGCCACCGTGTCTCACCCACGGGCTAGATAGTATCCCTAACTAGTAAGTCTGTCTATCTAGCGATCCGCCGCTACCGGGGCCGATCTGCGCGGAAGGGCAGCGCCGCGCGTCACTCGTCCGGGCGGCGGCGGTGGCGCTTGAGCTGGGCGCGGCGGGACTTCGACTCCAGGCGGCGTTCCACCGCGCCGCGCGACGGTTTCGTGGGGCGGCGCGGGCGGGGTGGGGGCGCGACGGCGTCGACCACCAGCGCGACCAGGCGGGCCTCGGCGTCGCGGCGGTTGAGCAGCTGGCTGCGGTGCAGCGAGGAGTCGATCGTGAGGACGCCGTCGACGAGCCGGTTGGCCAGCCGCCGCAGGGCACGCTCCCTGAGCGCGTCCGGCAGCGCGGCGGTGTTCGCGACATCCCAGCTCAGCTCGACGCGCGAGTCCGTGGTGTTGACCCCCTGACCGCCGGGTCCGCTCGACCGGGAGAACCGCCAGGACAGCTCCGCGCGCGGGATCACCAGGCCGGGGCGCACCCGAAGGTCGTCGTCGCTCATATGGGACAGCATGCCCGGTGGGGAAACCGCTTACGCTTGGCAGGTGTCCGACGCCATCGCCGACGTCCTGCAGCCGGGATGGGTGGCGCAGCCGTTGGACCACAACCCCCTCAACGCGGCCACCGGCGGCATCTGGCGGGTACGCCGCGACGACGGCACCGCCATCCTGAAGATCCTGTGGCCGGGCGGCACGGTCAACGGCCGGCCCGACTGGGCGACGAGCGACGACCCGGGGCACTGGAACTACTGGCGCCGGGAGGGCCTGGCCTACCGCACCGGGCTGTGCTCGGCGGCGTTCGCGGCCGGCGGCATCCGACCGCCCGCGCTGCTGAAGACCGCCGACCGGTACGACGGTTCCATCGCGCTCTGGCTGGAGGACGTGCGGGGCACGCCGGGCACCGAACTGACCACCCCGCAGTTCGCCGACCTGGCGTACCGGCTGGGGACGGCGCACGCCGCGTGGCTGGCCGGCACCGGGCAGGCGGCCTGGCCCGGCCCGCCCGCGCCGGTGTGGTGGCTGACCGTGGACTGGCTCTCGCGCGACTGGCTGCGCGACTACACGCTGTCGCGGCCGGTCACCGACCCCGTGGCATGGCAGCATCCCGGGGCGGTGCGGGTGTGGCCGCCCCGGCTGCTCGCGACGCTGCGCGCCCTGTGGGAGCGCCGGCATGCCGTCCTCGCCGAGGTCGACCTCCTGCCGCAGACGCTGAGCCACCACGACGTGTGGCCGATGAACCTGATCGTCGACGCCGAGGGTCCGGTGCTGTTCGACTGGACCTTCGTAGGCCCGGGCCCGATCGGCGAGGACGCCGGCAACCTGATCCTGGACACCTTCTTCGACGGCCTCGTCCCCATCGAGCAGTTCGACGAGGTGTGCGAGGCGGTCTGCGACGGGTACGCGCGCGGCCTGGCCGGCGCGATGGAGCCGGCCGACGTGCGGCGCGCGATCCGCCTCACGGCCGCCGCGAAGTACTTCTGGCTCGCGCCGTTCATGCTCACCCAGCTGACGGTCGCCGACCGGCTGCCGAGCGTCGGCTACGACACCCGCGACGACCTGGCGATCCTCGCCGGCCGGCGGCCGGTGCTGGAACTGCTGTGTCAGTGGTACCGCACCGATCATCCCGGCTAGAGTCACGCACCGTGACCGATGAGCTGACCTGGGGGACTCTCGCCCCCGGCGAACTGCGGGCGGTCGCCGCGCTGGCCGCGCGGTGCGTGGCGGCCGACGGCGGCCTGCCGCTCGTGGCGGACGAGGCGTTCCTGGCGCGCCGCTTCGCGGGCGAGGGGGTGCGCACCCTGGTCGCGGAGGCGGCGGGTTCGCTCGTGGCGGCGGCCGCGACGCGGCCGCAGGATCAGGGCGTACGCGCGACCGGCCTGGTCGACCCGGACTGGCGCGGGCGAGGGCTCGGCTCCCGACTGCTCGACTGGCAGCTCGGCGAGGGCGCGGCACACGCCACGGCCGGCGAGGGCGCGGCGCACGCCACGGCCGGCGAGGGCGCGGCGCGCGGCACGGCCGGCGACGGCGCTGGGCGCCCGCCGGTGACGGTGGAGACGGAGGCGCTGACGCCGGCGGCGGAGCGGCTGTTCGCCACCCGGGGGCTGGGGTGCGTGTTCGCCGAGGAGGTGCTGCGCTTCGACCTCGACGCGGGGGCGCCGCTGTCGCCCGTACCCGAGGGGGTGGTTCTTCGATCGTGGGACGCGGACCTCGCGCCGCGGTTCTACGCCGTCTACCACGCGGCGTTCGCGGAGCGGCCCGGCTTTCCCGGTTGGCCGCTGCAGACGTGGGTCGACTGGGTCGCCGGGGACGACGACTTCCGTCCACAGTGGTCACTGCTGGCCAGCGACGAGGCCGGGGATCTCGGCTTCATCGCGTGCGCGGACGGGTGGGTCGTGCAGGTGGGCGTGCTGCCTTCGGCCCGCGGCCGGGGAATCGGCTCGGCGCTCGTGTGCGCAGCACTGGACCGGATGCGGGCCGACGGCGCGGCGGTGGCCTACCTCGACGTGAATGTGGACAACCCGGCCGCCCGGCTGTACCGCCGGCTGGGCTTCGTCGACGTAGGCCGCCGCGCGCGCTTCGCCTAGGCTCCCGGCAGGCACTTGCCCGTCTCGAGCAGGGTCTTGAGGTCGCTGAGCACGTACGCCCAGCCGCCGCCGGCGCCTTCAATCGCGCCGGCCACCTGCTCCGCGTGCAGCGGGGCGCCGGCCAGCTCGTGGGTGAGCGTGAGCGAGCACACGCCGCCCGGCTGCTCCTTGATCTCCCAGGTGAGCCGCGTCGGGCCCTCCGCCTTGATCTCGTCGCTCCACAGGAAGCGCCAGGTCTGCACGAGCTTGTGCGGCGGGTCGGCCTCGATGACCTCGCCGTCGACGACCGTCTCGGGCATGCCGAAGGCCTGCATGTCCGCGTCGGCGCGGCCCGCGTAGGCCCCGCCCGGGCGCAGGTCGTAGTCGGCGATGGCGCGGTAGCCGTACTGACGGCTGATCTCCGGCGTGGTGATGGCGTCCCAGATGGCCTGCGCCGGCGCGTTGATGAAGACGCGGTAGACCTGCGTGTCCGTGCTCATGACTTGCCCTCCAGATGGTCCTTGAGCTCCACGAGCGCGGTGACGTGGGGCTCGGTGTATTTGTCGATCCACCGGTCGTGGATCTCGCGGATGGGCACCCGGTTGAGGAAGTGCAGTTTCTCCCTGCCCGAGCGGCGGGTGACGACGAGGTTGGCCTCCTCCAGGACGCGCAGGTGCTTCATGACCCCGAAGCGGGTCATCTCCAGCTCACTCTCCAACTCCGTCAGCGTCCGCCCGTCACGGGCGAAGAGCAGGTCGAGCAGGAAACGCCTGGTCGGGTCGGCCAGCGCCTTGAAGACGCGGTCGTCGTCGCTCACGCCACAAGAATAGGTGACCATTTGGTCACGTGTCAACGCTGGCGCACGCGAAAAGGCCGGTGGGCGAACCGCCCACCGGCCTCTCGAAACGCGCTGTCGTTACGGCCGCACGTTGGCCGCGTCCAGCGCGGCGTACTCGTCGTCGGTCAGCACCAGGTCCACGGCCGCGACCGAGTCCAGGATGGACTCGGGGCGGCTGGCACCCGGGATCGGGATGACGATCGGCGCCTTCGCCAGCATCCAGGCCAGGCAGACCCGCTGCGGGCTCACGCCGTGCGCCTTCGCGACCGACTCGAACGGAGCGAACCGCTCGCCCAGCTCGCCCGCGTGCGAGATGCCGCCCAGCGGCGACCACGGCAGGAACGCGATGTTCTCGGCCGCACAGTGGTTCAGCTCCGCCTCCGAGCTGCGGAACGCCGGCGAGAACTGGTTCTGCACCGACGCGAGCCGGCCCTCGAGCACCTCGTTGGCCTCGCGGATCTGGTCGACGTTGGCGTTCGAGATGCCGGCCAGCCGGATCTTCCCGGCATCCAGCAGCTCGGCGAGCACGCCGACCGAGTCGGCGTACGGCACCCGGGGGTCCGGGCGGTGGTACTGGTAGAGCCCGATGGCGTCGACGCCCAGCCGCTTCAGCGACGCGTCGACAGCCTCGCGCAGGTGCTCGGGCGAGCCGTCGACCGCCCAACTGCCGTCACCCGGCCGCAGGTGCCCACCCTTGGTGGCCACAAGCACGTGCGAGGTGTCGCCGCCGTAGCTGGCCAGGGCCTTGGCGATCAGAGACTCGTTGTGACCGACCTCGTCGGCGTGGACGTGGTAGGCATCCGCCGTGTCGATCAAGGTCACGCCGGCGTCGAGCGCCGCGTGAATGGTTCGGATACTGCGCGCCTCGTCGGGCCGGCCCTCGATGGACATGGGCATGCCGCCCAGTCCGATCGCGCTGACCGGCACGCCGCCGATGTCGCGGTTCTTCATGTGGAAGACCTCCTCAGGTCTAACCATTTCTCACCGGCGCCCTCGGAGCAAACCTGACGTGGGAAGACTCACGATCGCGGCGGTTAACTCTCTGTTACCGCACGCTGCGAAATATCCGAATCTCAGGCGAGGAACGAGACGACAAAGGACGCCGCCACCAAGGCGAACATGAGCAGCGCAATGCGCCGGAAGCGACGCTGGAGCGCTGGAATCTCCTCCGGGAGCGCGAACACCCGCCGGGGCCATCCGCGCCAGGAGATCCACCAGAACAAGATCGTGGCGACCGCCAGGAGAAGAGCCTTCACGACCGGCGGCCACCAGGGACCCTCGTGGACCACCGCGAGTGCCGTGCCGGTCACCCAGAGGGTGGCGATCACGCCCACCACCGGCCAGCGGTTGCCCTGGGCGAGCTCGCGCTGGGCGTCCTCGACGTCGGCGGACCGCACGATGCGGGCCAGGCGCGGCTGCACGACGAACAGGCTGTAGGCCATCGAGCCCAGCCAGAGCGCGGCCACACCGGCGTGTACCAGCACCAGGACGGCGATCATGCCCGCATGTTACGCGGCCGAACACATCGATTATTGGCTATGACTCGCGGTACCCTCGGCTCACCAGCCACTGACGTCCCCTGTGGACCTGGACTTACGGAGGAAACGTGCCCCGACGACGGCATCGCGTAGTTCTCATCCCATTGTCCGTAGCGGCCGCCGTGATCGCCGCGGCCGTGGCCCTGCCGGCCGCGAGCGCGGGCGCGGCGGCCGTGGCCGCCACCGCGGCCCCGTTCACCACCCCGCTGCCGATATCCCCCGGCCCGAGCAGCGCGGCGACGGTCACCGCGACCACGAGCACCCCCGGGGTCGACACCCAGCCGCCCACCGCGCCCGGCCCGCCGAGCGTCAGCAACCTGAACCCGACCGGCTTCACGGTCAGCTGGGGTGCGGCCACGGACAACGTCGGCGTGGCGGGCTACCTCGTCACCATCAGCCTTATCGACTCCGGCACGACCAACACGGTCACCGTCACCAGCGGGCTGAGCCACACCGTCACCGGGATGCAACCCGGCACCCGCTTCAGCGTCGGGGTGGCCGCCTTCGACGCCGCCGGCAACAAGTCGGCCGGGGTCGCGCACCCGGTCATCTACACCCTCCCGACCGCGTCGCCCACCACCTCCGTGCCGTCGCCGTGCGCCGTCACGTACGCGGTGACCGGCCAGTGGCCCGGCGGGTTCCAGGCCGAGGTGACCGTGCGCAACGAGGGCACGACCCCGTTCTCCGCCTGGACCGTCACCTGGACGTACGCCAACGGCCAGCAGGTCACCCAGCTGTGGAACGCCTCGCACACCCAGTCGGGCGCCACGGTGACCGCGAGGAACATCGCCTGGAACGGCTCGATCGCGGCCGGCCAGAGCCGCACGTTCGGCTTCCTCGGCAGCTGGGCGGGCGCCAACGCCGTCCCGACGGCCACCTGCGCCGGCGCCTGACCGGCACGATGCAGGGGACGCCCGGCGGGCGTCCCCTGCATCGTCAGTGTTCAGCGCCGCTCACCGGTCGGAGGCGCGCTCCTCGTCGGCCGTACTGAACGACGCGTACGGGTCCGCGTCCTCGATCACGTTGCCGTTCTCGTCCACGGGCGGCACGGTGTGCCGCACCTCCCGCGGGTCCGCCGTACGCTCGTCGGCCTCGTCGTCCAGGTACTGCCCGACGGCCGGGGCCACCGGGATGGAGTTGAGTTCACGGGGGTCATGCATGGTCATCGCGGCCTCCTCGCCTGAACGTCCACGGATGAGCACGTCAATACCCGTCGGCGGCGGCGTTGACACCCGCAGGCCGATCAGCATGGCGACCGGCACCGCGAGGTCGGCCAGGACCTCCGACCACCGCAGCGCCGTCCACATGGGGTCGTGCGCCGGGTACGCCGCGTCGAGCAGCAGCCGCCACACGAACACGACGGCCGGGAACGCGGCCGCGCCGAGCACGCCGATGAGGGCCCCCCGCCGCCACCGCGGGTCCGTGCGCAGCCGGGCGAGCAGCAGCGCGCCCAACCAGAGGACCAGCCCGATCGCCACGACCTTCTGCGCCCACCACAGGAACCACGACCAACCCAGCGACGGCGCCAGCAGCAACGGATTCGTCGGACAGGTGGCCGGCGCGCAGGCCGCGATCCATCTCGGCTCCGCCGTCATCGCGTACCCGACGAACAGGGCGGCCGACCCGTACGCGCAGGTGAGGAACAGCCGCCGCCACCGGCCCGCCGGCCGCCCGTCGGGGAAGGTCAGCACCGTGTGCGCGAACAGGGCCGGCACCAGCGCCCCGACCGCCACATAGCCCCACACCATGAGTACGCCGGACCGCCCGGCGAACAGCCCCGCGCTCAACGCGACCAGCCCCCACGCGACGAGCAGGACGGCCGTGCTGCCCTCGCGCCGGCGCAGCTCCTTCGGGCGGCCCAGCCACGCGGTGCGGTCCCGGTCGTCGTCCCGGTCCAGCCCGCCCCGCCAGCGCAGCCCTTCCCGCTGGCGTACCCAGGCCAGCAGCGCCGCCAGCACGATCGCGAGCTGACCCAGCGCCCACAGCGCGTGGGTGGACGCGGCGTACGGGCGCGCGGCGTCCGGCCCGGGCCACCACGGCGCCGCGACCTGCAGGCCGGCGAGCACCACCGCGACGCCGGCCACGAGGGCCAGACAGACCCGCACCCGGGTGGGCACATCACGAAGCATGCCGCGCACCGTCACGCGCCACAGCTTCGCACCGCCCGCCGCGTGAGCAAAACCACCCGGCCGACGGACCCACCACCGCGCCGGACGTCAGTTGGCGGGGCAGCTGGTGGTGATGGCCGTGGTGGCCGATGTGGCCGAAGGGGCCTGGTTGAGGGATTGAGCGCTGCGCCAGTCCTGGCAGGCGCCCTGGATGTCGCCGGTCATCTGCCTGGCCAGGCCGCGCTGGTAGTAGGACTCGCCGAAGTCGGGGACGAACCCGATCGCGGTCGTCAGGTCCGTGATGGCGCCCGGGCCGTCGCCCAGCTTCACCCGCGCCTTGCCGCGCGTGGTGAACGCGTCCGCCAGGTACGGGTCGATCCGGATGGCCATGTCGGCGTCCGCATACGCCCCGTTGAGGTCGCCGAGCGCGAGTTTGGTCTTGGCGCGCTCGTTGAACCCGGCCGCGAAGCCGGGATACTTCGCCATGACGATGTCGTCGTCGACGAGGGCGCCCTGGTAGTCGCCGTTGATGTACTTGATGATCGACCGGTAGTGGACGGCCAGGATGAACTCCGGGTCCACCTCAAGGGTCCTGTTGAAGTCGACGAGCGCCTTCTCGTAGTCGCCGGCCAGGTACCGGGCGATGCCCCGGCTGTTGTAGGTGAACGCCACGTTCGGGTCGGCCTCGATCGAGTCCGACATGATGGTGATGGTGTTCTTCCAGGCGGCGTTGCGCAGGATCACGGCCGCCGACCAGAACAGCAGGCTCCCGACGAGGACGGTCGACACCGCCGCCCGCAGCCAGCCGAGGTCGCGGTCCGACGCGACGCGGTAGGCCCGCTCCACCAGGTACGCGAGGATGAGGAACAGCCCGAGGTACGGCAGGTACACGTACCGGTTGGCCTTGTAGTTGTCGATGAGCAGCACGGTCTGGCTGAGCACGACGTTGACCACGAAGAAGATGGCGCCGAACCAGAACACCTTCTTCGGCGCCACGATCCGGTGCAGCACCCACCCGACGGCGATGAGCACGACGGGCGCCGCGTAGAGGTGCCACGGCAGCGCGCCGGACGGGTCCGGGTAGGCGTGGGCGAACGCGAGGTTGACCGGCGCGACGAGGGCGATCAGGTAGCTGACCAGCGCGCCGCAGACCATGATGATCCGGTCGGCCGCGTTGTAGCCGCTGACCACGGTATCCATCCGGTAGTGCAGCGCCACGAGCCCGAGCACGAGAGAGATGGCGAAGAACGGCGCCTTGGCGAGGAGCAGCGTCCAGTCCTCACGGGTCCACCGGCGCACGATCCGGCGCGGGTGCAGGGCGGGCAGCCGGCCGAACCAGTAGTCGACCAGGAAGAGGATGAGCGGCAGCATGACGGCCGTGGACTTGGACAGCGCCGCGCAGGCGAACAGCACCACCGCGCCGGCCAGGGCCGGCCACCGCCCGGTGCGCAGGAAGCGCAGGTAGAGCACCAGGGTGGCCAGGCTGAACAGCGTCGCGAGCAGGTTGCTGCGGGTGGAGATCCAGGCGATCGAGTCGACGTTCATCGGGTGCAGCGCGAAGGCGGCCGTGACGAGGTAGGTCACGAGCGGCTTCCTGGTCAGCGCCCGGATCAGCGCCCAGACCAGCGCCACGTTGGCCAGGTGCAGGGCCAGGTTGGTGAAGTGGTACATGCCGGGGCTGTCCGCGCCGAACTGCCAGTCGATGGCGTACGACAGCGAGACCAGCGGCGTGTACATGTACTGCAGCGGCGACGTGAACCAGTGCGCCAGGTTGGCACCGTTGATCTCCCGGATCGACATGTTGCCGGTGACGTTCTCCGGGTCGTCGAAGTCGACGAAGCCGTTGCCCAGCGAGTTCGCGTAGACGACGGCCGTCAGCAGCAGGATGCCGGCGAGGATGAGCCCGTTGAACGGCTGCTCTACCGGCTTGGCGGGGCGCCTGGTGGCGCGCTTCGCCGCGGGCCGCCTGGTCGCCGGCCCGGCCGGGGACTGAGTCTTCATGCGGAGGGGCTCCCGCTGCTCCCGAAGGTCGCCGACCTTCCTGGCGAAGAACGCGCTTCTCCGGAAGGCTGGCATCGATGTGGCCCGCATCATAGGCGCGGGCGGGCCGGCGCCGCGACGCGCCGGGCGCCCTTACCCGGCCAATGCAGGGCAAAATCCGGGAACTTTCGCCCTCAGCCCCGGAAGCGGGCGAGCCACGCGCCGACCTCGCGCAGCGGGTCGGGGTCGATCGCGTAGAGCCGCCGGGTCCCGTCGGCCCGCACGGTCGCGAAGCCGTTGTCGCGCAGCACCCGCAGGTGTTGCGACACGGCCGGCTGCGAGATGCCGTACTCCTGTTGGATCTTCGCGGTGAGCACCCCGGCGGCCTGCTCGCCCTCGGCGAGCAGCTCCAGGATCCGCCGCCGGACGGGGTCGCCCAGCACGTCGAACGCGTGCACGCCGCGACGATATCAGGCACTGCTTATATAAGCTAGCGCCGGTATGACCGACATCAACGGTGCGTGGGCGGTCGAGTGTGGAAAGCTCACCGGTATGAGCGCTCATGTCAACGTCGTCGTGCTCGGCGCCGGCCCGGGCGGCTACACCGCCGCGGTGCGCGCCGCGCAGCTGGGCAAGTCCGTGGCCGTGGTGGAGAGCAAGTACTGGGGCGGTGTCTGCCTCAATGTCGGCTGCATCCCCTCCAAGGCCCTCCTGCGCAACGCCGAGCTGGCCCAGATCTTCACCACCGAACGCGACAAGTTCGGCATCGTCGTCGACGGCGACGTACGGGTCGACTACGGCCCCGCGTACAAGCGCAGCCGCCAGGTGGCTGACGGCCGGGTCAAGGGCATTCACTACCTGATGAAGAAGAACAAGATCCCGGAGTACGACGGCTGGGGCACGTTCCTCGACGACCACACGATCGAGGTGAAGCTGAACGGCGGCGGCACCGAGACGATCACCTTCGACAACGCCATCATCGCGGCCGGCGCCACGACCCGCCTGCTGCCCGGCACGTCACTGTCCGAGCGCGTGGTGACCTACGAGGAGCAGATCCTCGAGGACTCGTTGCCGGGCAGCATCATCATCGCCGGGGCGGGCGCGATCGGCGTCGAGTTCGCGTACGTCATGCGCTCCTACGGCGTGGACGTCACCATCGTCGAGTTCCTCGACCGGCTGGTGCCGCTGGAGGACGCCGACGTCTCCGCCGAGCTCGCCAAGCGCTACCGCAAGCTCGGCATCAAGGTCCGCACGGGCACCCGCGTCGAGTCGATCGAGGACACGGGCTCGTCGGTGCGCGTGACCGTCTCGAAGGACGGGTCGACGGAGGTCCTCGAGGCCGACAAGGTCATGCAGGCCATCGGCTTCGCTCCGCGGGTCTCCGGGTACGGGCTGGAGAACACCGGCGTGAAGCTGACCGAGCGCGGCGCCATCGACGTCGACGGCCGCGGGCGCACCAACGTGCCGCACATCTTCGCCATCGGCGACGTCACCGCGAAGCTCATGCTCGCCCACGCGGCCGAGGCCATGGGGGTCATCGCGGCCGAGACGATCGCCGACGCGGAAACCATGGAGCTGGACTTCGTGATGATCCCGCGCGCGACCTACTGCCAGCCGCAGATCGCCAGCTTCGGCTGGACGGAGGCGCAGGCGCGCGAGAAGGGCTTCGACGTCAAGGTCGCCACCTTCCCGTTCATGGCCAACGGCAAGGCGCACGGCCTCGGCGAGCCGATCGGGTTCGTCAAAGTCATCTCGGACAACACGTACGGCGAGCTCCTGGGCGCGCACCTCATCGGGCCCGAGGTCACCGAGCTGCTGCCCGAGCTGACGCTCGCCCAGCAGTGGGACCTCACGGTGCACGAGGTCGCCCGCAACGTGCACGCCCACCCGACCCTGGGCGAGGCCGTCAAGGAGGCCATCCACGGCCTCGCCGGTCACATGATCAATATGTAGCTCCCGGAAGCCCCGCTACGCCTCGTAGCGGGGCTTCGGGCCGGCGCTCTTGCGCGCCCAGGCGGCCCGCCTCGTCAGATAGTCGGCGACCCGTTCCTGCTCGGTGGGCGAGTTGTCCGCGTTCGGCTTGGCGATGTGCGGCACCTTCGACTGCACCGCGCTGCCGTCCGCCCGGATGATCGTCAGCCCTTTGTTGCCCGTCTCCACCCGGCTGATCTCTTTCCAGTCGAGGTGGACCGGGTGCCAGTCGGAGACGACGTCGACCCCGCTGTCGCTCGCGACGAGCCTCGGGCGCAGCAGTTGCCAGTAGACCTGGAAAAGGACGCCGAGCACCAGAAGAATGCCGATCGTGGCGTAAAAGCCCCAGACCATGGCGACCTGCGCGATCAGCAGTGCGAACAGCACGATCGCCCCGATGGCGAAAATCCGCAAGGGCTTGGGCGCCCGCCATACGGTCCCGGCGTCAGACTCCGTCATGCCGGCCAGCGTAGCGACCCGCTAGATCGCCTCGCGCGCGCCGCGCCTCCTGGCGAAACACGCACCTCCCGGCGTCGCCGTGTCCACACTGGATTCGTGGACGCAAAGAGGTGCCTGAGCGCCGCATTGCGTCCACGAATCCCATGTGGACGATCAACGACGGCCGGCGGCGCGGAGCGCGGCCCGGGCGTCGCCGTAGCGGCGCAGGAGGTCGGTGACGGGCCCGACGACGTACTCGTCGGCGACCGCGGTCACCGCCCTCGTCAGCCGGGCGGACGCCCGCCTCGCCGCACGGGCGGCCGCCGCCCGTACGAGCAGCCGGGCGACGAAGGAAAACACCACCGCGCCGAGGACGCCGCCGATGAGCAGCGCGGTCGGCAGCGGGAGCCGGCCCACCTCGGGCATCGGCGGCTCGGGCAGCGCGATGGCGAACAGGGCGTACCGGACGAGAAGCCACAGCACGCCGGCCACGATCGCGGCCGTCGCCAGCCACTGGAAAAGCCCGATGACACGCCACCACCAACGCTTCCCTGGTACGCCGAGGTCTGTCCGGGCGACCGCGATGTCGAGCGCGGCGGCCAGCTCGTCGCGGCGCGACCGGGCGGCGGCCAGCGCGGCCTGCGGCCACGGGTCGGGCAGCCCCGCCCCGGCCCGCTCCCCCACGGTCCGCAGCGCGAGGCCTACGGCGGCCGACGTTGCCGGCGACGCAGCCGGCAGCCCGGACGGCTCCGGCAACGCGGTCGGCCCCGTCACCAGCACCGGGCTCTCGTCCACCGGCCCGGCCGGTTCGCCAGTCGAGGGGGTGCCCAGGCGCAGGCGGCGCAGGGGGTCGCGGCGGAAGTGGCGCACCCAGCGGACCAGCGGCTGGCCGGTGACCGCGTGGGCGCGGTGCCGGTACCCGCGCCGGACCGCGCCCGCCGCCGCCGGGACGCCGGCCGCCTCGGCGAGGGCGGCGACGACCTGCCGGTGGGTCCGGTCGTCGACGGACACGTCGGGCGCGTCCGCGGCGACAAGGCCGGCCAGCTCGGCCACCGCGTGGTCGACGTCGCCGGCCAGGCGCCGCAGCGCCGCCCGCCGCGCGGCGACCACCTCGGCGAGCCGCTCCCGCAGCCCGGCCAGCGACGGCGCGCCGACCCGCCGGTTGCCGGCCGTCAGGCCGTCGCCGAACGTCAGGCCGTCCCCGGACGTCAGACGGTCGCCGGGCGTCAGGCCGTTGCCGGCCGCCGGCCCCGCGTCGGCCACCGAGGTGGCGAGGACCGGTACGCCGGTCAGGCCGTCGGCGTCGAGCAGGCGGGTGAGGTCGGCGAGGCAGCGGTCCAGGTCGGCCGGGGTCAGCCGGTCGGCCTGGTGCAGCAGGACGGTCATCACGTCGCGGTGGTGGCGCAGCGGGGCGAGGTACCGGGTGTGGACCACGCGGTCGGCGTACTTCTGCGGATCCAGGACCCAGACCATGAGGTCGACGAGCTCCAGCAGCCGGTCGACCTCGACGCGGTGGGCCTCCTCGACGGAGTCGAAGTCCGGCAGGTCGAGCAGCACGAGGCCGCCGAGCGCCGAGAGCTGCGGATCGGACCCGTCGAGGGCGCTCTCCCGGCGGTAGCGACGGCCGGTCGGCACGCCCAGCCAGTCCAGCAGGGCGGAGGCGTCGCCCGCGCCCCACACACAGGCGTACGGCTCGCCGGTCGTGGGCCGGATCAGCCCGACGGGCGAGAAGTCATGGCCGGTCAGCGCGTTGAACAGGCTGGACTTGCCGCTGCCGGTGCCCCCGGCGAGCGCCACGACGGTGTGCTCGCGCGACAGGGCGAGGCGCTGCCCGGCCCGGTCCACGACGCCCCGCGCGGCGGCCACGTCCGCGGCCACCGGGGAGTCCGCCGGCACGACGTCGTCGACGGCGGCCACGAACCGGCCCAGCGCCTCGACCCGCTCCGGCAACGCGGCGAGGTCGGCGTCCGCGTCCGCGCGGCGGCCCAGCCTCATCGCCCACCCTCGGCAGGGCTCGGGGACACCGTGCCGAGGCGGGCGTCGCGCGCCGCGCGGGCCACCTCGGCGCCCGCGCGGCGCAGGGCGTCCGGTGCCGACTCGTCGACCGGGTCCGCCGCCAGCACCGCGCGGAACCGGTCCGCCTCGCCGTTGAGCAGCGCGCGTACCCGACGGAGCAGGTCCTCGCGGGCCTTCGCGGCCAGTTCACGGACCGCCTGGTCGCCGAAGATCGCCTCCAGGAGCTTCTGCGCGGCGACGGTCGTACCGGCGCCGACGGCCACCTCCGCGCCGGTCGGGATGAACGCCGTGGCGGCGAACACGGCGACCATGGCGGCCAGCCCCAGGGCGTTGACGGCGTACGCGCTGACCCGCGCGATGTGCCGCTTCTGGCCGGCTTCCACGCGTACGAGATCGAGAACGCTCTGCTGCCACTCGCGGACCAGGACGTCCACGCGGGCGGCGAGCCCGGGTGACGGGGAGCCGAGGTCCGGCGCGGCCCGCAGCAGCGCGCCGCCGGCCGGATGGGCCCGCCAACCCCGCGCCGCCTCCTCGGCTGCGCCCGCCGCGGCCTCGCGCACCAGCACCGCCAGGCCGGAACCGAGCGCCTCGCGCAGCTCGTCGGCGGGACGGGGCCGGCCGGTGACGGCGGCCGCGACGCGGTCGCGCAGCATCGCGACCTTGGCCTGCACGCCGCGCATGAACTCGCCCGTGCCGACGAGATCCTGCCAGCGCGCGAGCACCTCGCCGCGCAGCAGGTCGCCCCGCGACAGGCCGTTGCCGACGGCGCTCACGCCGCCCTCGTAGGCGGTGTCCACGATCCCGGACAGCGACCGCGCGGCGGCGACCTGCGCGTCGGCGGCGGCCCCGACCGCGAGGACGACCGGGGCGAGGGCGGCCACGGCGCCGCCGACCGTGCGCCGTACCACGTCGGCGCGGTCGGCCGCCGAGCCCGCGAGCGCGTCGGCCCACGCCCGGACGGGCGCGACCACGGACTCCGCGAGCAGGCCCTGCCCGTCGAGGCGGCTCTCGGGGATGACGAACAGCGGGCCTTCGCCCACCCCGTTCGCCTGCCGCATCCGGTTGAGGTCGGGCACGATCTCGGCCTCGGCGCCGGGCGGGACCCGGTCGAGCACGAGCGCCGTCACCGCGCCCCGGTCGCGCGCGGTGCGCAGCAGGTCCCAGGGCACGGCGTCGGCGTAACGGGCGGCCGTTGTGACGAACAACCACAGGTCGGCGGCAGCCAGCAGCTGGGCGGCCAGGGCCCGGTTGTCGGCCACGACGGAGTCGATGTCGGGGGCGTCGAGCAGCGCGAGCCCCGCCCGCAGCGCGGGCGCCACGACCACGCGCAGGGTGCCCGGATCGTCGCTGTGCTGGGTGGTCCGCGCCAGCCCCGGCAGCAGGTGCGACTCGGTGAACCACGCCGCGTCGTCCGGGTGGCACACGAGCGTGGGCGAGCGGGTCGTCGGGCGCAGCACGCCGGGCGCGCTCACGGGCGCCCGGACGAGGCTGTTGACCAGCGTCGACTTGCCGGCGCCGGTGGAGCCGCCGACCACCACGAGCAGCGGGGCGTCCAGCCGCCCGAGCCGGGGCAACAGGTAGTCGTCCAGCTGGGCGACGGCGTCGTTCGCCGCGCGTCGCGCGCTGTCCGCGTCCGGCAGCGCCAAGGGCAGGCGTACGCCGGACAGCGTCGCGCGCAGCTCGGTGAGCGCCGCGACAAGGCTGGCCGTACTGCTCGGGGAATCCTGCGCCACGGCACCAGATTGCCCGATCGGGTGGTGATCTACGCCTAACGGCGCGCTCTCAGTCGCGAATGCGGCGCCCCACCGCGGAGATGAGCCGGTCGAGTTCGGAGCCGAACGGGTTGTCGTGCACCAGGTACGTCCAGGTGGCGCTCGGCCGGACGAGCTTGCCGTCCTCGGGCTGCCAGTTCTCGACGTCCTCGATCTCCTCGAACGTGGCGACCGTGCGCTCCTCGATCTCGGGGATGAGGTCGTTGAACGCGGGGACGGCGGCCCGGTGGAACTCGTCGAGCGGGTCCAGCCGGCCCAGCGCCCGCAGGTGCACACCTTCGCGGACCTCGTTGAGGTAGGCGAGGTGCTCGGCCCAGAGGCGGTCGATGTGGAAGAGCGCGATGTTGCGGGAGACCCGGTCGAGGATCTCGTCGTCGAGGTCCTCGGTCTTGTCCGTGACCCGCTCGATGAGCATCAACGCGGTGACCGTGCTGGTCAGCACCCGCTCGCGCCGCTCAGCCAGCGCGACGCGCTGCTGCTCGATGACGACGCTGTAGCGCCAGGTGTTGCGGTGGATCTCGTGGTGCACGCCCTCGGCGACCCGCTGGGCGTGGCCGATGGCCCAGTCGACCCGGTCGTCGGTGATGAGGCCGTCGAAGTTCATCTTCGGCGAGCGGGGCAGCACGTCGCCGGCGTGCCGGGCGACCAGCTCGTCCTCCAGCGCGACGAAGAAGACCGACCCGCCGGGGTCGCCCTGCCGGCCGGCGCGACCGCGCAGCTGGTCGTCGACGCGGCGGCTGTCGTGGCGGCCCTGGCCGATGACGTAGAGGCCGCCGAGCTTGGCGACCTTGGCCTTGTCGTGCTCGTCGCTGCCGCCGAGGCGGATGTCGACGCCACGGCCGGCCATCTGGGTGGAGACCGTCACGGCGCCGAACGTACCGGCCTCCGCGATGATCGAGGCCTCTTCGTGGTCGTTCTTGGCGTTGAGGACGTTCGCCTCGATGCCCTCGGCGGACAGCGCCTTGGCGAGGCTCTCCGAGGCGTGCACGTCGAGGGTGCCGACGAGGACCGGTCGGCCCCGCTCGTGCGCCTTGACGATCTCGGCGACGAGCGCCTCGTCGCGCTCCTCCTTGGTCATGTAGACCCGGTCGGCCTCGTCCTTGCGGATGCACGGCGTGTTGGGCGCCACGACGGCGACCTCGAGCTTGAAGAACTCGCGCAGCTGGTCGCCGACGTACACGGCCGTCGCGGTCATGCCGCACACGTTCTTGTAGAGCGCGATGTACGACTGGACGGTGACCGTGTTGAGGACCTCGCCCTCGGCGGAGGCGTCCAGGCCCTCCTTGGCCTCCACGGCGGCCTGCAGGCCGTCGGGCCAGCGGCGGCGCTGGGCGATCCGGCCGCGCATCTCGTCGACCAGCTCGACGGTCTTGTTGCGGACGATGTAGTCGACGTCGCGGCGCAGCAGCGCGTGGGCGTGCAGCGCCACGTTGATCGCGGAGAGCTGGCCGACGTGCTCCTCGTCGTAGAGGTCGATGCCGCCCAGTGCCGCCTCGACCGTGGCGAGGCCCCGGCTGGTGAGGGCCGCGCTGCGGCCGTCGTCGGCGATCTCGAAGTCGCGGTGGTTCTTCAGCCCGCGCACCACCGTGGCGGCCTGGTGCACCGGGTCCTGCTCGATCGGCACCGCGCCGGCGAGCACCATGGGCACCCGCGCCTCGTCGATGAGGATCGAGTCGGCCTCGTCGACGATCGCCGTGGCCAGGCCGCGCTGCACCCGGTCGGCCACGTCGGTCACGAGCTGGTCGCGCAGGTAGTCGAAGCCCGCCTCGCTGACGGACACGTACGTGACGTCGCAGGCGTACGCCTCGCGGCGCTCCTCGGGGGTGGACGCCTCCGTGACCCAGCCGACGGTGAGGCCCAGCAGGGTGTAGACGGGCTCCATCCACTCGGCGTCGCGGCGGGCCAGGTAGTCGTTGACCGTCAGCACGTGCACCGGACCGTTGCCGGCGCGGACGTGCCCGAACGCGGCGAGCGCGGCCGTGAGGGTCTTGCCCTCACCGGTGGCCATCTCGACGACCTTGCCGGCGAGCAGCGCGAGGGCGCCGACGACCTGCACGTCGTAGGGCCGCTGGCCCAGGCCGCGCACGGCCGCCTCGCGGCCCAGCGCGCAGATCTCCACGAGCTCCTCGGCGGAGCCGGCCGCCTCGGTCAGTTCGGCGTCGCTGAGCTCCTGGACGGCCTCCTCGCGGGCCTCGATGTCCGGCAGCAGCTTCTCGAGCGGCCGCAGGTCAACCGTGGTCCCCGGCCGCTGCAGGAATTTCCGCATGCCGATCTTCATCCGGTCTGCCACACCCATGGTGAGCAACGCTACGTCAGCCGGGACCAAAGCGCCGTCCCGGGTCCGATGATCAGGCCTCGCCGGGGGCCGCCAGGCGGTACCGGCTGCGGTGGAAGACGAGTGGTTCGGCGAAAACTCCACCGGCCGCCGCCTGGACCCGGCCCAGCGCGAGATCATGATCGCCTGTGGCGACGACGTCATAGAGGGTGCAGTCGATCCACCCCAGGACGCCGTCCAGCACGGGCGCGCCCGTGTGCGGGGCCGGCCGCCAGGTGACGCCGTGGAACCGGTCGGCGCCCGGACGCGCGAAGACCCGGGCGAGCGGCTCCTGGTCGGCGGCGAGGATGTTCACGCAGAAGGCGCCGGCCGCGCGGATGAGCGGCCACGTGCGTGAGGAGCGGGCGGGGAAGAACCCGACGAGCGGCGGCTCCAGGGACACGGAGGTGAAGGAGTTCACCACGAGCCCGGCCGGGCCGGCGTCCGCCACCGTCGTGATGATCGCGACGCCGGTGGGGAAGAGGCCGAGGATGCGGCGCAGGTCCTCGTGCCCGGCCCGATCCGTCCCCCCTGCGATCATGCCGCCCAGGTTAACTCGGGACGCCGGCTGACGAAGCAGCCGGTCGGCCGACAAATCGCCCATAGTATGTGGCCGTGACCGTCTGGACCGCCGTGTTCTGGGGCCTGGTGACCGCGGGCTCGCTGCTTCTCGGCCAGGTTCTGGCGGGACCGCTGGGCCGCCGGTACCGGACCATCGGACTGATCATGGGGTTCGGGGCGGGCACCCTGGTGAGCGCGATCGCCTACCAGCTCGTCCCGGCGAGCGGACTCGACGAGGGTTGGCCCGTCGCCAGCGGGCTCGTGGCCGGGGCGCTCACCTACTTCATCGCCGACCAGCTGATCGATCGCGGGGGCGGGCAGGACCGGCAGCGGATCCGCGCCGACAACATCCAGGGCTCCGGACTGGCGATGTTCCTCGGGGCCCTGCTCGACGGGGTGCCCGAGTCGTTCGTCCTCGGCGTCGGGATGGGCATGGGCGACTCGGTCAGCCTGGCGTTCGTGGTGGCCGTCTTCGTCTCCAACGTGCCCGAGGGCATCGCGGGCACGACCAGCATGCGGGCCGCCGGCCGGTCGACGCGCGGGATCACCGTCCTATGGAGCTCCTTGACGATCGTCAGCGCCGCGATCGCCGGGCTCGGCTTCCTCACCGCCGAGTCGCTCACCAACGCGGGCGCGGGCGCCGAGGCGTTCGCGGCCGGCGCGATGCTCATGATGCTCGCCGACTCGATGATCCCCGAGGCGTACGAGCACGGCGGCCGCGCCGTCGGGCTGGCCACCGTGGGCGGGTACCTGGTGGCGACCGCACTCGCCACCCTCGCCTGACCGGAGCCGACCCCGGGCAACGGTGTGATGACGATGACAGATTTCTATATCCAGATAGTTGTTACGAAAAACTAAATGCCCTAGCATCGCTGACGTCGGGCCCCGCCCGGCCGTCAACGTCCAGGCTCCGGACCGCGCGGCCGGGCGGCTACACCGGCGGTGTGGTCACGCCGGGAGTCGACTACGGCACCCTCCACGTGCCGCCCGTCACGAATCGACCGGTGAGAAACTCACCGTCCGGCCGTGGCCAACGCACGTGCGCTGGGGTGTGTCCGCACTCAGCGGGCGGGCTGGAACGACTCCTGGATCAGCTTCAGGTCCGGCAGGAAGTCGTCCCACCTACTGTCCGGGGTCGACCACCACATGCCGTACGCCTTGCGCTTGCTGGTAACGAAGCCCCGGTTGAGGACGTGCACACGCCCCCCGTCCTGGTAGGTGAACTCCCAGTCGGCGGCACGCAGGAAGTAGTCGACCGCCTCGATGCGCACCTGTTCGTAGCCGGGGAAGTCGCCGCGCGACACCCGGTAGGCAGCCTGGTCGGTCCAGTCGGCGACCGGGTCGGCCTTCGGCCGGTTGGTCTGGTCGATGCCGAGCACGCGGTTCCCGCCGCCCTGCTCGCGGAAGTACACCATCGTCCCCTGGCGGGACACCCGCCAGTCCCTGGGCACGGCGACGGAGAACCCCGTGCGGTCCCGGTACCGGCGCCATCCCTGCGGCAGGGCCTCCTCCGTCGGGCTCGCCGGCGCCGACGTGGGCGCGTCCGAGGTGACCGGCGCCTGCGACGACGCGGGCGGGTTCGCGGGGTTGCTCGACGCGACCGCCGGGGTACCCCCGCCGGACGAGGTCCCCGCCTCGCCCGTACGGGTGTTGAGCAGCAACGCGAGCAACGTGCCCGCGACCGCGAGCGCGACCACGCCGGCGGCCAGCCGGCGGGCGAGCACGTGGCGACCCCGGCCGCTGGCGACGGTCGCCCCGACCGGCTCCTCGACATGCGGCACGACAGGCACCCGCGAGCGGCCGACGACGGCCGGCGAGACCGGCTTGGCCGGCGCCGGGGAGGTCTGGGCACGGGTGGCCGCCAACGGCGACGGGACGGGTCGCCGCGACCCGGTGGTTGACCGGACCGCGGCGGCGTCCCCGGCCGGGGTGGAGGGCTGGGCACCGTCCGGGGTGTCCTGGGCCGGGGACACAGGCTCGGCCGGCGCCGCGCCCTCGGTCGCCGCCGGGTCGACATCGTCGGCCGCGGCGGCCTCATCCGGCTCGACCTTCGGTTCGACCTTGGTCGCCTCGACCGGGGCCGGGGGACGCGGTTGGGGCGCCGGGACGACCGGCGGGACGGGCGCGGGGACGACCTCGTCGGCGCGCGGCGCGCGGGGCGGGGACACCGGCGCGGGCGAGGTGGGATTGGCCGCGCTCGCCGCGAGCGCGGAGGGCAGGCGCAGCTTGCGGCTGGTGCCCGCGACCTTGCGCAGCAGCCGCTCGGTCGCCTCGGCGGTGAGCCGGTCGGCGGGCTCGCGACGCAGCAGGCCGGTCAGCACGGGCCGCAGCTTGCCGGCCCGGCGCGCGGGCGGCGGGTCCTCCGTGGCGATGGCCGCGATCGTGGCCACTGTGGACGCGCGCAGGTACGGCGACCGGCCCTCGACCGCGAAGTACAGCGTCGTGCCGAGCGACCACAGGTCGGACTCCTCGCCCCCAACCCCATCGCGTACCCGCTCCGGAGCCATGAATGCGGGCGAGCCGATGATGACACCCGACCGGGTGACCGCCGGGTCCCCCGCGATGGTGGCCAGGCCGAAGTCCGTGAGCACGACCCGGCCGGCCGCGGTGATCAAAATGTTGGCCGGCTTCACGTCGCGGTGCAGGATGCCGGCGGCGTGCGCGGCACACAGGGCGCCGAGCACCCCGAGGCCGATCTCGGCGGTCTGCGCGGGGCTCAGCGGGCCGTCGGCGTTCACGACCGCGTCGAGCGAGCGCCCCTCCACGTACTCCATGACGATCCACGGGTACGTCTCCGTGGTGAGGACGTCGTAGATGCGTACGACATTGGGGTGGTTGAGCCGTGCGGCCGAGCGCGCCTCGCGCAGGGTGCGCGGCCGCAGCTCCGCGAGGTCGGCCTCGGTGAGGCCGGGCGGCGGCACGATCTCCTTGACCGCCACCTCGCGGTTGAGCGTCTCGTCCGAGGCCAGCCAGATGCGGCCCATGCCGCCTTGCCCGAGCTGGCGGACAAGCCGGTACCGGCCGGCGAGGAGGGGACGCGGGTCACTCACCAGGTAAGAGCTACCCGATAGACGGGCAAAAGAAAACCTGGACAATGGCGGCTGTGCTTGTCCTCACGAACGAACTCGCGGGTCGTACCGAGGCCGATGCTGTCCAAAGGGTCGTTGACGTGCTGTCCACGGCCGGGCGCGTCGAGCGCGTCACCTGTTCGAGTGCCGAGGATCTCGATCGTGCGCTCGACGCGCGGGCGGGGCGCACGCTCGTGGTGGTCGGTGGGGACGGGTCGTTGCACACGACCGTGCGCCGGCTGTGGCAGCGCGGCGAGGCGGCGGACTGCGTCTGCGGGCTGATTCCACTGGGCACCGGCAACGACTTCGCGCGCGGCGTGGGGATCCCGCTCGACCCGCAGGAGGCCGCGCACGCGCTGATGACCGGCGTGACCACGCCCCTGGACCTGGTCGTCGACGACGCGGACGGCGTGGTCGTCAACGCGGTGCACGTGGGCGCGGGCGCTGAGGCGGCGCTGGCGGCGCGGCCCCTCAAGCCGTGGCTGAAGATCGCCGCCTTCCCGATCGGCGCGTTCGTCGCCGGCCTGCGCGCCAAGGGCTGGCGGCTGCGGGTGCATGTGGACGGACACCGGGTGGCGAGCGGCCGGCGGCCCGTGCTCATGGTCGGGGTGTCCAACGCGCCGAGCATCGCGGGCGGCACGGCGACGCTCGGGCCGGCCGCGAGTCCGGTCGATGGCCGCCTCGATGTGACCGTCTCGTTCGCGACCGGGCCGCTGGCCCGGGTGGGCTACGCGCTGGCCCTGCGCCGTGGCGCGCATCCGGCGCGCACGGACGTGCATCAGCTCACCGGCCGCGAGATCGCGGTGACGGGCGACGCCTTCTGGGTCAACGCGGACGGCGAGCTGACCGGCCCGGTCACGGCGCGCACGTGGCGCGTGGCGCCGGCCGCGTGGCGCCTGGTGCTGCCGGCCGACTCGCCGACAACGGCGTAGTCCCCGCAGGTCACGTCCTCATTAGTACTAAAAGGACAGAAAACTACAACTCATCCGAGTACGGGCGCTGTACGGTGCGTACCAGTTCTCCCGGATTGAGATGTTAAAGATGACTTCCTCGCTCGCGCCCCAGCCGACGGCACCGACGGCCACCGAGCCGCTGTCGCACCGCCAGATCGTCACCGTGATGCTGGGGCTCACGCTCGGCATGTTCCTCGCCGCGCTCGACCAGACGATCGTCGTCACGGCGATCCGTACGATCGCCGACGACCTGCACGGCCTCAGCGCCCAGGCCTGGGCCACGACCGCGTTCCTCATCACCTCGACGATCAGCACCCCGCTCTACGGCAAGCTGTCGGACATCTACGGCCGCAAGCGGTTCTTCGTCGCGGCCATCGCCATCTTCCTGATCGGCTCGCTGGCCTGCGCCTTCGCCCAGTCGATCGCCGAACTCGCCGCGTTCCGCGCGGTGCAGGGCCTCGGTGCCGGCGGCCTGTTCACCCTCGCCTTCGCCATCGTGGGCGACCTCGTGCCGGTGCGCGAGCGCGCCCGCTACCAGGGCTACTTCCTCGCCGTGTTCGGCACGTCGAGCGTGCTCGGGCCCGTGATCGGCGGCTTCCTCGCCGGCCATGAGGAGATCCTCGGCACGGCGGGCTGGCGCTGGGTCTTCCTGGTCAACCTGCCCATCGGCGGGGTCGCGCTGCTCGTCGTGGCACGCGTGCTGCGGTTGCCGCACACGCCCCGCCGGCAGCGCGTCGACTGGGCCGCCGCGGCGACGCTGACCGCCGGCCTCGTTCCCCTGCTCATCGCCGCCGAACAGGGGCAGCGCTGGGGCTGGGGGTCCGGCCGGTCCCTGGCCTGCCTGGCACTCGGCCTCGCCGGCGTGGTCGCCTTCATCGCCGTCGAGTGGCGGGCGGGTCCCGACGCGCTGCTGCCGCTGCGCCTGTTCCGCGACCCGGTGATGCGAGTGACCTCCCTCGCCGGGCTGATCATCGGCGCCGGCATGTTCGGCGCGTTCGCCCTGCTGCCGCAGTACCTGCAGCTCGTCCGGGGAGCGAGCGCCACGGAGGCCGGCCTGCAACTCGTGCCGCTCGTCATCGGGATCATGGTGGCGTCCGTCGCGAGTGGACAGCTCACGGCGCGCACCGGACGGTACAAGATCTTTCCGGTGACGGGCACCGCGCTGATGATCGTGTCGATGCTGCTCATGGCCACCATCGGCGTGGACACGCCGTACCCGGTCACGGCCGGCTACATGGTGCTGTTCGGGCTCGGGCTGGGCGGCTGCCTGCAGACCCTGATCCTCGCGGCGCAGAACGCGGTCGCGCCGGCCGACATCGGCGTCGCCACGGCGAGCGCCACGTTCTTCCGGCAGGTGGGCGGGACGCTCGGCACGGCCCTGTTCGTGTCGCTCATGTTCACCCTGGTCGGTACGCGCATCCGCGACGCCCTGACGGAGGCGACCCGCTCGGAGGCGTTCCAGCGGGCCCTGGCCGACCCCGCCGTCGCCGCCGATCCCGCCAACCGGCCCGTGCTCGAAGCCCTCGCCGAGGGTGGCGGCGGCAACCTCGCGGGCGTGCTGGACGACTCGTCGTTCCTGGACGCCCTCGACCCCCGGCTCGCCCGCCCCTTCCAGGAGGGATTCGCCCAGGCGATGGACCTCGCGTTCGTGGTGGGCGCCGCGGTTCTGGTGCTCGCCTTCGTGCTCTGCCTGGCGCTGCGCGAAGTGCCGCTGCGCGACAGCCCGCCGGACGACGAGGCCGGGCGGCCCGGCGGGCGCGGGCGCCACGCCGGCACCCCGCCGAGTTCCGCGCACTCCGTGCCGACGCTCGGCGTGCCGCCCGCCTGGCCGCCGGACTCCTCGATGCCGTTCCCGCCCCTCGACCCGAACCTCGACCCGCTCCCCGACACGCCCCGGGAGCCCGACCGTCAGGCGCCCCCGGCCGCGCGGCCGGCCGCGCCGACCATCGACCAGCAGGAGGCCGCCATGCCGAGCGAACCCGACGAGCCGACGCCGCCCCTGAACGGGGTGGAGCCCACCGAACTGCGGCACCCCGCCGCCGATCCCCCGCCGGCACCCGTCCCGCCGCCACCGGCCCCGCCGCCACCGGCCGGCGAGGTGCGCGGCCGGGTGTTCGGCCACGGCGACGCGCCGCTGGTCGGCGCCACGCTGACCCTGCTCGACGGCGCCGGTACGGTCACCGCGCACGCGGTGAGCGGCCCGCGCGGGGAGTACCGGGTGGCGGCGGCCGGGCCCGGCGACTACCTGCTCGTCGCCGCGGCGACCGGGCACGAGCCCGTGGCCACCTACCTGACGGTCGGCCCGGACGGCGCGGGCGCCGACGTGCGGCTGCGCGGGGCCGTCCGGCTGGTCGGCCGGATCACGGACGCGGATGGCGAGCCGCTGCCGGGCGCGTCCGTGAGCCTCGTCGACGGTACGGGTGCCGTGGTCGCGGCGGCCCGCACCGGCCGCGACGGCGCGTACGCCGTGGACGACCTGGTGGGCGGCGTCTACACGCTCGCGGCGACCGGCCCGGCCCGCCCGGCCGTGGCCGTGCGGGTCGACCTGCCCGCGACCGGGCAGGCGGAGCGCGACGTGTCGCTGCTGCCGGGGGCGCGGGTGTTCGGCGCGGCCCGCGACGAGCGCTGGCGGCCGCTGCCCGGCATCCGGGTCGCGCTGCTGGACTCGCGCGGCGTCGTCGTGGTCGAGACGATCACGAACCGGGACGGCGCGTACGCGTTCCGCGACCTGCGCGAGGGCCTCTACACGGTGGTGGCGACCGGCTATCCCCCGGTCTCGGCGACCCTGCAGGTGGAGCGCGGGCAGCAACACGAGTACGACGTGGCACTCCACTACTGACGGTTACCTCTTTCCTCCGGCGCGTTTGCCACCTACCGGCCTGAACAGGACGGATGATGGTGGGACGGAGGAACCATGGTCACGGACAGCGAGCGAGCTCAGCTGGCGTACGCCCTGGGCATCGACCCGGCGCAGGTGCCGGGAGCGCTCGACCGGCTCGCGGCCGCGGCCACCGAGGAGTACCTCGACATGGTGCTGGGCCGGCACCTGCCCCGCCGGCTGGAGGAACTGCGGGAACAGCGCCTCGTGCTGCTGGTGCGCCACCTGTTCGCCGGCCGCCTGCCCACGGAGGAGCAGGTCGGCCGCATCTTCCAGCTGACCCCCACGCAGAGCCGGGCGCTGCTGCGCGGCGTGATGGCCAAGCACCGCTACGAACTCGCCGACGCCGTACGCGCGACGCTCGACGACACCCTGCGGAGGGCGTACGAGGACGTCGAGGCGGGCGTGTGGGAGGTGACCGCCGACGCGGCCACGATCGACACGATCAACGCCGAACTGGCCGCGGTGGACGGGTCGCTGCCGCAGGTCACCCGCCGGCGCGGCACGGTCAGTCAGTACGAGATCCGGCCGTCGGCCTACCAGGCGCTGCGCGACCTGCTCGCGACCGGGCCGGGGTGACCCGTGCGACCGGTCGACGCTGACCTGCTCTCGGCCACGTCGCTGCTCGTCGGCGCGGTGGGCCTGCTCTACGGCGCGTGGCAGGCGGAGCTGACGGCCGCGCTGCGCAGCCGGGTGGCCCCGAAGCGGCTCGATCGCGCGCCCGAGCGCGCGCGGGTCCGGCGTACGATCCGGGGTCGCGCCGTGCCCCTCGTGGCCGCGACCGGAGCCCTGGTCCTGATCTTCCTGCCCTCGGCGGTGCAGGTGGTGACCCGGGCCGCGACGCTGTCCGCGGAACATCCGGTGGCGGCGCTGCGCCGCTACGACCCGGTGCCGGCGGCGTTCCTCGCGGTGTATCTCGTGGCGGTGGTGCTCGCGGCGACCGCGCTGGCGACGCTGACGCGCCTGCGCCGGCTGGCCCAGCGCCTGGCGGGTCCGGACCTGAACGACGGTTGATAGCACCCCCACCACGCCTGCACAAACATGCCACGCCCGAGGCGAATACGGGAAAAAGTACCTAATAGTGCATATTATGGCTCTTAAGTGCAGATTCGTTGTAGTCTTCAGACGTCTTCCCGAGGAGGCGATGATGCGGCGTGCCCACCATCGGATAGTGGCCACCGTTCTCCTGTCTACGGTCGGCATCGCTGGCGCGCTCGCGACGGGCCCTTCGCTGGCCGCCGCGATCCCCGCCAAGCCGTCGCCGGCCCGCGCGGCCGACCCCCCGCCCTTCCCGAAGCAGCTGACGCTCAAGGGCGCCGTCGCCCAGGTGCGCACGAACGCGCACTTCGGCCCGGCCACCTTCAGCGTGCTGACCGGCTACCCGACGGGCACGAAGACGCGCGCCTGGACGGCAGCGGTCTCGCCGGACGGCAGCCCGCTGCTCGCCGGCCTCTACGATGCCAGGACCGAGACCGGCCAGTCGGTCAAGCTCTACTGCGTGGACGCGACGACGGCCACGGCTCCCGGCGTGAAGTACACGATCAGTGCGGCGAAGACGGCCACGACCCCCAACCTGGGGTACGTCGGCACGATCATCATGAACAACTACCCCATCACGAACGCGCCGGCCTCGCAGGCCTCCGCCGCCGGCAAGGCCGCCGCGGTGCAGCTGGCGATCTGGTTCTTCACCAACAAGCTCGTCGTCGCGCCGGAGGACCCGCTGCACGCGGCCACCGTGGCCATCGTCGCCGACGCGCTGAAGCGCGGGCCGCTGAGCAACGCCGGCGTGCCCGACCTCATGCTCGACGGCCCGAGCACCGCCTACCTCGGCCAGGTGACCGGCCCGTTCACGATGAACGGCGGCGTGGGCGACGTGATCGTGTCGTCGTCCAGCGGCACGCTCTACGCCGACTCGGCCGGCACCCGGCCGATCACGAACGGCGCAATCGTCCCGGCCACCACGAAGCTCTACCTCAAGGTGACCAGCCCCGGCCCGCTCAAGATCTCCGCGAAGGGCGCCGCCCGCGTGCCGGCCGGCTCCGAGGTCGTCTACGAGCCCACGACCCTGCCGGGCAACGTGACCGCGCAGATCGCCCTCTACCAGACCATGGTGATGGCGAGCTGGACGCAGCAGCAGGCCGAGGACGTCGTCCCGGTCAACGGACAGACCCTCATGCGCGGGCCCCGCTCCGGCGTCACGACTCCGTCGGCCACCAAGGTCACCGGCTCGGGTGGCGGTTCGGGCGGGGGCTCGGGCGGCACGCTCGCCGTCACGCCGGGGGCCAACCGTGGACCGGTGACCGGCATGCTCATCGTGTCGGGCGTACTCATCGGCCTGGGCGTGCTGGCCATCGCCGCGTCACGGCGCCGCTGGACGAGCTGACCTCGCGCCACCGTTCGCCGGTCGTGGTCCGCTAGCCGCTCGCGGCGAAGCGCGCCACGACCGGCGCGTGATCCGGCACGATCGCGTCGCGCCGGTCCGCCAACGACGCGGTGATCGACCCGATGTCGTCCACCAGGCTGTCCACGCCGGTCACCCGCAGCCGCAGCTCGCGGGAGACCAGGATGTGGTCGATCAGCTCGCCGCGCCCCCGGTAGATCCGCGAGTAGGCGCGCCCCGCCGGCAGCAGGGTCGCCAGGTTGTACAGCCGGACCCGGTCACCCTTGTCGGGACGCCGCGGGTCCGCGTCCTCCGGTCCGCCGAGCAGGGTGGTCGTGACGGCGTCGGGTCCGTCGTTGAGATCTCCGCACAACACCGTGGGTACGCCGTCCATCACCGCGTTGAGGTGTACCCGGACCGCGACCGCCTCCGCGGCCCGGCGCAGCAGCGCGTACGCGGCCCCCCGCGCGCGTTCGTCCTCGTCGCGCGGCGCGCGGCGGCCCTGCGGGAACGTGAGCAGCTTCGACTTCAGATGCGCCGTGACGACCCGCGGCCCATCGCCGACGCGCACCTGGACGGCGCCGCGCCCCATCGCCGTGAGCGTGCCACCGTCCACATCGGGCACCTCCGGCAGGCCCGTCGGCCCGAACTCCACGATCTGCGCCTCGACGGCGACCGGGTGCGGGGCGAGCACACCGACGCGGATGCCCCGCCCGTCGGGGTGATCGCTGAGGGCCGCGTGCCAGCCGTCGCCGAGCGCGGCGACGAGGTCCGCCATGGCCCCCGGGTCGCCGATCTCCTGCACGGCCAGGGCGTCGGGGCGCACCGTCGCGATGATCCTCGCCAGGTAGTCGACCTTGCGCCGGTAAGCGTCCGTCGCCTGAGCCGGTCGAAAGAGGTTCTCGACGTTCCAGGTCATCACCGTGAGCGCGCCCACGAACCCATTATGTCCCGTCCTCGACCGCGCCGCGGACGGCACCGTGATCCGCAAGGGCGGCATCATGGGCATCGTCGTCACCGACGGCGAGGTCCAGCCCGGCGACCCCATCGAGGTCACCCTCCCCGCGCCCCCGCACACCCCGCTGGCACCGGTGTAGCGCGGCGTCCCAGGTCACGGCCGGATGCGGGCCGTGACGCGGTCGAGGGCCGTCAGGGACACGCGGTACCCGCCGGGGATCGTCCGCGCGGGCGCCAGTCGAGCGGGCGGCCATCGGCGGGGCCGGCGGGGCGGCGGGATGTCGACCTCCCGGCGCAGGCCGCACAGGTCAACCCGCAGCCGCACGGTCCAGGCCCCGGCGACGAGCGCCCAGTCCTCGTCCGGGGCCGCCGGTCCCAGCCGGGCGCGGGCGGTGAAGCTGACCCGCTCGTGGCGTCCATCGTGGTCGCGCACGACGGTCACGTCGGTGGGCAGTGCGACGCTCTCGCCCGTACTCCCGTGGTGGAGCAGTACCTCGACGGCGCCGGCGGCCAGGTCGACGGCGGCGTCCCGGGTGGCGGGGGCGACGGCGCGCACCGGCACCGGGAACAGCCGCAGGTCGCCCGAGGCGGCGAAGGCGAGCGGCGTTCCATCGGCCGCGACCAGGCGGGCGAGCACGTCGAGTTCGAGGGCCCCGGCGCGCCAGGCGGCACCCGTGAGGGTGACCTCGGCGCGGACGGCGGCCTCGGCGCGCACGCAGTCGACCAGGTCGGCGAAGCGGCCCTCGCGCAGCAGCCGGCAGCGAACCCGCGTGGCGGCGGGCAGCCGGGCGTCGAGCCCGTCGGGAAGCTCCTCATTGATCAGCTGCCGGGCCCCGTCCAGGAGGGCGAAGCGGTCGGCGCGGGCGAGGACGGAGGCGCCGGCCGCCCAGTCGACCATCGAGCGCAGCAGGGCGAGCCGGAAGGCGTCGCAGTCGTGCACGTCGAGGAGATCGGCCGCCTCCCACGGCGCCGGCTCGACGTCCCGCCCGCGCAGGTAGCAGGGGTTCCCGCCGAGCAGGCCGACCTCGCCGGCGCGCAGCAACGCGCGGGCGAGCGCGTCGGCGCCGAGGGGCACGGCGAGCCGCTGGCGGGCCAGGAAGTCACGCCGCAGCAGCGCCACGCCGCCCGGGCCGTCGACCAGCGGCAGGTCGGCCGCGACGACCCGCCGCTGCCCCGGGGCGCCCAACCGGCGGTACGACCCGTCGCCGCCGAGGAGGGCCGCCACGCCGAGCCGCGCCGCGCCATCCAGGAGGCGGCGCAGTGCCCCGGCGGTGAGCTGGCCGTACTCGCCGTGGACGAGGATCCAGTCGCCCCGCGCGGCGGCCGGTGGCACGGCCTCGGGGTCGTCGCTCATCACGTGCGCCTGGGGCACGCGCTGGGCGATCCGGCCGACCCGGGCGGCGCACTCGCCGTCGCCCGGCGCCAGCACGAAGATCACCTCGTACGCGTCGTCCGCGAGTCCCTGCCGGCCGAGCGCCCGGACGAGGGCGTCCAGCGGCGCGGCCGGGTCGCGTACGGGCACGACCACGGTCACTGAGATGCCGGCCGGTGCCCCGGCGCGCCGGCGACGGCGCGGGCCGGGGCGGCCGGCGTCGGACAGCTGGCCCGTTACCGGGGGCTCTGGGGCCAGGGTCGACACATCAGGCACAACGACGCGTACCGCGAGTGGCGACGCGGATGTCCCTCACCGGGTGGTGTCGCTGCGCCCCCACCGGCCGGGTATCCCCCGCAGCGCCAACCACCCGATCGCGTCGACCTGGACGGGCCGCGACAGCAGGCGGTCGCCCTCGGGTTCGAGGCCGAGCAGGGCGCGCAGCAACAACAGCGGCGTACCGGCGGCCCACGCCTGCGGCGAGCACGCCGACGGGTACGCCACGGGCGGGTGACCGGGCCGGCGGGCGTACCCGACGAGCGCCTCCGGCAGCCGGTAGTTGACCTGGCTCGCCGCCTCGAACAGCGCCACGGCGATGCGGGCGGCCGCCTCGGTGCGGCCGTACCGGGCCAGACCGGCGGCGATCAGGGCGTTGTCGTGCGGCCACACGGTGCCGTTGTGGTACTCCAGCGGGTTGTAGGCGGGCTGGCCGGAGGCCATGGTGCGCACGCCCCACCCGGAGAACAGCCGCTCGCCCATGAGGTGCCCGGCGAGGTCGTCGACGTGCTCCTCCGGCACGATGCCGCTCCACAGCAGGTGCCCGATGTTGGAGGTGAGGGTGGGCACCGGGGTGCGTTCGCCGTCGAGCGCGAGCGCGTACCAGCCCTCGTCGGGCAGGTAGAAGTCGTTCACGAAGCGTTCCTGCAGCTTCGCGGCGGAGGCGCGCAGCGTGGCGGCGAGTTCGGCGTCGCCCCAGATCTGCTCGGCGAGCCGCGCGGCGCGCATGCGCGCGTCGAAGGCGTACCCCTGGATCTCACAGGTCGCGTGCGGGTGACTGGCGAGGCGGCCGTCGGGGTGCACGATCGAGTTCCAGGAGTCCTTCCAGCACTGGTTGACCAGGCCGCTCTCGGGGTTGCGGGTCTGGTAGTCGAGGTAGCCGCTGCCGGTGAGGTCGGCGTGCTCGTCCATCCAGGCCAGCGCCGCGCGGGCGGCCGGTTCCAGCGCCCGTACGGTGGCGACGTCGCCCGTCCACCGCTCGTACTCGTCGAGGACGACGAGGAACAGCGGCGTGGCGTCGCAGCTGCCGTAGTAGGGCGACTGGGGCCGCTGGCCGAAGTAGGTCAGCTCGCCGTGGCGCAGTTCGTGAAGGATCTTCCCCGGGTCGGCGTCGCGGAACGGGTCGGCCTCCGTGGCCTGCTGCGCGGCGAGCGCGCGCAGGGTGGTCCGGGCCAGCTCGGGCATGAACGGCAGCGCCTGGTAGCTGGTGATCAGGCTGTCGCGGCCGAACAGCGCCATGAACCACGGCAGGCCGGCGGCGGGCAGCGACGAGTCCGGGAAGCTCTCCGGATAGAACCGCAGGGCCGCGAGGTCGACGAGGCTGCGCCGGTAGGTGCGGGTGAGGTCCTCCCACCCGCATTCGAGGACGGGCGCCGCGGCGAGCCAGTCGTCGAGGCCGGCCGCCATGTCGGGCTGGTGCAGGGCCCGCCGGGGCGTCGGACCGGTCAGCTGCGTGCCGACCGCGACCTGCAACTCCGTGCGCCAGGTCTGCGCGGGGCCCAGCTCGACCCGGTACGTGAGTGACTCTTCCGTAAGGAACGCGCCCGGGGCGAGCACGCTCGTCTCCCGGCTGAAGTCGTCGCGGCGGTAGGTCAGCGTCGTACGCGTGTCGCCCACGACCTGGTGGAACTCGCCGACCTTCGCGAGTTGGTCCTTGACTTCGAAGATGTCGGCGAAGTCCGCGGCGAACAGGATGGACAGCTCCAGGTGGATCGGCTCGATGCCGTGATTGGTGACCTCAAGCTGCTCGTGCATGCCGTCGCCGACGAACCGCCGGCGCAGCAGCGACACGGTGGGATTGCGGTACACGGTGCCGGTGGGCTCGATGAGGTAGAAGACCGCTTCGTCGTACTCGATCGTCGTGGCCGAAAGACTATCGAGTTCGCGGCCGTTGAGCCGGATCTCCCAACGGGACAAATGCCGCATATCGCGGTAAAATAGGCCAGTTGCCTCGTCGGTTCCCGGACGAATGTCCCCTCTCGTGTCGCTCACGACGAACGTGCTACCGACGAGGATGTTGACCAGGTCTGCGCGCATCTGCACCTCTCGAACACTTGCGCCCATGGTTGGAATGGCCAACCAGCGGGTAAGTGGACCTTGGTGTACGCACCGAAAGGCGCGTACTCGTCACCAGCCTAGGGAGGCAGGTAGCCATGGACGAGTTGGAGAAACCTAAGTTATCCAGTGTCGCCGCGGGACCGCGTGTCGCCGCCGTGCGGGGAGCCTCGGCGCGGACGACGCCACGTCCGCTGCGGATCGCCATGGTTGTCCCGCCCTGGTACGAAATGCCGCCCCGCGGCTACGGCGGCCTTGAAATGATCGCGTCCGCCCTGATCGACGGTCTGGTCGACCGCGGACACGACGTCACGCTCTTCGGCGCCGGCGAGCGTACCGGCACCAAGGCGAAGTTCGTGAGCACCACACCCACGCTGCAGTTCCCACGCCTCGGCGAGACCATGCCGGACGTGCTGCACACCGCGCGGGTGAACCGGCTCCTCGCGGCCGGCGACTTCGACATCGTGCACGACCACACCGCGCCCGGCCCGCTCACCGCTGGCCGGCTCACCACGCCGACCGTACTCACGGTGCACGGCGGCGTGGCCGGTGAGCTCGGCGACTACTACGAGGCCGTCGGTGACACGATCCGGCTGATCGCCATCTCGCACAGCCAGCGCCGGTACCGGCCGACGCTGCCGTGGATCGCGACCGTCCACAATGGTCTTATTGTGGACGAGGTCAAGGAGGTCCCGGACCGCGTCGGGGACGGCCCGGTTGTCTGGCTCGCGCGATTCAACCCCGACAAGGGGCCGGACCTGGCGATCGAGGCCTGCCGCGCGGCCGGCCTGCCGCTGCTGCTCGCGGGCAAGTGCAACGAGGCACTGGAGGAAAGGTACTTCAACAACGTCATCTCGCCGATGCTCGACGACTCGGTGGAGGTGCTCGTCAACGCCGAACGCCCGGAGATCTTCGAGCGGCTGCGGGCGTCGCGCTGCATGATCCTGCCGATCAGGTGGGAGGAGCCGTTCGGCATGGTGATGATCGAGGCGATGGCCGAGGGCGTGCCGGTCGTGGCACTGCGCCGCGGCGCGGTACCCGAGATCATCCGTGACGGCGTCACCGGCTTCATCTGCGACACCGTGGAGGAGCTGCCCGACGCGCTGCACGCGGCCCGCGAGCTGGACCCGGCGGCGTGCGTGGCGCACGTGCGCGAGAACTTCTCCGCGCCCGTCATGGCGGAGCGCTACGAGCGCGCGTACTACACCGCGATCGAGGCGCACTACACCCTGCTGCCGCCGCAGCCGCAGGCGGCACGCGCCGACACGGAGCTACCCGCCGCCGCGCGGGGCGCCACCGGCCCGTCCCTGGCGGGCGCGGGCGGCGCGCTCGTCGGCCGCGCGACCGGGGGCACCGGCCCGTACGCCGGTCCGGTCAACGCCCCGCAGCTCGGGGCGCTCACCCACCGCAAGCCCAACAAGGGCCCACTGCGCTGACACACCGGTCCCCGGTGCCGGGCGTGCCCGGCACCGGGGCCGTTCAGCGACGGCGGCGACGCCGCTTGTTCTTCCGGCTCTGCACGATGCCGATCGTGGTGAACACCGCGATGCCGACGCCGACAAGCACCAGCACCGCCCACGGCGGCAACCAGTTCACGCCGGACGTGCGCGGCAACGCGACCGGCGCGGGCTTGGGCGTCGGCGGCGCGGCCGGGGTCGCCGACGCGGCGGCCGCCGCGGGCACCGCCAGCGCCGCCACCTCGTCCGGGCTCACCAGCTTCCCGACCGGCTCGGAGCCCACCGTCTCGAAGCCCCAGTCGAGCAGCGCGGCACCCTGCTGCCAGGCCTTCGCCGGCCGGTTCTCCGCTCCCAGCACCGCGACGACGAGCCGCTTCCCGTTGCGCTGCGCGGCACCGACGAACGTGTGCCGCGCGAAGTCCGTGAAGCCCGTCTTGCCGCCGAGCGCGCCCTGGTAGGCGAACGTGAAGCTCACGTCGTTCTGGATCTGGAACGCCGCGTAGCGCGGCTTCTGCGCCGGGATCATCGTCGTCGGCGTCTGGGCGTACGCCAGGAAGTCCTTGTTGGCGAAGCAGATGCGGGCGATGAGCGCCAGATCGTACGCGCTCGTGACCTGGCCGCGACCGTCCAGTCCGGACGGTGTGACCGCCTTCGTGTCCCACGCGCCGATCTTTCGCGCGAGGCCGTTCATCTCGCCCATCGTGCCGCGCACCCCGGCCGCGCCACCGCCGACGCGAGCCAGTACGTTCGCCGCGTCGTTGCCGGAGTTCAGCAGCAGGCCCAACCAGAGCGTACGCACGGTGTAGCTGCCGCCGGAGACGAGGCCCACGGCCGAGCTGCCCGGCTCGTACTGGAGGTCGGCGTTCGTGACCTTGACCTTCTGCTTCGCGTCGAGCTTGTCCATGAGGGTGGCCGCGAGCAGGAGCTTCTGCACGCTGGCGGGCGCGCCGTACTCGTGCGCGCCGCACGCGCCGAGGACCTCTCCGGTGTCGACGTCGGCCACGAGCCACGACCGGGCGGTGACCTTCTTCGGCAGGTCGGTCGCGTCGGCGGGCACGACGAGGCCGGGCGCGGCCAGCGCGGCACCACCGATGACCGGCTGGGCTGGGTCGCGGGTCGGCAGCGGCGACGGTTTCGGCCGTGGCGAGACCAGCTTGCTGGTCAGGCATGACTCGACGGGCGCGTGGACGTGGGCGTGGGCGGGTGCGCTGACGGCAACCGCCGCGACGCTCAACAGGAGCGCCGCGGCGGTACGCGAGGGGGACATGTGGGCAGATTAGCTTCAGCCGACCGCGCACGGACCCCCGTTGAGGGTGAATGAAACGGGCGCCGCGTTCGTGCCGTTCCACGAGGCGAGAAAGCCCAGGTTCACGGACGCGCTCGGCGCGATCGTGGAGTTCCAGCTCACGCCGCTGACCGTCACGGCCGAACCCGACTGGGTGTAGCTGCCGTTCCACAGCTGGCTGATCGCCTGCCCGTTCGCGAACGTCCACTTCAGAGACCAGTTGGCGATCGGCGACGAACCCGTGTTGCGGATCGTGACGTCGCCCTGGAAGCCGCCCTGCCACTGGCCGGCGACCTTGTAGGTGACCGTGCACGTCGCGGCGCCCGTCGTCGGCACCGAGCTCGTCGGCGGCCGGGTGGTCGGCACGGCGCTCGTCGGCGGCCGGGTCGTCGGGACCGCGCTCGTCGGCGGCCGGGTCGTCGGCACGGCGCTCGTCGGGGCCGCGCTCGTCGGGGCCGCGCTCGTCGGGGCCGCGCTCGTCGGGGCCGCGCTGGTGGGAGCCACGCTGGTCGGGACGGCGGTCGTCGGCGGCTGGCTCGTCGGCGTGACGATCGGGTAGCTCAGCCCGTACCCGTACGGGTAGAGGCCCGTCTTGCCGTCGCCGTCGTTGATGGGCTGCTGGCTGACGCTGTTCATCCACGTCACCGGCAGCTTGCCGGTCGGGTTGTAGTCGCCGAAGAGCACGTCGGCCACGCCGCGGCCCTCGGTGCCCGGCAGCCAGGCGGCCACGAGCGCGTTCCAGTTGCCGACCTCGGCGGCGATGTCGAGCGGCCGTCCGGAGACGAGTACGACGATGACCGGAACCCCCGCGGCCCGCAGCCGGGCGATCGCGCCCAGGTCCGTACTGTCCAGGCTCATCGAGCCGGTCCGGTCGCCCCGGCCCTCCGCGTAGGGCGTCTCGCCCACCACGGCGATCGCCGCCGAGTAGGAGGAGTCGATGCCGGAGCCGTCCGCGCTGTAGGTGATCGTCGAGCCGGGCGCCATGGTCTGCCGGACGCCCTGCAGGATGCTCGTGCCCGGGGTGATGTTGCCGGAGGCGCCCTGCCACGAGATCGTCCAGCCGCCCGACTGGTTGCCGATGTTGTCGGCGCTCTTGCCGGCCACGAAGATCCGGCCGGTCTTCGCCAGCGGCAGGATGCTGTTGGTGTTCTTCAGCAGCACCTGCGACTTGCGGACCGCCTCGCGGGCCAGGTCACGGTGCGCCTGGCTGCCCACAGTGGACGTGTAGGTGCGGTCGGCGAGCGGCTGCTCGAACAGGCCCAGCTCGAACTTCTTGGTCAGGATGCGCCTGTTCGCGTCGTCGATGCGCGACAGCGGCACCTGGCCGGCGTTGACAGCGTTGCGCAGGTGGTTGATGAAGGTGCGGTAGTCGTTGGGCACCATCACCATGTCGATGCCCGCGTTGATGGCGGTCGCGACCTCGGACTGCGTGAAGCCCGTCCCGCCGTCGATCTGGTCGATGCCGGCCCAGTCGGACACGACGAACCCGGTGAAGCCCAGCTCCGTCTTCAGTACGTCCGTGATCAGGTACTTGTGGCCGTGCAGCTTGGCGCCGTTGAACGAGCTGTAGGAGATCATCACGGAGCCGACGCCCTTGGCGATCGCGGCCTGGAACGGCGGCAGGTGGACCGCCCGCAGCTCGGACTCGCTGATCTGCGTGTTGCCCTGGTCGGTGCCGTTCGTCGTACCGCCGTCGCCGACGTAGTGCTTCGCGGTGGCGAGGATGCTGGCGCTGCCGTTCAGCGACGTCCCCTGCAGGCCCGTGATGATCGGGGCGTAGGAGACGGCGATCTCGGGCTTCTCCCCGTACGACTCGTACGTGCGGCCCCACCGGTCGTTGCGCGCGACGCACAGGCACGGCGCGAACGTCCAGTCCAGGCCGGCGCCGGCGACCTCCTCGGCGGTCGCCCGGCCGACGCGCTGCACCAGGTCCGGGTCGCGGGCCGCGCCCAGGCCGATGTTGTGCGGGAAGATCGTCGCGCCGTACACGTTGTTGTTGCCGTGCACGGCGTCGAGCCCGTAGATGATCGGGATGGCCAGCGGCGTGGTGAGCGCGGTGCGCTGGAAGCCGTCGTACATGTCGGCCCAGCCCGTGGCGCTGTTGTTGCTCGGCGCCTCACCGCCGCCGGACAGCAGCGAACCCAGCCGGTACGTCGCGATGTCCTGCTGGCTGAGCAGTGCGTTCTTCGACGCCTGCGTCATCTGACCGATCTTGTCGTCGAGGCTCATGCGCCCCAACAGGTCCGCCACCCGGGCGCTGACGGGCTGCGCCGGGTCCTGGTACGGCAGGCCGGCGGCGGCGTCCGCGGGCCGCGCGACGATCACCACGACCGCCGCGGCGGCAGCCGCGCACACGGCGGCCACACCGGCGAGTACGCGTCGAGACGAAGTCAGCACGCCGTAGCTCCTCACGTTAAGCGGGCCCGGGACGGTGGGCCCACCGCGACGTAACCAGCCACTCCACCTCCCGTCAACCAACGCTCATCAATACATGAGCCACCCTCACACGATCTGCGCTGGCCGCCGCCACCCCGCCCCCACCCAGGACCCCGGCGGACATGGAAACTTCCCCACCACCACCCACATTGGATCTTGGGACGAAAGTGCCGCTACCGCGACCCTCTTGTCCCAAGATCCATCAGCGCTTATCCACAGAAGGTGCGCGGAGCGAGCGCGGAGCAGGACCTGCCGCGCACACTGCCGCAGTGGGTGGGATTGACGACATTCTTGATCATCAAAACGGTGTGCTCGGTGTTCGCCAGGCCAGGCGTTGGCTCACCAAAAGCACGATCCGTCATCAGGTCGCCTCCGGGCGGTGGCAACGGCCGCACTTCGGCGTTCTCGTCACGCACAACGGTGAGCTCACCGATCGTCAACGGCTGTGGATCGCGTCGCTTGCCGCCGGTGACGGCGAGCCGGCGCCGCTCGGCGGGCTGTCAGCCCTGCGTGCCCACGGTCTCATCGGGTTCGAACCGCCGTCCATCTTTGTGCTCCTCCGCGCCGACCAGCGACACCGGCGGCCGCCGAAGGGGGTGAGCGTCCGGCGGACGACCACGCTCGGGCCGCGTGACGTGTTCACCGGGGCGCGGCCGCCCCGGACACGGCCGCCCCGGTCGATCGTGGACGCGGCCGCGTGGGCGCGCAGTGACCGGGAGGCGCGGGGCATCATCGCCACCGCGTTCCAGCAGGGGTTCGTACGGCTCGACGACGTGCTCGACGCGGTTGCCCGGCAGCCACGCGCCCGACGACGCACGCTCACCGCCACCACCGCCCGCGACGCGGCCGGCGGGGCTACGTCGCTCGGCGAGCTGGACCTGCTCGGCATCATCCGGCAGGCGGGGCTGCCCGTGCCCACGTTCCAGCACGGCCGCCGCGACGCCGACGGCAGGCAGCGCTACCTCGACGGGTACTACGAGCGGTACCGGCTGCACCTGGAGATTGACGGCGCGCACCACACGAACCCGACGCAGGTGTGGGCGGACATGGCGCGGCAGAACGCCCTGTGGGTCACCGGCGACCGGGTGCTGCGGTTTCCGGCCTGGCTCGTGCGCGACCGGCCCGAGGTGGTGGTGGCGCAGCTGCGCGCCGCGCTCCGGGAGGCGGGCTGGCGCGGCTAGTGGCGGGCCAGGGCCAGCCAGTCGGTGGCGCCGACGTCGCGACCGGGCTGGACGAGGAACCGGTCGATCATGCCGGGGGCCGCCGCGGTGAGGTCCCACAGGGCGCCGCTGGGCAGGCGTACCCGGGCCAGGCGGCTGCCCTCCGCGTACGTCTCGCCGGGGAGTACGTGCCAGCGCAGCAGGCGCGCCGAGCCGCCCGGGATCGGGAACGCCAGCGGTACGGTGCGGGCCGGGATGCGCGCGGCCTGGACGACCCGGGACCCGCTGCGCTGCAACCAGCGGGCGGCACCCCGGACGACGGCCAGGTCGGGTTCCGGGATGCGGCGCAGGGGGCGGCCGAGGTCGCGCTCCAGCCGTTCGGCGATGACCGGCATGCGGGAGCTGCCGCCGGCCAGCACGACCGAGGACACATCGCCCAGCGGTACGCCCAGGCGGGCCAGCAGGTCGGTGCAGCACGCGATCGTACGGCCGATGTGCGGGGCGGTCATATGGGCGAACTCGGGCCGTGCCAGCTGGTACATCGGGGTGTTCGGCATGAGGAAGTCCTGGGCGACCGGCACGTCCGTGAGCTGGTGCTTGATGCGCTGGGCGAAGTCGGCGATGGCCATGCTCAGCCGCAGCGCCGCCGGGGCGGACGGGGTGGCGGCCATGGTGTTGCGCAGCGGGGTGAGCCACTGGTCGCTCTCGTGCCGGATGCGGCTGGACAGCAGGGCGTCGATGTCGCGGCCGCCGCAGTCGTCGAGCGCGGCGTGGCCGAGCACCTCGTGCCAGGTCTCGCCGAGCCGGACCAGGGCCGCGTCGAAGGTGCCGCCGCCCAGGTCGTACACGAGGACCAGCTCGCCGCCGTGCTGGCCGCTGTCGGACGCGAACGCCGCCGCGGCGGGCTCGGGCACCAGCTCGACCGCGACGAAGCCGGCGGCCTCGGCCGCCGCGGCCATGCGGGCGCGGCGCGGGTCGCCGTTGACGTAGCTGGCGGGCACGGTCAGCACGGCGCGGTCGATGGTGCCGCCGAGCTGGCGCTGCGCCTCCGCCTTGAGGGCGGACAGCACGGTGACGACCAGCTCGCTGGGGCGAAACCAGCGGTGCCCGAGCAGGATGGGGGTGTCCACGGCGAGGCCGCGCTTGAACTCCGCCCAGTACGTGGTGGGGTCGGTGCGCTTGCGCCGGTCGGCGAGCGTGCCGACGAGCAGCTGCTGGCCGTCCCAGCAGACCGCGGACGGCCACAGGTAACCGCCGCTGGCCGGCTCCGCGACCAGCCAGGCGTCGTCGTCCTCCACGACCGACGCGGCCGAGGTGGTCGTGCCGAAGTCGATGACCAGGATGGGGGCGCTCACCGGTCAGATCTCCCAGACATCCACGCGACTCCGTTCGCCGAAATCCCAGCTGGCGATCAGGTAACGGCCGTCCGCGCTGAAGGCCGTCCGTACCGCTCGCACCTGTGCCTCCACCGCGCGGAACAGCTCGCGGTCCGTGGTGGCCTCGCGCAGCGTCACCGTGCCGCTGTCGCCGATCGCGCGCAGCCGCCCGTCCGGGCTGTCCACCTTGACGCCGAACCCGTCGCGCACGCTGCGCTCCTGGAAGCCGGGATGGCGACGCTGCCAGTCCGGGTCGGTCAGCTTCTCGACCCGGGCGCCGGTGCGCAGGTCCCACATCGTCGTGACCGTGCGCTGGTAGCGCCCCGCCGAGACCTTGCCCTGGCCCTCGGCCGTCAGCCGCCACAGCGCCTCGTTGACGAGGACCTTGTGCGGGCCGCCGCCGTCCTGGAAGCGGCTCAGCGACCGGCCGGACTCGACGTCCCAGATGGAGAACCGGCCGTCGTTGTCCCACGCGGCCAGGGTCAGCCGCCCGTCCGGGCTGACGTACGCGCGGCCGTGGTGCGGCCGGCCCGCGTCCACCTCGGGGCGGAACTGGGCGGTCACGGCCCCGTCGGCGATCTGGTGGAACCGGATCTCGCCCGTGGTCTCCGCGCACTCGACGAGGGTGCGCCCGTCGGGGCTGACCAGCCAGGTGCCGGCCGCCCACAGCTCGTACATCTTGGCGGGCGGGTCGTCGACGAGCGCCACGCTGGACTTGGAGGCGGCGGCGACGAGTGTCATCTCCACCGTGTCGCCCGGCCGTACGCGGCGGTCGAGCAGGGTGCCCTCGTGCACGGCCGTGAGGTCGAAGACCCGGTCGTCGAGCGTGCCGATCTGAGCGAGGCAGGCGCCCGCGGAGTAGGGTTCGCCCTCCTCGACGAGCCAGCGCAGCAGCCGGGCCCGCCCGCCCGGGATCTCCCAGGCGAGCGGCTCGACCCGCCACTTGGGCAGTTCGGCGGGGACGACGCGGGTGGCCGCCGACATGGCCCAGGTGGCCGCGCCGCGGACGACGGCCAGTTCCGGCTCGGTGGGCCAGCGCACCGGCAGCGCCAGCGCGCCGTGCAGGAGCGGGGCGACCGCCGGCATCCGGGCGGCGCCGCCGACCAGGATGACGCCGGCGATGTCGTCCGGACTCACACCGGCCCGGGCGACCAGGGCGCGGCAGGTGGTGACGACCCAGCGCAGGCCCGGGTCGGCGACGGCCTCCAGCCAGCCCCGGTTGAGCCGGAACGGCGGGGCCAGCGGCGTGAGGTGGTCCTCCACCTCGACGGAGTCGCTGAGCTGATGCTTGAGGCGCCGGATGAAGTCGACCGCCTCGTAGTACGCACGCAGGCCGGCGTCGCCCTCGGCGCGCAGCAACGGTTCCAGCCACGCCTGCCCCTCCACACGCAGCCCGTTGATGAGCTGGGCGTCGAGTTCGCGGCCCGCCGCCGAGGTCTCCGACTCGAGCGGGATCACCTCGTCGCCCTGGCGCCGCGCGAGGGTCACGCACCAGGTGCTGCCGAGGTCACAGACGAGGACGAGGGCGCCGTCGGGCACCGCGGGTCCGGTCTCCGGATCGAGGACGGCGCACACCGCGTCGGTCACGAGCTCCACGTCGCGGAAGCCGGCCTGCTCGCCGATGGCGATGAGCCGCTCGCGCCGCGGGTCGGGCACCTGGTATCCGGCGGGCACGGTCAGCGTCAGGCGGTCGACCTGGCCGCCGTAGAAGCGCTCGGCGTCGCCCTTGATGGCCACCAGGTACGCGACCAGGGCCTCCGACCCGGTGATCTCCCGGTCGCCGAGCCAGATGGAGGCGTCGGCGTCGACCGCTCGGCGCGGCCCGTCCACGTACCGGCGCGGCAGGGAGCGCTTGCGCCGCTCGGCGACCGTACCGACGACGAATCCGTCGCCGTCCAGGCACACGGAGGATGGCCACCTCGCCTGCCCGCTGGCTGGCTCCTTGACCAGACGCACCTGGTTACCGAGGACCAGCGCCGCTGCCGTCCCGGAGGTACCAAAGTCGACAACCAAGATCGGCTCAGTCATCGCAACCCCCACTGCCGCCGTGGCCCTCAGTCTTCCGTGACGCGCGGGTCCCGTCCACCAGTGTTAACACCCCCGCAACAACATCACGCAAGTCGAAACGGACGGCAGCTACGCTGGGCAATCGCATGGTCACCCAACCGTCCACAGTCACCAGTTCGACATCTTCGGATGACCCAAGGCCGCCGTGCCGTCCGTATCATGCCGAAGATGCGCCCTCCCGTCCGCCCGCTGTCCCATCGCTCGGGCAATCACCGGGACACCCGCCGCCGCCTGCCGGAGCGCCTGCGTCCGCCCGCGATCGCCGTGCCGCCCCGGATCCGGGAGCTGGCGGACACCTCGGGCTGGTCGATCCGCACCAAGATCATTGGAGCGCTCGCCACCCCGCTCGTGGCGCTGACGGTGCTGTGGCTGCTCGCCACGTTCGCCTTCACCGGGCCCGCGCTGGACGCCAACCGGCGCGAGGCGTTCACCGCGAACGTCGGTACGCCCGCGGCCGCGCTCGTCGACGACCTGCAGGCCGAACGCCGGCTCTCGGTGGCGTACCTGGCCGGCGGCGGCGAGAACGCCGGACCTCTCAGCGCGCAGCGCGAGCGCACGGACGAGAAGATCGCCGCGCTGCGGGCCGGCGCCGCCCGCGCCCGGTCCGAGGATGTCACGGCGGCCGGCGCCGCCACTGCCCTGCAGACGCTGCTCACCTCGCTGGACTCGCTGCGGCCGGGCCGGGAGAGCATCGACCGGCGGGGCATCGACCGCACGGAGGCGATCCGGATCTACGGCGAGGTCGTCGACGCGAGCCTGCGCGTCGCGACGCCGGTCACCGCGCCGGGCGACGCCGAACACGCCCGCACCGCGCAGGCGGTCGCGGCGCTCGACCGGGCCCACGAGGTGCTCAGCCAGGAGGACGCTCTCCTGCACGGCATCGACACCAACGGCACACTCAACGCCGCCACGCGCGACTCGCTGATCGGCCTCATCGGCGCCCGCCGCTACCTGGCGGCCAGCGCCGAGGCCGGCCTGGACCCGGCGGCCCGCGCCCGGCTGCAGGCGCTCGTGGACGCGCCCGCGGCCCGCCAGGTGCAGGCCATCGAGGACAACGTGCTGGCCGAGCCGGCCCGCGACCGGCCGGCCACGGTGGCCCTGACCTCCTGGCGCCCCGCGTACGACGAGACGTCCGCGAACCTGCGCGCCTTCGCCCGCGAGCTGGCCGCCGCGCCGGTCGCCGCCGACGAGTCGGCGGCCACCACCTCTGTCGTACGGGCAGTGCTGATCGGCCTGCTCGGGCTGCTCGCCATCATCGCGTCGATCGTCATCTCGATCCGGTTCGGCCGCTCCCTCATCGGCCGCCTCAACGCCCTGCGGGTCTCCGCGCTCGACCTGGCCGAGGACCGGCTGCCGTCGGTCATCGGCCGGCTGCGGGCGGGTGAGGAGGTCGATGTCGACGCCGAGACGCCCGCCCTGCGCTACGGCGACGACGAGATCGGGCACGTGGGCGACGCCTTCGCCGAGGTGCAGCGCACCGCGATCGACTCCGCCGTGCAGGAGGCCCGGCTGCGCGCCGGACTCAACGAGGTCTTCGTCAACATCGCCCGGCGCAGCCAGACGCTGCTGCACCGCCAGCTCGACCTGCTCGACCAGATGGAGCGGCGGGCCACCGACCCCGACGAGATGGAGGCCCTGTTCCGGGTCGACCATCTCGCGACCCGGATGCGCCGCCACGCGGAGGACCTGGTCATCCTGGCCGGCGCGACCCCGGGGCGCGGCTGGCGCAGCCCGGTACCGCTGGTGGACGTGCTGCGCGGCGCGGTGTCCGAAGTGGAGGACTACGACCGCGTCACCATCACGCCGGTCCCCCAGGCGGCGCTGCACGGTCGCTACGTGGGCGACGTGATGCACCTGTTCGCCGAGCTGATCGAGAACGCCACCGCGTTCTCGCCACCGCGCACGCAGGTACGGCTGTCGGCCCAGCTGGTGCCGAAGGGCCTCGCGGTCGACATCGAGGACCGGGGGCTCGGCATGACCGCCGAGGACATCGACGCCGCCAACCGGCGCCTGGCCGAGCCGCCGGACTTCGATCCCGCCAGCAGCGAGCGGCTGGGCCTGTTCGTGGTCGCCCGCCTCGCCGACCGGCACGGCATCCGGGTGCAGCTGCGCCCGTCGCCGTACGGGGGCGTCACGGCGGTGGTACTGCTGCCGCCGACGCTGCTCGCCACGGCCAAGGGCGAGCTGACCTCGCCGCCCGACGACAAGCCCGAGCCGCCGCAGCGGCCCACCGACCAGCGGGAGCCCGCGGCACCGCAGCGGCGCGAGCCGTTGGCCCGCCGGGTCCCGACCGTGCCGGGCGCCCGGCCGGAGGCGGCCCGCACCGTGGTCGTCGAGCCCGAGGACGCCGTGGTCGTCGCCGAGGCGGACGAACTGGACGTGGCGATCGCCGCAGACGTGGAGCTGGCCGACATCCAGCTCGCCACGGACCGGGCCGCCACCGCGGACACGGAGCCCGCCGGCCCGACCGGCGGCGCGACGGACCGCGCGGACGCGACCTCCGACGGCGGGCCCGTCGCCGCGACGCCCCTGCTGCCCAAGCGGGTGCGGCAGGCGAACCTGGCCGCGCAGCTGCGCGACGCGCCCCCGCCCGACGAGCACACCGAGCAGGAGGGCACGGCGGCCGGCGACGCGGCGCGGCACACGCCCCAGCAGATCCGCGACCGGATGTCGGCGCTGCAGGCCGGCATGCAACGCGGCCGCATCGCGGCGGAGGACCTGGAGCCGCCGACGATCGACATCGACGCGGACGAGACCGACAACGACACGCAGGCGAACGCTGGGCAAACCGCGCAGACGACCGCCGATGGGCCGGCGGTGACGGACACTACCGGGACCGAACCGGAGAGGGGCAACTGATGGCGCAGCCGGCGGGCGTTCCGCACAGCCTTGACTGGCTGCTCGACGACCTGGTGGGTCGGGTGCCGGAGGCGCGGCGGGCGGTCGTCCTCTCCGTCGACGGGCTGCTGCTCGGCGCCTCATCGGGGCTGCACCAGCAGGACGCCGAGCACCTCGCCGCGTTGGCCTCGGGCTTCCAGAGCCTGGCCCGCAGCGCCAGCCGCCACTTCCGGGCCGGCTCGGTGCGGCAGACCGTCATCGAGATGGACGCGGCCTTCCTCTTCGTGACCGCCGCCGGCAACGGCGCCTGCCTGGCGGTGCTCACCGAGGGCGACACGGACATCGGCCTGATCGCGTACGAGATGGCGATGCTCGTCAAGCGGGTCGGGCACACCCTGTCGACGCCGTCGCGGCCGGCTGCCGCGCGCGCCGATGGCCGACACTGACGAGCCCTCCTGGCTGGACCAGGACGCCGGTCCGGTCGTGCGCGCCTTCGCGGTGACGCGCGGGCGGGCCCGTCCGATCGCCGGCTCCTTCGACCTGATGGCCCACGTGGTCGCGGTCAACCCGGGCAGCGCGCGGCCCGCGCACCTGCAGCCGGAGCACCACGCGATCCTGGCGCTCGTCATGGAGCCCGCCTCGGTCGCGAAGATCGCCTCGGAGCTGGACCTGGCGCTCGGTGTGATCCGCGTACTGCTCGGCGACCTGATGCAGGAGGGCCTCATCGCGATGTACGACCCGCCGGGCGGCGCCGAGGCCCTCGCGGACGACGTCCTCCAGGCGGTGCTGCATGGTCTCCGAGACCTCTGAGCCGCACGCCGGCCTGGGGCGGCCGATCCCGCTCGGCATCAAGGTGCTCGTCTCGGGCGGCTTCGGCGTGGGCAAGACGACGCTGATCGGGTCGGTGAGCGAGATCAAGCCGCTGCACACCGAGGAGCCGCTCACGTACGCCGGGGTCGGCCACGATGATCTAGCCGGCGTGGAGGGCAAGCGCACGACCACGGTGGCGATGGACTTCGGCCGCATCTATCTCAGCGACGAGCTGGTGCTCTACCTGTTCGGCACGCCGGGGCAGGACCGCTTCTGGTTCCTGTGGGACGAGCTGGCGCTCGGCGCCCTGGGCGCGATCGTGCTGGCCGACACGCGCCGCCTCGCGGACTGCTTCGCCGCCGTCGACTACTTCGAGCGGCGGGGCACCCCGTTCCTCGTGGCATGCAACTGCTTCTACGGGGAGCAGCCCTTCAACGTGGCCGAGGTGCGCGACGCGCTCGACCTCGACGAGGGCGTACCCGTGATGTTGTGTGACGCGCGCGACCGCGAGTCCAGCAAGCGGGTGCTGGCGGCCCTGGTCGAGCACGTGATGAGGTTGCGCGCCCGGCCGGCCGGCCCCACGAGCGGGGCCGCGCGGCCCGCGGCCGTCACGCCGTGAGCGCGCGCTCCCGCACCACCGCGGCCCGCTCAAGGCGGTCGAGCCGGTAGCCGACCCCGCGCACGGTGTGCAGCTGCGGGCCCCGGCTGCCCAGCTTGGCGCGCAGGCGGCGCACGTGGACGTCCACGGTGCGTTCGCCGCCCAGGTACGGGTAGCCCCAGACCTGGCTGAGCAGCTGCATCCGGTTGAGCACCCGACCGCCGTTCTCGATGAGATACAGCAGCAGGTCGTACTCGCGGCGGGTGAACTCCAGCGGCTCGCCGTCGAGCAGCGCGACACGCCGCTCCGGGTAGAGCACCAGATCGGCCTCCTCGACGCTGGACAGGCCGGCGCCGACGAACGGCTCGACGGACGCCAGCGCGGCGGCCAGCACCTGATCGTCGTCGGCGGCGGGCGCGGCCGGCACGGGTGCGGGCGACACGGGCACCGGCAGAAGTGACGGGCGGGCGCCCGTCTCGGTCTCCACGGAGTCCAGGACAACCGACACGGTCGTGGAGACCCGCGCGGAGGCCACGTCGTCGGCGGCCAGGGCTTGGAGGCGCCTGGCCAACGCGATCACCCGGTCGGCGGCCGGGGTGCCGGACGGCACCGCGATCTGCACGTTGACCACCAGCGTCGCCGGGTCGGTATCGACCTCGTGGAGCGTGCGCGCAGCGCTGGGGCGGGACAGGGAGGTGACGGTCATGGCGTTCTCCTCACGCCTGGAATCCGGACGTCCAAAATGGCCGGCCCGGCAATGGGCGGGACCGGCTTTGGGCTTGCCGCGTCGGGCAGCGCCGACCGGCGCGACAGGTTAACGACAGCGGCCCGAACGGGTGCGGTTCGCGCGACAGCGACCGGCACCCCGGCGGCTCGAACAGAAGTGCGGCCCACGAACGGCGGAGGAGAGACCGGCCGGCATCGACGGGTGAGCACGCATGAGGATGAGCATAGCGTATAAGCCCTAGTAGCACGGTGTAGATTGCGACGTGCGTCACCCGAGAGGTGCCGATCAGAACCTGACGTTCATCGCTCGTTCACCCCCGCGGCGATCGGCGTTCGACCGTTCGTCCGGCCGCGCCGCCGCCGACGTAGAGCAGAGCGTCGGGCGAGCCGTCGCCGCCCGGCCACACGGCTCCCCGGGTGGCGCCGGCGGCGAGCGCCGCGCCGACCTGAGCCGGAGTCCACAGGGGATGCTGGCCGAGCAGCAGCGCGGCCGCTCCCGCGACGTGGGGGGAGGCGGCCGAGGTACCGCTGACGCTGGCCGCCTCAGCCGGTCCGCCCGACCAGGCGGACGTGATCGCCGTGCCGGGAGCGAAGAGGTCGACGCACGGTCCCCGGCTCGAATAGCCGCCGACCATGTCCGTCGGCCCGGTCGCGCCGACCGTGAGCACCGCGGGCACCCGGCCAGGGCTGTGCCGGCACGCGTCGTCGCCGAAGTTGCCCGCCGCCACCGTGTACGTGATGCCGCTCGCCACCGCGCCCGCCACGGCCCGGTCGAGCGCGGGACTGATCAGCCCGCCGAGGCTCAGGTTCGCCACGGCCGGGCGCACCGCGTGCGCGCTCACCCAGTTGATCGCGCCGATGACCCGGGCGACCGAGCCGGCGCCCGCGCAGTCGAGCACCCGGACGTCGACGAGCGTGATCCGCTTGGCCAGACCGAACCGCTCTCCGCCGATGATGCCGGCCACGTGGGTGCCGTGCCCGTTGCAGTCCGCGGGCGACAGAGCCGCGCCGGACGCGCCCGGGGTCGACGGCGCGGCGGTCGGGCCGAGCGGGTCGGACGCGACCACGTCGAGACCGTGCACCGCGCGCCCGCCGAACTCCACATGGTCGAGCCGGATACCGGTGTCCAGAATGTAGGCGTGCACCCCGGCCCCGGCGCGGTCGTAACGGTAGGTCCCGTCGAGCGGCAGTCGACGCTGGTCGACACGGTCCAGCCCCCACGACGGCGGTGCCTGCTGGACGACCCGCCAGCCGATGTCACGCACCTGGACCGGCTGGTCGGCCTCCACGGACGCGACCGCCGGGTCGGCGGCCATGCGCCGGGCCACCTGCGCGGTGCCGGCGAAGGCGAACCCGCGCAGCGCCGTGCCGTACACCTGGCGCACCTGCCCCCCGAAGCGGGCGGTGAGCCGCCGCGCGGCCGCGCCCACGTCGGAGGTCGCGGCCGTCTCGCGCAGCACGACGACGAAGGCGCCGCCGGCCATGCCGGCGCCGCGGACCACCTCGCCGGTCGGCCAGGTCGGCCCGGTGCAGGCCGTGGTCAGCGGAATAATGATCGCGTACGCCCCGGCGACGCAGCGTCGCGCGGCGGCCCCCCATGTGCCCACCACCGGTCACCAACTGCTGTGCAGGGGCATGCCCTCGGTGTAGCCGGCCGGGCTCTGCACCCCGACGACGGCGCGTTCGTGCAGCTCGTCGATGCTCGCGGCGCCCGCGTACGTGCAGGCGCTGCGCACTCCGGCCACGATCGAGTCGACGATGTCCTCCACGCCGGGGCGCTCCCGGTCGAGGTACATCTTCGACGTCGAGATGCCCTCCTCGAACAGGCCCTTGCGCGCCTGGTCGAAGGTCGACTCCTCGGCCGTGCGGTGGCTCACCGCCCGCGCGGACGCCATGCCGAAATTCTCCTTGTACGGTCGACCGTCGGCGTCGCGTTGCAGGTCGCCCGGGGATTCGTACGTGCCGGCGAGCCAGGAGCCGATCATCACGTTGGACGCGCCGGCGGCCAGCGCGAGCGCCACATCGCGCGGGTACCGCACGCCGCCGTCGGCCCACACGTGGGCGCCCAGCTCGCGGGCGGCCGTGGCGCACTCGAGCACGGCCGAGAACTGCGGGCGGCCGACGCCGGTCATCATCCGGGTGGTGCACATGGCGCCCGGGCCGACGCCGACCTTCACGATGTCGGCGCCGGCGGCCACGACGTCGCGGGCGCCGTCGGCCGTGACGACGTTGCCGGCGGCCACCGGTACGGCCGGTCCCAGCGCGCGTACGGCCGCGACGGCGGCGAGCATGCGCTCCTGGTGACCGTGGGCCGTGTCGACCACGAGGACGTCGGCACCGGCGGCGAGCAGCTTGTCGGCGCGGGCGGCCGGGTCGCCGGAGATGCCGACGGCCACGCCGACGCGCAGCCGCCCCTGGGCGTCGAGGGCGGGCTGGTAGAGCGTGGCGCGCAGCGCGCCCGTGCGGGTGAGGATGCCGACCAGTTCCCCTCGCTCGTCGACGACGGGCGCGAGCCGGTGGTGGCCGTCGGCGAGCCGCTCGAACGCCTCCTGCGGGTTCACGCCGGCGGGCAGGGTCAGCAGGCGGTGCGACATGATGCGGTTGAGCTGGGTGAACCGGTCGACGCCCGCACAGTCGGCCTCGGTGACCACGCCGACCGGCTCGCTGCCGTCCACCACGATGACGGCCCCGTGCGCGCGTTTGGGGAGCAGGGCCAGCGCGTCGGAGACGGTGTCGCCGGGACGCAGGACGAGCGGCGTGTCGTAGAGGACGTGGCGCTGCTTGACCCACGAGATCACGTCGGCGACGACGTCCGTCGGGATGTCCTGCGGGATGATCGCTATGCCGCCGCGCCGGGCGATCGTCTCGGCCATGCGCCGGCCCGCGACCGCCGTCATGTTGGCGACCACGATCGGGATGGTCGTGCCCGTACCGTCGCGGGTGGACAGGTCGACGTCGATGCGCGATTCGACGGCCGAGCGTGACGGCACCATGAAGACGTCGGCGTAGGTGAGGTCGTGTCCAACGGGACTGCTCAACATGCGCATGAGCACAGTATGTGCGGATCCGGGCTGATGATCTCGTCACCCGCCCGGCCCGTCACATCTCCTCGAGTTCGCGCCCCTTCGTCTCGCGTACGGCGCGCCACACGAAGACGAGCGCCAGCGCGGCGAAGACGGTGTATAGCCCGTAGGCGAACTGGAGGCCGACGCTGGCCAGCGACGGGAAGCTCACCGAGACGGCCCAGTTCGCGATCCACTGCGCGGCCGCGGCGACCGCGAGCGCCGTGGCCCGGATGCGGTTGTTGAACATCTCGCCGAGCAGCACCCAGACGACCGGACCCCAGCTCATCCCGAACGAGAACACGTAGAGGTTGGCCGCGATGAGGGCCACCGTGCCGTAGGCCCCCGGCAGGGTCAGGTCATCGCCCGAGCCGACCGCCTGGGAGAAGCAGAACGCCATCGCGCCGAGCGTGACCACCATGCCGCTCGCGCCGATGATCAGCAGCGGCTTGCGGCCGATCCGGTCGACCAGGGAGATCGCCACGAGCGTCGTGACGATGTTGGTGACGCTCGTGATCGTGCTGATCAGCAGCGAGTCCCTCTCGGTGAAGCCGACGGAGTGCCACAGCGACGAGGAGTAGTAGAAGATGACGTTGATGCCGACGAACTGCTGGAACACGGACAGCAGGATGCCCACCCAGACGATCGGCAGCAGGCCGAACCGGGGCCCGCGCAGGTCGCGCAGGTTGACCACCTGATCGCCACCGGACAGCGACCGGGCGATCTCGGAGATCTTGAGGTCTACGTTGCCCCCGACGAACCGGCGCAGCACGTCCTTGGCCTGCACGAGCTTCTGCTTCTTGACGAGATAGCGCGGCGACTCGGGGATCTGCAGCGCGAGGACGCCGTAGACGACCGCGGGCAGCGCGGCCGAGGCGAACATCCAGCGCCACGCCGTGCCGCCCCAGGGGACTTGCTCGGCCGCCCCGCCCGCCGAGGCGGCGAGCAGGTAGTCGATCAGCAGCGAGGCGAAGATGCCCGTGACGATCGCGAGCTGCTGCAGCGAGCCGAGCCGGCCGCGCAGGTACGCCGGGGAGATCTCCGCGATGTAGGCGGGCGCGATCACGCTCGCCGCGCCGATGGCGAGGCCGCCGAACAGCCGGAAGGCCAGCAGGCTGATCGGGTCCCAGGCGAAGGCCGACGCGATCGAGGTGACCGCGAAGACGATGGCGGCCAGCAGCATGACCCGGATGCGGCCCCACCGGTCCGCGAGCGGCCCGGCGAACCAGGCGCCGACCGCGCAGCCCAGCAGCGCCGCCGACACCACGGCGCCGAGGGCGCCCTCGGTCATGCCGAACTCCGCGCGGACCGCGTCCACGGTGCCGTTGATGACGGCGGTGTCGTAGCCGAAGAGGAACCCGCCGAGCGCGGCGGAGGAGGCGACCATCAGCACGGCGCCCGGGTGCGTGGGCACGATCTCGGGCGGCCCGGAGGGGGCGGTCGGAGTCCCGCCGGGTGGCTCGTTCGTGCTGGTCACGTCCTCATCGTGCGCCCAGCATTCGCACTAAATAGGGTTTTCTCCGGATTTAAGGAGACTGCCGTTGACGCGGCGCGGGAGGCCCCACGGGTTGTCGTCGCGCAGGGCCGGCGGCAGCAGCGCGTCCGGTACGCCCTGATAGACCACCGGGCGCAGGAAGCGTCGGACCGCCGTCACACCGACGGACGTGTGCAGCGGCGCGGTCGTGGCCGGCCACGGCCCACCGTGCTGCATCGCCCAGGTCACCGCGACGCCGGTCGGCCACCCGCCCCAGATCACGCGGCCCGCGCGGGCGGCCATGAAGTCCAGCAGGACGGGCCCGAGCGCGTCGTCGGGCTCGGCGTGCAGCGTCGCCGTCAGCGCCCCGGGCACCGCGCTCAGGGCGGCGAGCAGTTGGGCGTCATCGGCGTACTCGACGACCAGACCGGCCGGGCCGAAGCACTCGTGCAGCGCCTCGTCGGCGTGCGCCGCGAGGTCGGCCGCCGAGACGGCGAACAGCCGTACCGGCACGTGCCAGCCGTCGCCGGACGCGGCCGCGCCCGTGGCGAGCGGGCGCACGCCCGGCACCTTCGCGAGCGCGTCCGTGCCCCGCCGGAAGCCGTCGGCGATGCGCTCGTCGAGCAGCGGGCCGACCTCGGCCGTCCCGACCGCGTCCGCGAGCCGGTCGTCGAGGCCGTGGCCCGCGGGCAGGAACAGCAGGCCCGGCTTGGTGCAGAACTGGCCGGCGCCCAGCGTCATCGAGCCGACGAAGCCGGCCGCCAGCTCGTCGCCGCGCGCCGCGACGGCGGCCGCCGTGACGACCGTCGGGTTCAGCGAACCCAGCTCGCCGTAGAACGGGATCGGGTCGGGGCGGCCGGCGGCGAGGTCGAACAGCGCGCGCCCGCCCGCGAGCGAGCCCGTGAACGCGGCGGCCGTGATATTCGGGTCGGTGACCAGCGCGCGGCCGGCCTCGAAGCCGTGCACCACGGCGAAGACGCCGTCGGGGGCGCCGGCGTCGCGCAGCGCGTCCGCCACGATCCGGCCCACCCGCGCCGACAGGCCCGGGTGGCCGGGGTGCGCCTTGACGACCACGGGGCAGCCGGCTGCCAGCGCCGAGACGGTGTCGCCGCCCGGAACGGAGAACGCGAAGGGAAAGTTACTCGCGGCGTACACGGCGACCGGGCCCAGCGGGACCATCATCCGGCGCAGGTCGGGTCGGGGCGCGGGCAGCGCCGCCGGGTCGGCCCGGTCGATGACGACGTCGAGGTGGGAACCCTCGCGCAGGGCATCGGCGAACATCGCCCACTGCACGCGGGTACGGGTGACCTCGCCGGCCAGGCGCGCCTCACCCAGCGCGGTCTCGGCGTCCGCGAGCGGCACCAGCTCGGCCCGCGCGGCCTCCAGCGCGGCCGCGACGGCGTCGAGGATCTCGGCCCGGCGGGTGGGGGCCAGCGCCGCCCACTCGGGGGCCGCCGCCCGCGCCGCGGCTGTGGCCGCGGTCACTCCCGCGGCGTCGGTGTGTGGCACCGGCCTGCCAACTGACTGGCCGGTCAACGGGTTGATGCCCTGGTCCGCCCCGGTCACGCACGCTCCCCTAATTTGCTCGATCCCCGGTCCATGCAGCGTAAACGCAGCGCGAACACAGACTGGGCCGGCATCCACGGGGGAAGATGCCGGCCCAGCGATTAGCAGCATACGGTTGTGAACGCCGCGACGCCAGTGCCTAGTTGTGCTAACTGATCTCACCCTTACGACCTGCACGAACGTCCGTTCGTCGGCAGGGCGTCCGTTGAGTAACCAGTAAGGAACGTTTCCTGGACCACCCCGGATCGCCCTGCCAGGAACAACATCCGGCCACGCCGCTACGCTCACCGACGTGCGCGAGCTCTGGACGCCTGCCTGGCTGGTCCGGCACGCGGCCGCGATCGTCCTGGTGGCCGCGTTCCTCGGGCTGGGCTGGTGGCAGATCAGCCGGGCGCTCGGCGGCAACCTGCTCAGCTACGCCTACGCCGTGGAGTGGCCGGTCTTCGCCGGCTTCGTGGTGTACGTCTGGCTGCGCGAGGTCCGCCGGACGCTGCGGGGTGTCGAGCCCTCGCCGGCCGTCGCCGAACCGGCCCCGCCGACGCCGCAGCGGCCCCGCCGGGTCCGCTCGCAGGCCGCGTACGACGACTCCGACGATCCCGAGCTGGCCGCCTACAACGACTACCTGGCCTGGCTCAACGCGAATCCGCACGCATCCGCCGCGGACTACCCCGGGAGGTACCGATGAACCCGCGCCTGGACGCGGCCCTGCTCCGTTTCCGCGTCGCCGCGTACGTCGTCGGCGTGCTGCTGCTCGTGCTGGTGTTCGTCGCCATGCCGCTGAAGTACCTCGCGGACGAAGCGATCGGAGTCGCCCTGGTCGGGCCGCTGCACGGCTTCCTCTACATGGGGTACCTGGCGGTCGCGTTCGACCTGGCCGTACGCGCCCGCTGGCCCATCGGGCGCACGATCCTGGTGCTGCTCGCCGGGACAATCCCGATCATGTCGTTCGTGGCGGAGCGCAAGGTGACGCAGTGGACGCGGCAGGCCATGGCCGGGTCGAACGAAACCGCTGCGGATCAAAAGGTGCATAGCGCACGATGAGCGCATGGCGCGAGGAAGCCGGCTCGCCGGTGCAGTCCTGACGATCGCCGCCGCCAGCCTGGCGGCGTGCGACGCGGCGCCGCGCCCGGCCCCGCCGGCAGCCCCGGCCGCCGCCGTCCGGCCCACCCCGCCCGCCCCGCTGCGGCTCGCCGTGAGCCCGCGCGACGGCGCCGCCCGCGTGCCCGCCTCCACGGAGATCGGCATCGAGATCACGGGCGGCCGCCTCGCCGCCGTACGGGTGATCCGCGCGGGCACCCGCACGCCCGTGCGCGGCAGCCTGCGAGCGGACGGCCGCGCCTGGGTACCCGCCCGTCCGCTCGCGTTCGGCAGCGCGTACACGGCGGTCGTGAGCGCCACCAGCGCGGACGGCGAGCGGACCGAGACCCGCACCACCCGCTTCCGGACGATGGGCCGCCCCGCCAAGCTCACCGGCACGGGCCTGTACATGTTCGACGGACAGCAGTACGGCGTGGCCATGCCGGTCGTCGTCGAGTTCGACCCGGCCGTGCCGGCGGCGGCGCGCGCCGGCGTGCAGCGACGCCTGTTCGTGCACAGCGACCCGCCGCAGCCGGGCGCGTGGCACTGGGTGGACGGCCGGCAGGCCTACTACCGCCCGCCCGCGTACTGGCTGCCCGGCACGCGGCTGACCGTCCGCACCGCGCTCGGCGGCCACCCCACGGGCCGCGACCGCTACGGCGACACGGACCGCTCGGCGAGCGTACGCATCGGGCGCTCCGTGCTGATCGACGTGGACAACGCCACCAAGCGGATGCGGGTCTACCGGGGCGGGCGCCTGCTCCGCTCGATGCCGGTGAGCCTCGGCAAGCCCAGCACCCCGTCGTCCAGCGGCCACCACGTGATCATGAGCAAGGAGTACCGCACCGTGTTCGACACGCGGCGCGAAGGTCCGGGCGGCTACCGGGTCGACATCACGTACGCCCAGCGGCTCACCTGGGGCGGCGAGTTCATCCACGCGGCGCCCTGGTCGGTGGGTGACCAGGGACGGCGCAACGTCTCGCACGGGTGCGTGAACCTGTCCTGGCACAACGCCGAATGGTTGTTCGGGCTCACCCGCGTCGGCGACCCGGTCGTCATCCGGGGCACCGAGGTCCACGTCGCGCCCGGCAACGGCTGGACGGCCTGGGACCAGCCCTGGGAGCAGTACGTCCGGGGCGGCGCGCTGCCCGTACCCGCCCATCTGGCGAATCGTCGGGGCCGGTGAGGCGCACTGTTAGTGCGACCATCGTCGAAGTCAGCCGGACGTACGGTGACGATGGCCCCGACGTGGAGCAGACTGGTGACGTGTCAGCGCAACCCACAGTCAGCCCCACGGACCAGCCGACCCCTGACGAGCCTGAGCAGGCCGACGTCTTCGAGGAGGCACCCGCCGACCAGCGCGATGTGATCTCGCGCAAGAGCACGGCGGCCCTCGTCGTGAGCGGCCTGCTGGTCGCGTTGCTCTGCGGCGCGGGAGCGATCTTCCTCGACCGGACGCTCAACCAGGCACCCACGTCAGCGACCGGCGACGCCCCGGCCAGCGACGGATCCGCGGCCGACGCGACCCTGTCCGAGGAGCGCACCGCCGGCGACGGCCACCTCATCGGCGACGGCCTGTGGGTGGTCGGCGACGACATCGACTACGGCACGTTCGCGGCGACGGTCCCGGCCGACTCGCCGGGCTGCACCTGGGAGCGGGCCGACTCCGACGACGGGAGCTCCGCGTCGGTGATCGACAGCGGCATCGCCAGGCCGGGCGAGAACCTCGTCGTCACGATCAAGAAGACCGACCGGGTGTTCCGCACGAACGGGTGCGGCACCTGGCGGGCCATCGCGAGCTGAACACGAGTTCGGCCCCGGTCAGCTGACCGGGGCCGATCTCGGTGGGGTGACTGAGGGGGCTCGAACCCCCGACACCTGGGACCACAACCCAGTGCTCTACCAGCTGAGCTACAGCCACCAACGCGCTCCGCCGGCAGGCGTGCTGCCGGACGGTGCCCGACAATGATAGCCACTCGCCCCGGGGGTGCCACCACCGGGTTTCCCGCGCGTCCCGCGGGCCCCCCGAACGGGACCTCAGGCGATCGGATGATCGGCGATGACCTGGGCGGCGATGCCCTTCGCCGAGTCGATGTCCGGGCCGGGCGGGGACACGAAGACCGTGCGGCGGTAGTACTCCAGCTCCCGGATGCTCTCCCGGATGTCGGCCAGGGCCCGGTGGGCCAGGCCCTTCTGCGGCTGCCCGAAGTACGTCCGGGGGAACCAGCGCCTGGCCAACTCCTTGATCGAGGAAACGTCGATCATGCGGTAGTGCAGGTGGCTGTCGAGGCGGGGCATGTCCCGGGCCAGGAAGCCCCGGTCGGTGGCGATCGAGTTGCCGCACAGCGGGGCGGTGCGCGGCTCCTTCACGTACGCCGTCACGTACTCCATGATCATGTCTTCGGCCTCGCGGAGGGTGACCGTCGACGCCCGGACCTCGTCCGTGAGGCCCGACTTGTCGTGCATCTCACGAACGACCTCGATCATGCCGCCGAGGGCCGCCTCGTCCGCGTGGATGACGACATCGACACCGTCGCCGAGGACCTTCAGGTCAGCGTCCGTGACCAGCGCCGCGACCTCGATCAACATGTCCCTGCCCAGGTCGAGCCCCGTCATCTCGCAGTCGACCCACACAAGGAGATCATTCATCGGCACAGCCTAGCGGCCAACCGCGACCGGGCCACCCCTGGTACACCGGACCGATAAGGTGTGGCCGGTCTCCGCAATTCCGTGGGCCCTGACGAGACGAGGGATCGTTGCCGATGCCGACCGCACCCCGAGCCGTCACGGCTTGGCGCATCGCGGCGATAGCGGCCCTCGCCGGTCTGGCAGCCGCCGGCCACGCCTGGTACGGCCTCCGCAACAAATTCTTCGACCTGCACATCTACGCCGCCGCGATGCGCTGGTGGGACGACGGGCACCCGCTCTACGACTTCGCGGTCCCCGACGCCACCCAGGGCCAGCTCGGCTACACGTACCCGCCGTTCGCCGCGATCGTCATGCGCCCGCTCGCCTGGATCACCCTCGGCGCGGCCGACGTGCTCTCCCTCATCGCCGCCGCCGCCGCGCTGCTCCTCGTCGCGTACTGCCTCACCGCGCGGCTCGCCGATCGCCTCGGCCAGCCCCGCTGGTTCCTCACCGGCCTGGCCGTGCCACTGCTCACCGGCATCGAGCCCATCCGGGTGACCGTCGACTTCGGACAGGTCAACCTGCTGCTCATGGCGCTCGTACTCGGCGACCTGCTCATCCTCGGCCCGCGTCGCAGCAGGTTCGCGGGGGTCGGCGTCGGCTTGGCGGCCGCCATCAAGCTCGTCCCAGCCATCTTCATCGTGTACGCCCTGGCAACGCGCCGCTGGCGCGTCGCCGCCGTGGCGGCGGGCACGACGGTGGGCGCCACGCTCCTCGCCGGTGCCCTCGCACCAACGGAATCGTGGCGCTTCTGGTCGCAGACGCTGCGCAACCTCACCGGCATCGGGCAGCTCGAATACTTCAGCAACCAGTCCCTGCTGGGCGCCCTCGCCCGGGCCGGCGTCCCGGAAACGGCGCTGTGGCTGGCCCTCGCCCTCCCGATGTGCGCGTTCGGGCTGTGGCGTGCCCGCCGGGCGGCCCAGGCCGGCGACGAGATCACCGCCATCGCCCTCGTCGGCCTCACCGGCGGCCTCGTCAGCCCGGTAACGTGGCACCACCACCTCGTCTGGCTGGCGCCCGCGGTCGCGAGCCTCGCGACAGCGGCACTGCTCACCCGCCGGCGACTGCTGCTCGCGGGCACGCTCGCCTGCTACGCCTGCCTGGTGTTCAGCCCGCTGGCGTACTACCAGGACCACCTCCTGCATCCCGGCGGCATCGTCCGTCCGCTGCTGGTCAACTGGTACGTCTGGTTGGCGCTACTCCTGGTCGTCGTGCTGCCGGTGACCCGACCGGCGGCCCGGGAGGACCGGGCGCCGCACACGGAACCCACCAAAGACGCGCTTGTCGCGGGATGACCGGCCAGGGGTCCGGCCGCCGCTCCCGTGACCCGCGACGCCGGCAAGGGCGCTCGCCCGCCCCCTTTTCGCCATAGTCGCGACATTGGCGAGCGTCACCGCCCGCCCACCCACCGAAACCATCACTTTGGCGAGCGCCACCGCCCGCCCCTTCACCAAAGTCGCGACTATGGCGAGTGCCACCGCCCGCCCACCCACCAAAGTCGCGACTATGGCGAGTGCCACCGCCCGCCCACCCACCAAAACCATCACTTTGGCGAGCGCCACCGCCCGCCCCTTCACCAAAGTCGCGACTATGGCGAGCGCCACCGCCCGCTCCCCCGCCATAGTCGCGACATTGGCGAGCGTCAGCGTCCCCTCGCCCGCCAAAAGCATCACTTTGGCGAGCGCGATGCGCTCCCCACTCGCCAGTGTCACGACTTTGGCGACGAGAGGGCGCCCGCCAGCCGATCGAGTCGCGACTCTGGCGACGCGGGCCACTCACCTCCCGTCGAATTGCACCCTTTAGCCCAGACGAAACCCGTTGCGGGCGTCCAGAGAGCCAGACGGCAGCTGCCTGCGACCCGCCGCCCACATGCGGGGAGTGGACCATCGGCCGGAGACAGCGTTATGTGGCCATAGCGCTGGAATGCGGGCTTTGATTCCAGCACTATGAGGCCATAGCGCTGGAATCGCCTGCCCGGGCAGCGTCTCAGTCCAATCCGAGCGCCAACCGAACGGGCAACAGGCGCCCCGCCGATGGCCATCCTGGCGTCGTTGTCGACTCGCCCGCGGTCGCCGGCAGTGCCTGGCCTGGCAAGGCTTCCCGGTCCCGGGAGCGCGCCGATCAGCGGCCGGAGACTGGCTGGTCCCCAGCGTCTCCGTCCGAGGAAGCGGCCTGGGCGCTCGGTGGATCGGACGGCGCGGCAGCGGAGGACCCAACGGTCGGCGACGGGGCGCTCACCGACACGTCGGCCGGCGAAGCGGTTGACGACGAGGCTTCCGACAGCGCGGCTGTCGGCGCGCCCACGGGTGACGGCGCCGCGCCCGGCGGCGCGCCCACGGGTGACGGCGCCGCGCCCGGCGGCGCGCCTACCGGTGACGGCGCCGCGCCCGGCGGCGTGGGAGGCGCCGGGAACGCCTCGATTGCGACCGGGTCGGACGCCCGGGTGTCCTGATCGCGCTCAGCGCCGCCAACACCGCGGGGCCGCCAGCGGATGTCGAGCGTGAGTGGGGGCAGGGGCGTGATCGACGGTACGTGGACCGCGCGGAGGCCCGGCAACGCCCGCGCGTGCGCCGCGATCGCGGCTGCCCGTTCACGTGGACTCGAGTCGAGCCGGGCTCCGGCGCCGCCGGCAAGCGACGCGGCCGCGCCCGCCAACGACCCCGACGACCCCGACGATCCCGACGATCCCGATGACCCCGACGATCCCGATGACCCCGACGATCCCGACGACCCGGATGACCCCGACGTGTTCGCGGGCGAGCCACTCACCTCACCGGGCGAACCGCCCAGCGGCGCTCGCGCGGTGGGTCGCGCATCCTGGTCGTCCAAGGGCGTTGCCGGCTCTTCTCCGTCGGCGTCCGTCCGGGCGTCGAAGCCGGGGAAGCTGGGCCACCGGATGGGGTCCGCCGGCCCTGACAGGCTCCACTCGCCCGGCCGGAGCATCCGCGTCACGTCGGTCGACTCCGTCGCGTCCGATGCGTCCGCGGAGTCGTCCGCGCCATCCCAGCCGGCCGACGACGGCAGCTCGACGGCGCGAGCGCCCGCCGGCAGAGCGGCGAACGCAGGGTCCGCCGACGCCGCAGAGGCGGCCGACGCCGACCGCCCCGACGCCGGAGATGCCGCCGGGAGAGCCGCCGAGACCGGGAGGGACCCGGACATCGGGGGTTTCGCCGGCGCGGGGATTGCCGCTCGCGCCGGTTCGCCCGTGAGGCGCGGAGGGCGTACGGAGTCGTGGCGGTGGCGGGCCGCGGGTACGGTCGGCAGCTGTCCGGTCGCCTGGCGCAGGACGGTGACCAGTTCGGCGACGTCCGTGGTGGGTACGACGACGACGGTGGCGGGGCGGCGGCGCCGGGTGAGGATGAGGACGCCGAGGACGAGCAGCAGCGGCCCGACGACGAGCAGGCCCCAGGTGAGCGGGTTGAGCCAGCGGGGGAAGACCGTGACCCGCACGGTGACGTGCAGCCCGGGCGCGCCGTCGGCGCGCATGAACACGACCGTGGGCGCGGGGGCGGACGAACCGCCCATGGTCAGGTCGAGTGCGTCGGCGTGCCAGAACGTCTGGGTACGCGGGTTGGCGGGCGTACGGGCACCGGCGACCGTGTCGACGCGGACCGGCAGCGGCCCGCGGGCCATGCGCACCTCGGTGAGGACGCCGCGCCGGACCCCGGCGAGGTATTCGAGATTGGCGGGCAGCCCGATCAGCAGCGGCCCGTCGGGCGAGGTCGCCGTGACGCGGACCCGCGAGGTGCCCATGCCGGCGATCCGGCCCTGGGCGGCGAACAGGGTGGACGGGTCGGGCACGACGATGGCGTACCCGTCGGTGTCGAGCGGCGCCAGCGTGGCGCCGAACCCGCCGTCGGCGCCCCGGTGCTGCATGACGTTCCAGCCGACGAGGCCGCCGATGGTCAGCGGGACGGCGACGAGCAGCACGGCGATGCCCGCCGCGGTTCGTAGCCGTCCGGCGGCCAGTTGCAGCCGGCTGGCCCTGGCCAGGGTCGCGAGCGCGCGCAGCGGCGCCATAGTGCCCCCACATACCGGTGAATAGGGTGTTTTCGCACCATATGCGAATCCACCACCGGTAGCGACGAAACGCGCCCAGGTCAGGAGGTGATATTCACCGTCGCCTTCACCGTGGCCTGATCGATCTCGGTGGTCCGCAGCGTGAAGGTGAACTCCCAGTCGCCGGCCGCGGGCAAAGTGACCTGCCCGATCGCGTGGGACTCGCTGAGCCGCAGCAACGTGATCTCGATGGCGTCGATGCCCTGGCTGGGCAGGCTCGCCGTGGCCTTCCACTCCTCGATCGTGATCGGCCCGCCGGTCGGCGAGAACGCGTACAGGTGCACCTCGTTGATGCCGATGGCGGCCGGCGCGACGTCGCTCTGGAGGGTGAACAGCTTGCTGTTCATGGTCATCGAGCGCAGCTGCGGCCCCTCGACCTGATTGGCGGCGGTGCGGGCCGGCGTGGTCTGCACGAGCACGGCGGTCGTGCCGAGCACCAGCGCGATGATGGCGACCTCGGCCAGCACGATCATGCGCAGCTTGTTCGCCGCGCCGGGCTCCTCGGTCGCGATGGGCGCGACCAGCCGGCGCGAGCCGGAGGCCACCGCGAGGATCACCAGGACGAGACCGGCCTTCGCCATGACCAGCCAGCCGTACCGGGTGTCGATGAGCGCGTTGAACGAGCCGACCTCGATGAGCGCCTGCGCGATGCCGGTCAGGATCAGCGCGCCGACCGCGTAGGTGGCCCACCGCGACCACACCGGCACGATCGCGCTCAACTCCACGGCGTTGGCCCGGGGCAGCACGAACAGGAACAGCATCACCAGGCCGCCGACCCAGATGCTCATCGAGCCCAGGTGCACCATGTCCGCGACCACGGAGATCATCGGCGCGGGCGACGCGCCCGGATGCCCGGAGACCGACCAGGTGGCCAGGCCGACGACGCCGAGCACGCAGAGCAGGATGCGGTCCGAGCCCCAGCTTCTGCCACGCACCACCGGCCGCAACAGGAGCAACGACACCCCGAGTACGCCCAACCGCACGAGGTGCGCCGTCCCGAACCGGCTGCCGAGCACTTCCTTCCAGCCGTCCACGCCACCGCTGAGCAGCCCGCCGCCGACCACGTACGGCACCTCGAGGGCGACCTCGAGCACCGTCGCGACACCGATCAGGGCGGCGCCCACGTACGCCAGGCGCACGAGCGGACCGGACGCGAGCCGCTGCGGCCAGAGGGTGGTGAGCACGAGAACGGCGCCGACGAGCAGCAGCAGGCCCGCGTACCCGATATACCGGACGATCGGGAACAGCGTGGTCACGACCGGACTGGTGGCGGCCTCCTCGGCCTCGGCCGGCGGGCCGCCCGGCGACGGCGCGCCGATCGAGAAGGTGAACGCCCCGACGACCGGGTGCCCGTCGGCCGAGATGACCCGGTATGTCACCAGATAGGTGCCGTTCGGGGTGTTCGGCCCGAGATTGAGGTAGACGTTCGTACCCTCGACGCGGGGCTCCCCGGCGTCAGCCCGCCCGTCCGGTCCGGTCACCCGCAGCTTGCCCGCGATCGGGCTCACCGGCTCGCTGAACGTCAGCAGGACCGCGGCGGGCGGCTGGCTCACGACGGAGTTCGCGGCCGGGGACGTGCTCAGCAGCGTGGCGTGCGCGCTCGCCGGGGCGGCCGGCCCGAGCAGCACAACGACGAGCGCCAGCAGGGCTCCCGCCAGCAGGGTCGCCGCGCGCCGCCGACGCGGGACGCGGTGGACAGTCTCGGTCACGACCGTTTACTCCTCCCACCGGGTGACGAACCATCATGGCCCATCGCGGTGCGGCGTGGATCCACGGGCCGGCCAGGGTAAATTGGCTGGGAACCCCGGACCCGTTCGCAACGACAAATGGACGTGACATCGGTGACGACGCATGTCGGCGCATGGGCGAGGGTACGACCATGGATCGGGCTCATCGCCCGGGTCGTCCTCGCTGGGGTGTTTCTCTTCGCGGGCGGCACGAAGGTCGGCGACCTCGCCGCCTCCGGCCGCGCGGTGCACGCGTACGAGCTCATGCCTTACGGCCTGGCCACGGCGGTGGGTGCCGCGCTCCCCTTCATCGAGATCGCGATCGGCCTGCTGCTTCTCCTCGGCCTCGCCACCCGGCTGGCCGGCGTGCTGAGCGCGGTGCTGCTGAGCGTCTTCATCGCGGGCATCGCCTCGGTGTGGGCGCGCGGCCTGTCGATCGACTGTGGCTGCTTCGGCTCCGGCGGCGAACTGGCGCCGGGGCAGAGCCCGCAGTACGGCTCGGAGATCGCCCGCGACGTGGTCCTGCTCGCCCTCGCCGTCTTCCTCGTCGCGTACCCCCGGACACCTCTATCCGTTGACGCATATGTACTGGGCGACGTGGTGCTGGAGGATGACCATGAGCAGCAGGGTGAAGAGCAAGCAAGCCAACCAGGTGGTACGCGCGCAACTGGCGCGTGAGGAGCGCAAGCGCCGGCTGCGGATGATCACCCTCATCGCCGGCGCATTGATCGTCATCGCCGGCTTCATCGGGTGGGGCATCGCGTCCGCGCAGCGGTCCACGAAGGCGCAGACGCCCACCGGGGCCAGCTCCGACGGGGTCGGCCTGATCGTGGGCGGCAACGGCGGCAAGGCCAAGGTCGAGCTGTACGTGGACTTCATGTGCCCGCACTGCAAGACGTTCGAGGAGTCGGCCGCGGGCACGCTCGACGAGATGATGAGCAGCGGCAGGGCCGAGGTCATCATGCACCCGGTCGCCTACCTCGACGACGCGTCGACCACGGACTTCTCGACCCGCGCATCCGCGGCGGCCGCCTGCGCCTCGGACGGCGGCAAGCTCAACGAGTTCAGCAAGGCGCTGTTCGCCCAACAGCCCGCCGAGGGCGGTCCCGGGCTCAGCGACGCCGAGCTCATCACGATCGGCCGGGGCGTCGGCCTCGGCGACGACTTCGCGCAGTGCGTGTCCGACAAGAAGTACGTCACCTGGGTGTCGAAGGTCACGAACGCGGCCTCCGAGCGCGGCGTGCGGGGCACCCCGACCGTCTACGTCGACGGCAAGGCGGTCGAGGCCACTGTGCAGGCCCTCACGGCGGCCGTCAACGCGGCGCAGTAGGGTCGGCGCCATGACCGAACCCGTACGGCTGGCGGCCGGCGACCCGGCGCCCGACTTCGACCTGCCCACCGACGACGGCGGCCGGTTGGCCCTCAAGGACCTGCGCGGCGAGAAGGTCATCCTGTACGCGTACCCGGCCGCCATGACGCCCGGCTGCACCAAGCAGGCGTGCGACTTCCGCGACTCGCTGGCGTCCCTACAGAAGGCCGACTACCGGGTGGTCGGCATCTCGCCGGACAGCCCGGCGAAGCTGGCGAAGTTCCGCGAGCGCGACGCGCTGACGTTCCCGCTGGTATCGGACGCGGACAAGAGCGTGCTCACCGCGTACGGCGCGTTCGGCGAGAAGCAGAACTACGGCCGCACCGTGCAGGGCGTGATCCGCTCGACGTTCGTCATCGACGCCGACGGCACGATCGAGCGGGCGTTCTACAACGTCAAGGCGACCGGCCACGTGGCGAAGCTCCGCCGTGACCTGAACCTGGACTGACGGCCTAAGCTTCTGGGGGAAGGTCCCGGGGCCGTAGCCCAATGGCAGAGGCACACGGTTTAGGTCCGTGCCAGTGTGAGTTCGACTCTCACCGGCCCCACGCCGGTGGGCCCGGTCACCCCACGGTGACCGGGTCCCCGACGGCGATCTCCCCGGGGCTTTCCGGGATCAGGTTCACCCCGAACAGCAGCTTCTGCCCGACCGTCCGGTAGCGGGCCAGCGTGCGCAGCGGCTCCCGCCCGCGCTCCCCGGTCTCCTGGTCGGTCGTCGTCACCACGCACCGCCCGCACGCCTCGGGCACCCGGTAGGTCACGCCGCCGATGCGCAGCACGCGGCCCACCCAGTCGTCCTCCGCCCACGCGGGCGCCCCCGACACGACCACGTTGGGCCGGAACCGCTCCATCGGCAGCGGCCACTCCGGCTCCTGCGCCTCGGCCAGCCAGTCGTTGAGCGCCACCAGCGACGCGGCGTTGGCGAGCAGCAGCGGGTACCCGTCCGCGAAGCTGACCACGTCGCCCGGCCACGCGTACGGCGGCTTGATCACCCGACGGGTCGGATCGTCGAGCCAGACCAGGCGAACCTTGCGGTCGAGCGCGTCCGACAGCCAGTCGTCGGCCGCCTCGCCGGCGCGCGCGGCCGCGCCCGTGAACCCCCACACGGTGACTGTCTGCGCCGGCCCGTCCGCCGGCTCGGCGACCACCAGGTCCGGTCGCTCCGGTGCGGCGACGGTGAGCGCGCCGTCCGCGCCGAGGCTGGGCCGCAACGACGTGAGTGCCGCCACCTCGCGCTGCGTCACCGCGTCGCCCGTCGCCGCGTCGACGATCAGCCACCGCCGATCCCCGTCAAGACCCCACGGATGTACGCGCGCCCGTTGCCGCGCCACCCGGTAACAACCCTTGATCGGGTACGTCGTCAGAGCGGTGACCTGCATGTTCCTACTCTTTCACGGTCGCGGCGTCGCGCAGCACGGCATAAACGTCCGCCGGCGTGAGGATGCCCCGGCGCTGCCCGTCCGCGACGACCGCGACCCAGCCCGTACCGCCCTCCAGCAGGGCGGCGAGGGCGTCGCGCAGCGTGGCACCCGCGTTGACGGCCGGCCCTTGGTCGCCGTCGGCCGGGAGGGGGCGGAGGCCCTCGGCCGGGATCGGGGTGACCGCGAGGCGCTTGATGCCCCGGTCGGCGCCCACGAAGTCGGCCACGAAGTCGTTGGCGGGTGCCGCGAGGACACGCGCGGGCACGTCGTACTGCTCAAGCTTGCCGGCCTCGGAGAGGACCGCGATGCGGTCGCCGAGCCGGACGGCCTCGTCCACGTCGTGGGTGACGAACACGATCGTCTTGCGGACGCTCGCCTGCAACCGAAGGAACTCCTCCTGCAGCCGGCCGCGCACGATCGGGTCCACGGCCGAGAACGGCTCGTCCATCAGCAGCACCACGGGGTCGGCGGCCAGGGCCCGGGCGACGCCGACGCGCTGGCGCTGCCCGCCCGACAGCTCGTGCGGGTACCGGCCGCCGTGGCGGGCCGGGTCGAGGCCCACGAGGTCGAGCAGCTCGTCGACACGGGACCTGATCCGGTCACGGGGCCACCCGAGGAGCTTGGGAACGGTGGCGACGTTCGCCCGGATCGTCTGGTGCGGGAACAGCCCGACGTGCTGGATGACATACCCCACGCGGCGGCGCAGGGCGACCGGGTCGGCGCGGGTGACGTCCTCGCCGTCGACGACGATGCGACCGGCCGTCGGCTCAATCAGCCGATTGATCATCCGCAGGATGGTGGACTTGCCGCACCCGGACGGCCCGATCAGCACGACCAGCTCACCGGCGGGTACGTCGAGCGTGAGTTCACGCACGGCCACGGTGCCGTCGTCGTACTGCTTGCGTACCGACTCCAGCCGGATCGACGCCGCAACGGTAGCGTTCACCCCATGGCCTTCCTCGTGGTCCGGGCGGTTCCCGCGGACGATCCGCGCAACCCGTGGTTCTCGTGGGAGTACATCAGACAGAACTCCGACTCCATCCAGGCCGCGTTGACGCAGCACGTGCAGCTGACCGTCCTCGCGATCGCGATCGCCGCGGCCATCGCGATCCCGTTGGCGATCGTGGCGAGCCGGGTGCGCTGGCTCGCGGGCCCGATCCTGTCACTGTCGGGCGTGCTCTACACCATTCCCTCCCTGGCGTTGTTCGCTCTCCTCGGCCCGTTGCTGGGCCTCACCGTACGCACGGCGCTGGTCGGCCTCGTCATGTACGCCCTGCTGGCGATCGTCCGCAACGCGCTCACGGGCCTGCGCCAGGTGCCCGCCGAGGTCCGCGACGCCGCCCGGGGCATGGGGTACGGCCCGGCCCAGCTGCTGTGGCGCATCGACCTGCCACTGGCCCTGCCCGGCATCCTCACGGGCCTGCGCATCGCCACGGTCTCCACGGTGGCACTGGTCACGGTCACCTCGATCGTCAGCTACGGCGGCTTCGGCATGGAGATCCTGACGGGCTTCAATCACGACTTCTACCGGCCGCAGATCATGTTCGCCACACTGGCCTGCGTCACCCTGGCGCTCACCTTCGACCTGCTGCTGGTCCTGTTGGGCAAGGTCCTCATGCCGTGGTCGCGACGGAGGCGGGCGACATGAACATCGGCCGGATCCTCAGCGATGCCATGACATGGCTCAACGACCCGCTGAACTGGACGAATCCGGACGGCATCCTCGCCCGGGCGGCGGAGCACCTGTTCATCTCGGTGTGCGCGCTCGCGCTCGCGTTCGTGATCGCCGTACCGATCGGGGTCGTCCTCGGCCACACCGGCAAGGGCGGCGGCTTTATCGTGGCGCTGGCCAACCTCACCCTCGCCATCCCCACGATGGCGCTGCTCACCTTGTTCGTGGTGGCGGGTTTCGGCGCCGGGTACCCGCCGATCATTCTGGCGTTGACGGTGTTCGGCATTCCGCCGTTGCTGTCCAACGCGTACCTGGGCATGCGCGAGGTCGACCCGGACGTGCGCGACGCGGCGCGCGGCATGGGCCTGTCGGGCGCGCAGGTGGTGGGGCGGGTCGAGTTGCCGCTCGCCGTGCCGTACATCCTCAGTGGTTTCCGCACGGCGGCCGTGCAGATCGTCGCGACCGCGACGCTCGCGGCGTTCGTCAACGGCGGCGGCCTCGGCATGATCATCAGTCGCGGTTTCGGGCTCGGCCTCGACTCCGGCGGCGGCCAGGTGGTCGCGGGCGGATTGATCGTCATTGTGCTGTGCCTCACGCTTGAGGGCGTACTGGCGCTCGCGCAGCGCGCGCTCACCCCGCGCGCCCTGCGCCAGGGGGTACGGCGTATGCCCAGCTCAGCGGCCGATCGGGTCGACGCGAGCGCGGCCGCGGCGAAACCTTAATCAGACGGTTATCCCCACCAGGCCGATTGGAGTTGCCAAGATCAGCCCAGCGAGCTTGGCTGGATCGCGCGGGCGGGATACACCCGTTCCGTCGGACACGCGGCCGGGCCGTCGGCTCCGAGCCGGGACACGAAAGGCGGGTCACCGCATATGTCATCGCGGCTTTCCCTGTTGACCGCGGCCGGCTTGCTGGTCGTGGCGGGCACGCTCACGGCGTGCGGCGACGCGGGCTCCTCCGGCACGACCGCGCCGCCCACGGCGACGGCGGCGGGCGCCGGCTGCGCCCCGGAGAAGAGCGACGTCCTGGTCGTCCTCGCGGACGACAAGAAGCTGCAGAACTCCGACAACATCGTCGCGGTCGCCAACAAGTCCAAGTCGACCCCGGCCCTGCTCGCCGCGGTGGACAAGGTCGGTGCCGCGCTGGACACGACGAAGCTCGTGGCGTTGAACAAGGCGGTCGACGTCGACCGCAAGACCCCGGCCGTGGCGGCGAAGGAGTTCGCCGAGGCCAACTCCCTCACGACCGGCCTGTCGGGCGGCAGCGGCGACGTGGTGGTCGGCGCGGCCAACTTCCCCGAGAGCGAGACCCTGGCCGAGCTGTACAAGCTGGCGCTCAACGCGGCCGGCTTCAAGGCCACCGTGAAGAAGAGCACCAACCGTGAGGTGTACGAGCCGGCGATCGAGCGTGGCGAGATCACGGTCTTCCCGGAGTACGCCGCGACGCTCACCGAGTTCCTCAACCAGAAGGCGAACGGCAAGGACGCCAAGCCGGTCGCGAGCGGCGACATCAACGCCACGATCGAGGCGCTGAAGCCGCTCGCCGACAAGTACCAGCTGGTGGTGGGCACCCCCTCGGCGGCCACGGACCAGAACGCGTTCGCCACGACCAAGCCGCTCGCCGACAAGTACGGCCTGAAGACGCTGTCGGACTTCGCGGCCAAGTGCAACGGCGGGGCGTCGGTCCTGGCCGGCCCGCCGGAGTGCCCGCAGCGGCCGTTCTGCCAGCCGGGCCTGCTGGAGACCTACGGCATCAGCTTCGGCAACTTCTTCCAGGCCGACGCGGGTGGCCCGCTCGCCAAGGGCGCCCTGAAGAACGGCAACGCCTCGCTGGCGCTGGTCTTCTCGTCGGACAGCTCGCTCACCCCCGCGTGAGCTGACTGATCACGGTTCGGGCCCGGTCTCCCACGACCGGGCCCGAACCGTTTTAGGCTGCTGGCATGGGTGCAATGGTGCGCGCCGCCCGGGGTCGGACCCTGAGCGCGAAGGGCTGGCCGCAGGAGGCCGCCCTGCGGATGCTCATGAACAACCTGGACCCGGACGTGGCGGAGCGCCCCGATGACCTGGTCGTTTACGGCGGGACGGGCAAGGCGGCCCGCGACTGGCGCTCGTACGAGGCGCTGGTGCGCACGCTGACGACGCTCGGCGACGACGAGACCATGCTGGTGCAGTCGGGCCGACCGGTCGGCGTGTTCCGCACCCACGAGTGGGCGCCCCGGGTACTGATCGCCAACTCGAACCTGGTCGGCGACTGGGCGACGTGGCCGGAGTTCCGCCGCCTGGAGTCCCTGGGCCTGACGATGTACGGGCAGATGACGGCCGGCTCGTGGATCTACATCGGCACGCAGGGCATCCTGCAGGGTACGTACGAAACGTTCGCGGCCGTGGCCGCGAAGCTGGGCCGCGCGTCGTTGGCCGGCACGCTGACCCTGACGGCGGGCTGCGGCGGTATGGGCGGCGCCCAGCCGCTCGCGGTGACGATGAATGGCGGCGCGTGCCTGATCGTCGACGTGGACCCGACGCGGCTGGACCGCCGGGTCCGCACCCGCTACCTGGACCTCGTCGCCGGCTCCCTCGACGAGGCGGTCGACCTGGCCCTTGCCGCGAAGCGGGAGCGGCGCGCGCTGTCGGTGGGCGTGGTCGGCAACGCGGCCGAGGTCCTGCCCGAGCTGCTGCGCCGGGGCGTGCCGGTCGACATCGTCACCGACCAGACCAGCGCCCACGACCCGCTCAGCTACGTCCCGACCGGCGTCGCCCCGGCGGATGTCGCCGACTACGCGGCGGCCAAGCCGGCCGAGTTCACGGACCGTGCCCGCGAGTCGATGGCCCGCCATGTGGCGGCGATGGTCGGCTTCCTCGACGCCGGGGCGGAGGTGTTCGACTACGGCAACTCGATCCGGGGTGAGGCGGAACTGGGTGGCTTCGAGCGCGCGTTCGCGTTCCCGGGCTTCGTCCCGGCGTACATCCGGCCGCTGTTCTGCGAGGGCAAGGGCCCCTTTCGCTGGGCAGCCCTGTCGGGCGACCCGGCCGACATCGCCGCGACCGACCGCGCCGTGCTGGAACTGTTCCCGGAGAACGAGTCGCTCGCCCGGTGGATCCGGATGGCCGGCGAGCGGGTGGCGTTCCAGGGGTTGCCGGCGAGAATCTGCTGGCTGGGCTACGGCGAGCGGGACCGGGCGGGACTGCGCTTCAACGAGATGGTGGCCTCCGGCGAGCTGTCGGCCCCCATCGTGATCGGGCGTGACCACCTGGACTGCGGCAGTGTCGCCTCCCCGTACCGGGAGACGGAGGCCATGCGCGACGGCTCCGACGCCATCGCCGACTGGCCGCTGCTGAACGCCCTCGTCAACACGGCCAGCGGCGCCTCGTGGGTGTCGATCCACCACGGCGGCGGCGTGGGCATCGGCCGCTCGATCCACGCGGGACAGGTCACGGTGGCCGACGGCACGCCGCTGGCAGCCCAGAAGATCGCCCGCGTCCTCACGAACGACCCCGGCATGGGGGTGATCCGCCACGTCGACGCCGGCTACGAGGAGGCCGACCAGATCGCCCAGGCTCGCGGCGTCCGCGTCCCCATGCGCGAGTCCGATGCCTCCGCCGCGTCACGCCAGCCATGACGGTCACGATCCGTAACTTCGAGGCGGGGGAACCGATGTCACGTTCCGTATGCGCTCTGCCCATGCGCCCCCTCCGCCGCCGACCGAGGACCCCCACCTCCCCGCACGCTTTGCTCTGCTTACTTTCGGTAAGCACTGTGGTTGTCCAGCAGATATCACGTAACGCATCGATATCGTCGCGATGTGTTGTCTTCCGCTTCAACTACTCTCCGCAGCCGATGCGTATTGGTAAGCAGAGCAAAGGGCGGTGGGTGGGTGTGGGGGGTGGGCGAGAGAGAACTACGCGCTGTAGTGGTGGTGGCCATGTCGGTTGAGGTGGTGGAGCGGTTTCGGGCGCTGTGGCGGTCGCTGGAGAAGATCGGGCGGGACGAGGCGACCGGAGGTTACCGGCGGCACGGGTGGGACGCCCACGAGCTGGCCTGCCGGGAATGGTTCGCCGAGGAGGCCGCCGACCGGGAGCTGACCGTCCGCGAGGACGGCAACGGCAACGTGTTCGCCTGGTGGGGCGAGCCGCGCACCGGCGACGCCGTGCTGACCGGGAGCCACTTCGACTCCGTGCCGGACGGCGGCGGCTATGACGGGCCACTCGGGATCGTGTCCGCGTTGCTCGCGGTCGACCTGCTGCGCGAGCGCGGGGCCACGCCGCGCCGGCCCATCGTCATCGGGGCCTTCGCCGAGGAGGAGGGATCCCGGTTCGGGCTCGCATGCCTCGGGTCGCGGCTGCTCACCGGGGTTACGGCGGCCGACACCGCGCTGGCGCTCACCGACCGGGACGGGGTGACGCTCACGCAGGCCATCATGGCGGCCGGCGGCGACCCCGCGACCGTCGGCCCCGACCCGGAGCTGCTGAGCAGGTTCGGGTGCTTCGTGGAGCTGCACATCGAGCAGGGGCGGGCGCTCGCCGACCTCAACGCACCCGTCGGCCTCGCGAGCGCCATCTGGCCGCACGGGCGCTGGCGTTTCGAGTTCGTCGGCGACGCCAACCACGCCGGCACCACCCGGATGGCAGACCGGCACGACCCCATGCTCACGTTCGCGTTCACGGTGCTCGCCGCGAACAAGGAGGCGCGGCTGTCCGGCGCGCACGCCACCATGGGCCGCGTTGCCGTGCGCCCCAACGCCACGAACGCGGTGCCGGGCCGGGTCACCGCGTGGCTCGACGCCCGCGCCGCCACACAGTCCACACTGGATGGACTGATCATGTCCGTGACGGCCAAGGCGACCGAGCGGGCTGCCCGCGACGGCACGACCGTCACCGTGACGGCCGAGTCGGTCACGCCCGTCGTCGACTTCGACGCCGCACTACGCGACCGGCTACGTGGCGCGCTCAACGGCATTCCGGTGCTGCCGACCGGCGCGGGCCACGACGCCGGGGTGTTGTCCGCGGTCATGCCGACCGCGATGCTGTTCGTCCGCAACCCGAGCGGGGTATCGCACGCCCCCGCCGAGCACGCCACCGACGAGGACTGCGCCGCCGGGGTCGAGGCGCTCGCCACCGCGCTGGAGGAGCTGGCGTGCCGGTGACCCGCTACCTCGCCGAGCACGCCTGGCTGGGAGGCCCGGTGGGGCTGGCGCACGACGTCCTCATCGAGGTGACCGACGGCCGCATCGCGGCGGTCTCCCCCGCGACGAGACACGGGGAGGCCACCGCGCTCGCCGGGCTCACCCTGCCCGGCCTCGCCAACGCCCACTCCCACGCGTTCCACCGCGCGCTGCGCGGGCGTACCCACGCCGGGCGGGGCACGTTCTGGACCTGGCGCGAGCGGATGTACGCCGTCGCGGCCGCCCTCGACCCGGACAGTTACCTGTCCCTGGCCCGGGCCACGTACGCCGAGATGGCGCTGGCCGGCATCACCTGCGTGGGCGAGTTCCACTACGTGCATCACGACCCGCAGGGCCGCCCGTACGCCGACCCGAACGCGATGGGCCACGCGCTCATCGAGGCCGCCGCGCAGGCCGGCGTCCGGCTGACCCTGCTCGACACGGTCTACCTGGCGTCCACGGTGGACGGAGCCAAACCTGAGGGGGTGCAACGCCGGTTCTCCGACGGCGATGTGGACCGCTGGGCCGCGCGGGTCGCCGAGCTGAGGCCCGGACCGCACGCCCGGGTCGGCGCCGCCGCCCACTCCGTGCGGGCCGTCCCCCGCCCGCAGCTGGCCGCGCTGGCGCGAACGAACCAGGCCACCGTGCACGTACACCTTTCCGAGCAGCGGGCCGAGAACGAGGCGTGCCTGGCTGCCCACGGGTGCACGCCCACGGAGCTGCTCGACCGGGCCGGGCTGGTCGGCCCGTGGCTGACGGCCGTCCACGCCACCCACCTGACCGACCTCGACCGCACCCTGCTCGGCGACGCCGGGGCCGGCGTGTGCTTCTGCCCCACCACCGAACGCGACCTGGCCGACGGCATCGGACCGGCCCGCGCCCTCGTCGACGCCGGCTGCCCGCTGAGCGTCGGCTCGGACTCCCACGCCGTCATCGACCTGCTCGAGGAGGCGCGGGCCGTGGAACTCAACGCACGGCTGCGCGACGAGCGGCGCGGCCACTTCAGCGCCGACGAACTGCTCGCCGCCGCGACGGCCGCCGGCCACCACGCGCTCGGCTGGCCCGACGCCGGGACGATCTCGCCCGGCGCCCGCGCCGACCTGGTGACCGTGCGGCTCGACACGGTCCGTACGGCCGGCTACGACCGCAACGCCCCGCACGCCGCCGCCCTCTACGCGGCCACGGCCGCCGACGTCACCCACGTCGTCGTCGACGGCCGGGTCGTCGTCCGCGACGGCCGCCACCAGCTCGTCGACGACGTGCCCCGCGCGCTCGCCGCCGCGATCGCCACGGTGACGTCGTGAGGGCACACGACGCGGCGGCGTCCGGACCGGGCACCAGCCTGCTGGTCACCAACATCGGCGAGCTGGTCACGAACGACCCACGGCTCGGCGACCACAGCCCGCTCGGCGTACTCACCGACGCGGCCCTCGTGGCGGTCGACGGCAGGGTGGCCTGGGTGGGCCGGGCGGCGGAAGCGCCAGCCGCGGATCAACGGATCGACGCCGCCGGCCGGGCCGCGATCCCGGGGTTCGTGGACAGCCACACGCATCTGGTCTTCGCCGGCGACCGGGCGGCCGAGTTCGCCGCCCGCATGGCCGGCGAACCGTACACCGGCGGGGGCATCCGCACGACGGTCGCCGCGACCCGGGCGGCGAGCGACGACGTGCTGCGCGCGTCCGTGGGGCGCCTGCGCCGCGAGGCGCTGCGGCAGGGCACCACCACGATCGAGATCAAGAGCGGGTACGGGCTGAACGTCGCCGACGAGCAGCGCTGTCTGCGGCTGGCCGCCGAGGCGACGGCGGAGACGACGTTCCTGGGCGCCCACGTCGTCCCGGCCGAGTACGCGGACCGACCGGACGACTATGTGGCGCTCGTCGGCGGGCCCATGATGGCGGCCGTCGCGGCGTACGCGAAGTGGGTTGACGTGTTCTGTGAACGTGGCGCGTTCGACGTGGAGCAGTCCCGCGCGGTGTTGACGGCCGGCGTACGGGCCGGGCTGCTGCCGCGGGTGCACGCCAACCAGCTGACCGCCGGTGGCGGGGTGCGGCTGGCGGTGGAGGTGGGCGCGGCGAGCGCGGACCATTGCACGCACCTGTCCGGCGCCGACATCGACGCGCTCGCCGGTTCGTCCACGGTGGCCACGCTGCTGCCCGGGGCGGAGTTCAGCACGCGGTCGCCGTATCCCCCCGCGCGGCGGCTGCTGGACGCGGGTGCCACGGTGGCGCTGGCCAGCGACTGCAACCCCGGCTCGTCGTTCACGTCGTCGATGCCGTTCTGTGTGGCGCTGGCCGTGCGGGAGATGCGGATGACGCCCGCCGAGGCGCTGTGGGCGGCCACGGCGGGCGGGGCGCGGGCGCTGCGCCGCGACGACGTGGGCCACTTGGGCGTGGGGGCCCGCGCCGACGTCGCGCTGCTGGACGCGCCCTCCTACCTGCACCTGGCCTACCGGCCGGGCGTACCGCTGATCGAGTCCGTTGTGCACGATGGAGTGCTCTCATGACCGCTGCCCTGTCCGCCCCCGTTCATGTCTCGTCCACCGGCGTCACGGCCGCCGATGTGCTCGCCGTCGCCCGTCAGGACGCACCCGTGGCGCTGTCGTCCGACGCGGTCGCCGCGATGGCCGCGTCCCGGTCGCTCATCGACGCGATCGAACGCGACGGCCGGCCCGTGTACGGCGTGTCGACCGGGTTCGGGGCGCTGGCCGGTACGCCGATCAGCCCCGCGCGGCGCGAGGAGCTGCAGCACGCGCTGATCCGGTCGCACGCGGCCGGGGTCGGGGTACCCATGCCGCGCGAGGTGGTCCGGGCGATGATCCTGCTGCGGGTGCGGTCCCTGGCGCTGGGCCGCTCCGGGGTGCGCCCGAAGGTGGCGCAGGCCCTGGTGGACCTGCTCAACCACGACATCACCCCGTGGGTGCCCGAACACGGGTCGCTGGGCGCCTCGGGCGACCTGGCGCCGCTGGCGCACTGCGCGCTCGTCCTGCTCGGCGAGGGCTGGGTGCTCGGCAAGGACGCCGTACCGGTCGGCCCGGTCGGGGTGGCCGGGTCGCGGGTCCCGGGCGGGGAGGCGCTCGCCGCCGCCGGGCTGGCGCCGCTCACCCTGGCCGCCAAGGAGGGCCTGGCGCTCATCAACGGTACGGACGGGATGTTGGCGATGCTGCTGCTCGCCATCGCGGACCTGGACCACCTGCTGGCCATGGCGGACGTGACGGCGGCCCTGTCGACGGAGGCGATGCTCGGCTCGGACCGGCCGTTCCAGCCGGAGTTGCACGCGATCCGGCCGCACCCCGGTCAGGCGGTGTCGGCGGCGAACATCCACCGGCTGCTGCAACGGTCGGCCATCATGGACTCCCACCGCGAGGATCTGGCGCACGCGGTGCAGGACGCGTACTCGATCCGGTGCGCGCCGCAGGTGGCCGGCGCGGCCCGCGACACCCTGGACCACGCGCGGCTGGTCGCGTCGCGGGAGCTGGCGTCCGTGGTGGACAACCCGGTGGTACTGCCGGATGGGCGCGTGCTGTCGACCGGCAACTTCCACGGCGCGCCGCTGGGGTTCGCGGCCGACTTCCTGGCGATCGCGGCGGCCGAGGTGGGCGCGATCTCGGAGCGGCGCACGGACCGGCTGCTGGACGTGACCCGCTCGCGGGACCTGCCGGCGTTCCTGACCCCGGACCCGGGGGTGAACTCCGGCCTGATGATCGCCCAGTACACGGCGGCGGGGATCGTCGCCGAGAACCGTCGGCTTGCCTCGCCGGCGTCCGTCGACTCGGTGCCCACGTCCGGCATGCAGGAGGATCACGTCTCGATGGGCTGGGCCGCCGCCCGCAAGCTGCGCGTGGTGCTGGACAACCTGACGAGCCTGCTCGCGGTGGAGCTGCTCGCCGCCGTGCGGGGCCTGCAGCTGCGCGCCCCGCTGGCCCCGTCGCCGGCCGGCCGGCAGGCGGTGTCGGCCGTCGCGCAGTTCGCCGGGTCCCCCGGGCCGGACGTCTTCCTCGCCCCCGTCCTGGAGTCCGCCCGCGACCTCATCGCCGGCCGCGTCCTGCGCGACCGGCTCGAGGCCGAGGTGGGCCCGCTGGCCTAGCGGGTACGCCGGGCGAACAGCAGCCCGGACAGCTCGGCCTGGACCGCATCCTCGACGGCATCGCCACGCTCATCGCGTCATGACGCCGTGGCCGCCACCCGCCGGACGGTTCCCCAGCGGCGGCGGGTGACCAGGATCGTCACCAGCAGGATCATGGACAGCAGCGGCATCGGGCTGCCGATCACCAGGGCGACCGCCAGGTCAACCAGCCCGACCAGCACCGTGGCGACGAAGACCCACGCGGGCGCGGTGACGCCGACCGTACGCCGGTCGGGACGCACGCGGCCCCACGGCTTGGCCACCGACAGCCAGCCCTGGAACGCGATCGCGCTCGCCATCAGTACCGCCCCGACGATGTTGGCCACGGAAGGGCCGGTCTCCACGGCGTCTTCGAGGGCGCCCGACAGCAGGAAGATGCCGAGGTAGAGCTGGACGAGCGTGATGGCGAACTTGGCGAGGACCCACCAGTGCCGCACCAGGCCCCACGGGGTCGCCACCGCCAGGACGATGCCCGTGAGGGCGGACGCGTTGGCCAGCGGACCGACCAGCCGCCCGTCGATGGCCAGGGCCATCGAGGTCGACGCGTCGCGTACGAACGGCGTATCGGTCGCGACCCCCACGCTGAACAGCACGCACAAGGTCATGGCCTGCGCCATCCAGCCCGCCGAACTTAAGATGTGCAGCCACAGGGCGAGCTGCCGCCACCGCTTCGTCATGGCATTGATGCTGGTGGAGCGGGCGCTGGCGCACATCCGAGGAAACCCCGAGAGCGGGCCAGGGTTTCCACCCATCACGGTAGGGCTAGCCCTACCCCCGATTGTCGAGATGGCCTGGTGTCGCCAGGACACCGTCGCTGGAACGCTCTAGGGCATGGGATTCGACGCGTGGCTTGGCCTGGACGGTGGCGTGCTCGGCGTGGGTTCGCGGCTGCTGATCATCGCGTTCATCGTCGGCGCCACCCGGCTCGCCCCGTTCCGTGAGGTGCCCCCCGACCCCGGTCCCGCGCTCGACGTCGTGGTTGGGCCGGATCACCAGGTAGCACACGCCCACCCAGGCGGCGGCCAGTAGCAGGCTGCCGACGGCGTCCGTGGGATGGTGCATGCCGCGGTAGAACCGCGACAGCATCACGAGTACCGGCATGAGCACCGCGGGTACGAGCGCCAGCCAGCGCCACCAAGCCCGGAACCGCGGGATGATCAGTAGCGCCAGCGCGGCGTAGAGGCACAGCGTCGCGGCGATGTGCCCGGACGGGTACGCCGACGTGGGCAGCTTGCCGTCCAGTTGGGTGACCGCCGGCCGGTCCCGGCCAAGGATCGCGGACGCGCCGAGGAACAGCGCCAGCTCCCCGAACATGACCGTCACGAGGAACAGCACGGGACGCCAGCGGCGGATGAGGCCCAGCGCCAGGGCGCCCGAGATGAGGCCCACGGCCATGATGGCGTGCGTGTTGCCGGCCTGGCTCCAGAAGAAGCTGACGTCATCCCAGCCGGGGGTGCGGTGGTCGGCGAACCACTGCGGGATGGTGCGGTCGCCGAGCAGGTTGTCCCCTCCGAGCTTGATCAGTTCTCCCCACCCGACCACGAGGCCGAAGGTCAGGACCAGCCCGACGAGCACCAGCGCGGCCAGGCGCAGGATGCCGTCGCCCCGGCCGGGCGGCGCGTCACCCGTCGGGCTGACGTCGGCGGCCGCCTCCGGCTCGAGACCCTCCGCCAGCGGCTCGGAAACCGGCTGACCGTGGCGGCTGCGGTACAGCTCGAAGGCGAACACCGTCAGGCCGAGCCACGCCACGCCCACGCACCAGGCGCCGACGACGTCGGACACGTAGTGCACGCCGAGCATCACCCGGGTCAGCCCGATGAGGCCCAGCAGCGTGGCCACCGCGCCGATGAGGACCCGGCGCCCGCGCGGCGACAGGGCGGGCAGGAACACCAGCACGAGCGCGCCGTAGCAGATGAACGAGTTGAGCGTGTGTCCACTGGGGAAGCTGCTGCCCTCACCGAAGGCGACGGGGCTCGGCACCTCCGGGCGCAGCCGGCCGATGAGCGCCTTGAGGCCCGGGTCGAGGATGGCCGCGCCCATCGCGCTCACCACGAGGAACGCGGCGAGCCGCGCCTGCCGCCGCGACGCGAGCACGATGACCGCCAACGCGACAAGCCACAGCATCAGCCCCCAACTGCCCAGCCGGGTCACCGCGTTCAGCGCGCGGACCACGTCCGGGTTCGGGGCGACGAGGTCGTTGAACCAGTGGGCCACGCTCGTGTCCACGTTCTCCAGGGGCGTCCACCCGACCCGGACCAGCAACGCGAGCAGGCCGAACAACAGGCCCGCGACAGATACGGCCACGATGTGGCGCAGGCGGGCGGCGTCCGTGGAGGTCGGCTGCGTCATGCGGGGGGATGTACCCGACGGCCCGCCGCGCGACACCACGTTTGCGGGGCACCCGCCACCGGGCACCGTGTCGGGCGTGTCCGTGCTGAGGGTCGCGCGCCGAACCGCGTACGAGGTGAGCCACCACGCGGTCGTGGCCGAGGCCGTCCGGGTCGTGCGACGGGTCGCCCGCAGCGCGGTCCTGGAGCACCTGATCCGCGCCGGACTCGTCGGCTACGGCGTGCTGCACCTCACGGTGGCGTGGGTGGCGGTGCGGATCGCCCTGCACGAGCCGGCGGTGGACGGCGATCAGACGGGCGCCTTCCGCCTGCTGGCGGGGCAGCCGTTCGGCTTCCTCGTGGTCTGGGCCATCGTGATCGGGCTGGGCGCGATGGCGGTGTGGTAGGCCCTGGAGAGCGTGCTCGGGCACCTGGACGACACCGGCCTGCGCCGGGTGGGCGAGCGCGTCGTGTCCGGGTTCCGGGCGGTGATCTACTTCGCGCTCGCGTGGACGGCGTTCAGCGTCGTCGACGGTCACCCCCTGTCGGCCGTCGCCTCGCAACGTGACACGACCGCGGGCCTGCTCGGCCATCCGGCCGGCGTCGCGCTGGTCTGGTTTCTCGGCCTGTTCGTGGCCGGCTGCGGGGTCGGCATGGCGATCTACGGGGTGACTCGCGGCTTCGCCCGGCGCCTGCGCCTGTCGACCATGGGTACGCTCGTGCGGCGGGCCGTCGTGGGGCTGGGCCTGTTCGGGTACGTCGCGAAGGGCATCGCGTACGGGATCGTGGGCGTCTTCCTGATCGGGGCGGCCGCGTCGTCCGACGCGCGCAGGTCCGCCGGCCTCGACGGCGTGCTGCGGTACCTGTCGGACCGCCCGGTCGGCCAGATTCTGCTGTTCGCCGTCGCGGCGGGCCTCGCCGCGTTCGGGGTGTACTGCTTCTTCCAGTACCGGTACCGGAAGGTGGTCCCATGCGCGGCGCCGTGATCCTCAACCCCTCCAAAATCATCGACCTGGACGGGCAGCGGGAGGCGATCGCCGGGGCGTTGGCGGACGCCGGCTGCCCCGAGCCGCTGTGGTTCGAGACGACCGTCGAGGACCCGGGGTGCGGGCAGGCGCGCGCGGCCGTCGAGCAGGGCGCCGACGTGGTCATCGCCTGCGGCGGCGACGGTACGATCCGCGCCTGCGCGGAGGCCCTCGCCGGCACGGACGTGCCGCTGGCGATCCTGCCCACCGGTACGGGCAACCTGCTCGTCACGAACCTGGACCTGCCCTCGGACGTCGCCGGGGTGGTCGCGCTGGCGACGTCCGGCGCGCGCCGGTGCATCGACGTGGGCGAACTGGACGGCCTGCCGTTCACGGTGATGGCGGGCATGGGCTTCGACGCCGCCATGATGGAGGCCACCCCGGAGAGGTGGAAGCGCTGGTTCGGCTGGCCCGCCTACGTGGCCGGCGGGCTGCGGCGGCTGCGCGACCGCCCGATGACCCTGACGGTCTCACTCGACGGCGGCCCGGCGCGGCGGCACCGCGCCCGCAGCGTCCTGATCGCGAACGTGGGCCGATTGCAGGGCGGCATCGAACTGTTCACGGACGCCCGCCCCGACGACGGGACGCTCGACGTGGCGATCGTGTCGCCGCGCACGCTCGGCCAGTGGGCGGCGCTGGCGTACGCGGTGCTCCGCCGCCGCCGGCCGGCGCGCCGTCACCTGAGAACGTTCCGCGCGAAGTCGGTGGAGATCCGCAGCACCGAGCCGGAGCCCCGCGAACTCGACGGCGAGACGATCGAACCCGCCACCCACCTGACGGTCACGGTCCGCCCGTCCGCACTCTGGCTCTGCGCCCACGGACCTCAGAGCGCCGACGCCAGCGTCGTGCCCACCAGCTCGTAACGACCGCCCACCAGGTCGTACATCGAAACGACGCCGTCGATCGCCTCGCCCGGCGACTGCCGCACGATCCAGTAGTGGCGGATGCCGAGTTCGGCGTAGAGCGCCAGTTTGTCGACGCTGTCGCGGTCCTCGCTCGTCGAGGAGACCGCCTCAATGATCACGTCGATGACGTCCGGAGAGTGTGTCGCGTCGTCCGCCGCCGGCACGTGACCGTCGATGAAGACGACACCGTCCGCGACCCGGTTGTTGCGGGTCGTTCCGCCGCCGACATATCCGCTGTCCGCCACCCGCTGCTCGGCGGCGACCTTGCGGCCACGCGCGCGCCAGTGCAGCAGGAGCATCAGGATGATCTCGGCGTGCCAGTACGACACGGGCATGGGCTTCAGCTCCAGGACTCCGTCGTGCAGTTCCCATGCCCACCCGTCCGGCGCCTCGGGAAGGTTGTCGAAGTCGGTCCGGCGCAGCGCCCCGTCGCTCGGGAGGGGCAACATCTGCGTGGTCACGAAGTCCTTCACCTCCCGTTACGGGTCGCATACCTCGCCACGCCCAGTTTAGCGGTCGGGCAGCCACCAGATCCTGATCAGCAGGGTGCCGTGAGGCGGACGCTGAGCTGGGCGCCGAGTTCGTCGAAGCCGAGCCGGCGGGCCACCCTCGTCACCCGCGCCAGTACTTCCATCGAGTTATGGATTCAATGGGTCGCTATACCGGCTATTGAATCCATAACCTCGGGTCAGGCGGGGGCGGAGCCCGTGTAGTTTTCCGCCAGGGTGACAGCCGCGGGGCGGGAGGCGGTGACGTAGCGCAGTTGGGACAGTTGCAGCTGCGTGTTGAAGGCGTCGCCGGGCACGGCGTGCAGCATCTGGGTCATCCACCAGGAGAAGTGGGTGGCCCGCCAGACGCGGCGCAGCGCGCGCTCCGGGTAGGTGTCGGCCAGCGAGGGGTCGCCGTCGCGCAGCCACGCGACGAGCGCGGGGGCCAGCAAGGCGACGTCGGACACCGCGAGGTTCAACCCCTTCGCGCCCGTGGGCGGGACGATGTGGGCGGCGTCGCCGGCCAGGAACAGGCGCCCGTACCGCATCGGGGTACTGACGAACGAGCGCATCGGGGTGATGGCCTTCTCGCGGATCGGGCCCTCCCGCAGGGTCCAGCCGGGCAGGGCGAAGCGCTTCTGGAGATTCTCCCAGATCCGCTCGTCGGACCAGGACCCGATCGCCTCGCCGGCCGGCACCTGGAGGTAGAGGCGGCTGACGTGCGGCGTGCGGACGCTGTGCAGCGCGAACCCGTCCGGGTGGTGGGCGTAGATCAGCTCGTCGGTGGACGGCGCGACGTCCGCGATGATGCCCAGCCACGAGAAGGGATAGGCCCGCTCGTACGCCACGACGTCCGGTACCGCCGCGCGGCTGATCCCGTGGAACCCGTCGCAGCCCGCGATCACGTCGCACTCGACGGCACGGGCGGCGCCGGCCTCGTCGACGTAGCGGAGCACCGGCCGGGATGAGTCCACATCGGACACGGAGGTGTCCGTGATCGAGAAGTCGATGCGCTGGCCGGCCGCCAGCCGGGCCGCGATGAGGTCCTTCACGATCTCCGTCTGGGCGTAGATCGTGACGGTCCGGTCGACCAGGTCGCGGAAGTCGAGGTGGTGGCGCTCCCCCGCGTACTGCAGGTAGATCCCGCCGTGCTCGATGCCCTCGACGTCGAGGCGCTTCGCGAGCCCGGCGTCGCGCAGGGTCGCCACGGTGCCGGCCTCCAGCAGGCCGGCCCGCTGACGTTGCTCGCAGTGTTGGCGACTGCGCAGCTCGACGACGACCGACTCGATGCCGGCGAGGGCCAGCAGGTGCGACAGCAGCAGCCCTGCCGGCCCCGCCCCGATGATGCCGACCTGCGTGCGTTCCACACCCACCCCACACGGTACGTCATACGAACGTCGGTTCTGTGGGCGAACTTAACGTGGGCCCACTTCGTCGTCAACGTGTTGACCGGCCTCCGCGAGGCACGTAGCGTTCGCTGGGAGCACGCTCGTTCGCAAAACGAACGACGAGGAAGAGGGCGGGATGGCGGAGATCGTGTCGCTGGCGGACGCCGTCGGCGAGCTGGTCCGCGACGGCGACGCGGTGGCGCTGGAGGGCTTCACGCACCTCATCCCGTTCGCCGCCGGGCAGGAGATCATCCGCCAGCGGCGCAGGGACCTCACCCTCATCCGGATGACCCCGGACGTCATCTACGACCAGCTGATCGGCATGGGCTGCGCCCGCCGCCTGGTCTTCTCGTGGGGCGGCAATCCGGGCGTCGGGTCGCTGCACCGGCTGCGCGACGCGGTCGAGAACGGCTGGCCGCGCCCACTCGAACTGGAGGAGCACAGCCACGCCGGCATGGCCAACCGCTACGTCGCGGGCGCGAGCGGGCTGCCGTTCGCGGTGCTGCGCGGGTACGTCGGCACGGACCTGCCGGGCCAGACCGCGAACATCAGGCCGATCGAGTGCCCGTTCACGGGCGAGGTCCTCACCGCCGTGCCGGCCCTGCGCCCCGACGTCAGCGTCATCCACGCGCAGCGCGCCGACCGGCAGGGCAACGTTCAGCTGTGGGGCATCACCGGCGTGCAGAAGGAGGCCGTGCTCGCCGCGAAGCGCAGCCTCGTCACGGTCGAGGAGGTCGTCGACGAGCTGACCCCGGTGCCCGGCGCGGTGGTCCTGCCGACCTGGGCGCTCACCCGCGTGGCGGTCGCGCCCAACGGCGCGCACCCGTCGTACGCGCACGGCTACTCCACCCGCGACAACGACTTCTACGTCGCCTGGGACGACATCAGCCGCGACCGCGACCGGTTCACCGCGTGGATGGAGACCCATGTCCTATAGCTCCGACGAGATGATGTGCGTCGCGGCCTCGCGCGCCCTGCGCGACCGGACGGTGTGCTTCGTCGGCATCGGCCTGCCCAGCACGGCGGCCAACCTGGCCCGGCGCACCCACGCGCCGCGCCTGGTGCTCATCTACGAGTCCGGCACCCTGGGCGCCAAGCCGGACTCCCTGCCGCTGTCCATCGGCGACGGGATCCTCGCCGACACGGCCGACTCCGTCGTCAGCGTGCCCGAGGTCTTCAACTACTGGCTGCAGCCGGGCCGCGTCGATGTCGGCTTCCTCGGCGCCGCCCAGATCGACCGGTACGCCAACATCAACACGACCGTCATCGGCGGCGACTACCGCCACCCGAAGGTCCGCCTGCCCGGCGCGGGCGGGGCGCCGGAGATCGCCGCGTCGTGCCGGGAGGTGGTCGTCGTCGTCCGGCAGAACCGCCGCGCCTTCGTGCAACGGGTCGACTTCGTGACGAGCGTCGGGTTCGGCACCGGGCCGGGCGACCGGGAACGCCTGAACCTCAGCGGCGCCGGCCCCCGTACGGTCATCACGGACCTCGGCATCCTGACAGCCGACCCGGACACCTGCGAGCTGACGCTCACCCACACGCACCCCGGCGTGGCCGTCGAGACCGTACGGGCGGCGACCGGCTGGGACCTGGCCGTGGCCCCGGACGTGACGACGACCCCGCCACCCACCCCGGAGGAGCTGACCGTGCTGCGCCAGTTGAGGTCACCATGACCGAGGTGTTCATCCTGGACGCGGTGCGCACGCCGATCGGGCGCTACGGCGGGGCGCTGGCCACGGTCCGGCCCGACGACCTGGCCGCCGCCGCGCTGCGCGCGCTCGTCGCCCGTACCCCTGAACTGGATCCTTCGACGATCGACGACGTGGTGCTCGGCGACGCGAACGGGGCGGGCGAGGACAACCGCGACGTGGCGCGCATGGCCGTGCTCCTCGCCGGCCTGCCGACGAGCGTGCCCGGGGCGACCGTGAACCGGCTGTGCGGTTCCGGCCTGGAGGCCGTCATCGGCGCGTCGCGGGCCATCGCGGTCGGCGACGCGTCGCTGGTCATCGCGGGCGGCGTCGAGTCGATGAGCCGCGCGCCGTGGGTGCTGACCAAGCCCGAGCAGGGCTTTCCACGCGCGCACGAGACGCTGCACTCCACCACGCTGGGCTGGCGCATGGTCAACCCGCGCATGCCGGCACAGTGGACGGTCGCGCTCGGCGAGGGCGCGGAGATCCTCGCGGACAAATACAAGATCACCCGCGCGGACCAGGACGCCTTCGCGCTACGCAGCCACGTCCGCGCGGCTGCTGCCCACACCACCAGGGAGTACGCGCATGAGCTCGTGCCCCTGCCCGAACTGGACACGGACGAGTCGATCCGGGCCGACACCTCGCTGGAGAAGCTGGCCCGGCTCAAGCCCGTGTTCCGTCCCGACGGGACGGTGACCGCGGGCAACTCGTCGCCGCTCAACGACGGCGCGGCGGCCCTGCTGCTGGGTACGGAGCAGGCCGCCGAACGGATCGGCGCCCGGCCGCTGGCCCGCATCGTGTCCCGCGCGGCGGCCGGGGTCGACCCGCACCTGTTCGGCATCGGTCCCGTGCCGGCGGCGCGCACGGCGCTGGCCCGGGCCGGCATCGGCTGGTCGGACCTGGCGTCCGTGGAGCTGAACGAGGCGTTCGCCGCGCAGTCGCTCGCCTGCCTGGCCGAATGGCCCGACCTGGACCCCGACCTGGTCAACCCGAACGGCGGCGCCATCGCCCTGGGCCACCCGCTGGGCTGCTCGGGCGCGCGCCTGCTCGGCTCGCTGGCGTGGCGGCTGCACCGGCGCGGCGGCGGGTACGGCCTGGCCGCCATCTGCATCGGCGTCGGCCAGGGCCTGGCCGTCGTGCTGGAGGGAGTCGCATGATCATCCTGCCGTCGTACCGGCGCCCCGTCGGCCTGCACCCCCCGCTCGACAGCCCGGAGTACGGCTCGACGCGGCTGCGCGCGCCCAAGCAGGACCTGGTCCTGCTGCCGCACCACCTCACGGAGGTGACCGGGCCGCTGCTCGGGTCCGACCGGGTCCAGCCCGGCGACAACGACCTGACGATGTCGCGGGGCGGCGAGGCCCAGGGGCAGCGCATCCGCGTGTTCGGGCGGGTCCTCGACTCGGACGGCCGGCCCGTGCCGGACAGCCTCGTGGAGGTGTGGCAGGCCAACGCCGCCGGCCGGTACCGCCACGCGGTCGACAACTGGAACGCCCCGCTCGACCCGCACTTCACCGGCGTGGGCCGGGTGCTCACGGACGAGCAGGGCCGCTACGAGTTCACCACGGTCAGGCCCGGGGCGTACCCGTGGCGCAACCACGACAACGCGTGGCGCCCCGCGCACATCCACTTCTCGCTGTTCGGGCGCGCCTTCACCCAGCGCCTCGTCACCCAGATGTACTTTCCGGACGACCCACTGATCCCGTACGACCCGGTGCTGGGCTCGATCCCCGACCCGGCGGCCCGCGAGCGGCTGGTGTCCCGGTTCAGCCTGGAACGCACCACGCCGATGTTCGCGCTGGCCTTCGAGTTCGACATCGTCCTGCGCGGCCCGGCGGCCACGCCCCTGGAGGAGCCGCACGATGACTGACCGCGCATTCACCCCGTCGCAGACCGTGGGGCCGTTCCTGCACATCGGGCTGCGGTGGGTGGACGGCCCGGACGTGGTCGCCGAGGGGACCCCGGGGGCGATCGTCATCAGCGGGCAGGTGTTCGACGGCGCCGGCGAGCCCGTGACCGACGCGCTCGTGGAGACCTGGCAGGCCGACCCGGACGGCGGGTTCGCCCACCCGGACGACCCGCGCGGCGGCGCGGCGTACGGCGGGTTCCGCGGGTTCGGCCGCTGCGAGACCTCCGCCGACGGCGGGTTCGCGATCCGCACCCTCAAGCCCGGCCGGCTGCCCGCGCCCGGCGGCGCGACCGAGGCGCCACACGTCAACGTGTCCGTGTTCGCGCGCGGGCTGCTCGACCGGGTGGTCACCCGCGTCTACTTCGCCGACGAGGACAACGCCGCCGATCCGGTCCTGTCCACTGTGGAACCCGGCCGCCGTGACACCCTGGTCGCGCGGCCGGTGGACGGCGGCTACCGGTTCGACATCCGGCTACAGGGCGACGGCGAGACGGTGTTCTTCGATGTTTGAGGAGACCTTCGGCTCCCCGGCCGCGGTGGCGGCGACGAGCGACGCCGCCTGGGTGCGCGCGATGCTGGACGCCGAGGCCGCCCTGGCGCACGCCTGCGCGGCGCGGGGCCTGATCCCCGGGGCGGCGGCCGAGGCGATCGGCGCCGCGTGCGCGACCGACCTCGTCGACCCCACCGAGCTGAGCCGCGCGGCGGTCGCCTCGGCCACCCCGGTGATCCCGCTGGTCGCGGCGATCCGGGCGGCCGTGCCCGAGTACGCCGAGCACGTCCACGTCGGCGCGACCAGCCAGGACATCGTCGACACCGCGATGATGCTGGTGACGCAGCGGACCCGGCCGATCATCGAGGACGACCTGCGCGGCTGCGTCGACCGCCTGGGCGACCTGCTCAGGCAGCACGGCACGGCCGGCCAGCTCGGGCGGACGCTGTTGCAGCCCGCCGAGCCGATGACGTTCGCCGACACGGCGGGCGGCTGGCTGGACGCCCTCGAGTACGCCCGGGCGGGCCTGTCCCGCCCGAGGCCGGTCGTGCAACTGGGCGGGGCGGTGGGCACCACGGCCGCGTTCGGCCCCCACGGCCGGCGGGTCGGCCTGGTCATGGCCGAGCGGCTCGGGCTCGCGTACGCGCAGCCGTGGCAGACCGACCGGGCGCGGGTCGCCGAGCTGGGCGCGGCGCTCGGCGTGGTCGCCGGGGCCCTGGGCAAGGTGGCCCTCGACGTGATCCTGCTGTCCCAGGCGGAGGTCGGCGAGGTGAGCGAGTTCTCGGCGGACGGCGGCCGGTCGTCGGCCATGCCGCACAAGCGCAACCCGGCGCGCGCCGTGCTGACGGCCGCCGCCGCCCACCGCGCGCCGGCCCTGGTCTCGACCCTGTTCGCGGGGATGCCGCAGGAACTCCAGCGGGCCGCCGGCCGCTGGCAGGCCGAGTGGCCGACCCTCACCGACCTGCTGCGGGTCACGGCCGGCGCCGCCCACCACGCCCGCGCGATGCTCGACAACCTGCGCGTGCGTCCCGACCGGATGGCCGCGAACCTGTCGGCGGCACGGTCGTGATCCTCCATCACGTCGTCGACGGGCCGGCTGACGCGCCCGTGCTGCTGCTCGGCGGGTCGCTCGGCAGCGACGTGTCCCTGTGGGCGGCGCCCGCCCGGGCGCTGTCGCAGCGGTACCGGATCGTGCGGTTCGACCACCGGGGGCACGGGCTCTCGCCCGTACCATCCGGGGATTATGAGATCGCCGACCTCGGCCGTGACGTGCTCGCGCTGCTGGACCACCTCGGGGTTCCGCGGGCGCACTACGCGGGCCTGTCGCTGGGCGGGATGGTCGGGATGTGGCTGGCCGCGCACGCGCCGGAGCGGGTGGACCGGCTGGCGCTCGCGTGTACGGCGGCGTTCCTGCCGCCGGCCCAGGGTTGGCTCGACCGGGCCTCCGCCGTGCGCGGGGGCGGCCTCGCCGCGATCGCCGACGCCGTGCTGTCGCGGTGGGTCACACCCGGGGTCGATCCCGGGCCCGGCCCGCGCGCGATGCTGCTCGGCACGCCCCCGGACGGGTACGCCGCGTGCTGCGCGGCGATCGCGGCCATGGACCTGCGGCCGGCACTGCCCCGGATCGCCGCGCCGACGCTGGTGATCGCCGCCGCGGAGGATCTCGCGACGCCGCCCGTGCTGGGCGCGGAGATCGCCGCGTCCGTGCCGGGGGCCCGGTACGCCGTCGTCGCGGACGCCGCCCACGTCGCCGTGCTCCAGCGGCCCGACGAGGTGACGGACCTGATCGCGCGGCACCTCGCGGGTGATCCGGTGGGCGACGCGGCGGCCATCCCGGCCGCCTCCCGGCACGCCGCCGGCATGGCGGTGCGGCGGGCGGTGCTCGGCGACGCGCATGTCGACCGGGCGACCGCGCGCGCCGATGCCTTCACGGCCGACTTCCAGGACCTCATCACCCGGTACGCGTGGGGCGAGGTGTGGACGCGCGACGGGCTCAGCCGGCGCGAGCGCAGCCTCATCACGCTCGCCATGCTGGCGGCCCTGCGGTGCGAGGACGAGCTCGCGATGCACGTGCGGGCCGCGCTGCGCCAGGGCCTCACGCCGGACGAGATCCGGGAGGTGTTGCTCCAGGTGGCGATCTACGCGGGTGTCCCCGCCGCGAACGCGGCTTTCGCGATCGCGGCGCGTACGCTCGCCTCGATCGGGAAGGAGCCCCACGACACGTGACCGAGCCGACCACCGAGTTCGTGCAGTCCCTGGACCGTGGGCTGGCGGTGATCCGCGCGTTCGACGCGGACAACCCGGAGCTGACCCTGGCCGAGGTCGCCCGCGCCACCGGGCTCAACCGGGCGTCCGCGCGGCGGTTCCTGCACACCCTCGTGGAGCTGGGTTACGTGCGCTTCGACGGTCGCCTGTTCTCGCTGCGCCCGAAGATCCTGGAGCTGGGGTACGCGTACCTGTCGAGCCTGTCGCTGCCCGAAGTCGCGATGCCACACCTGGAGCGCCTGGTGGAGCGGGTGCACGAGTCGTCGTCGGTATGCGTCCTCGACGGCGACGAGGTCGTGTACGTGGCCCGCGTGCCCACCCGGCGCATCATGCGCATCGCGATCGCGGTCGGCACCCGGTTCCCGGCGTTCGCCACCTCGATGGGCCGGGTGCTGCTGGCCGGGCAGTCCGACGACTGGCTGGACGGCTACCTGACGACGGCGAAGCTGTCCGCCATCACCCCGAACACGATCGCGGACCCGAAGCGGCTGCGCGCCGAGCTGATGACGATCCGCCGGGCCGGGTACGCCCTGGTCGACCAGGAACTGGAAGAGGGCCTCATCTCGCTCGCCACGCCCATCCACGACGCGGACGGGCGGGTGATCGCGGGCGTGAACATCTCGACGCACGCCAGCCGCGGTCCCGCGGAGCTGGTCCGGGCACAGTTCCTCGGCCCGCTGCGGGAGACCGCGAAAATGATCGAGGAAGACCTGCGGGCGGTGCGGGTCGGGGGGCGTTGACCGTAATGGTCCTTTTTGATCCGTTTCGCACTTCTAATAGTGGTATAGCTATGTACGGCCGTAACCACTATCTAGGCGGTTTACCATGCGATCGGTTACCCGGCGGACCCGTCGAGCGATCCTGACGACCACCGCGGTGACCTCGTCGCTCGCGTTCGCCGTCGCCCTGGCGACCCTGCCGACGGGCGCGACCGGCGCGCCCGTCGGACCGTTCAACCCGGTCGACCCCGCCAGCGGCTTCCTCACCTACGTAGCCGAGAACGCCAAACTCGTGACCAACGAAAGTGAGGGCACGCTCGCCGTCGGCGGCGACCTGATCATCGGCGGCTACTACCAGCTCGCCCTCCACGACGTCGGCGACTTCACCGTCCCCGGCGAGACCCTGCCCACCTCGCTGGTGGTCGGCGGCGCGGTCGACTGGGCGGCGAGCGTGACCGACGCGCGCCTCGCCATCAACCTTCCGAGCTACGTTCACATCGGCGACATGACCGGCACCTTCGCCCGGTGGACGGACAACAACGGCGCCGACGTCAACACCCGCATCCTGCCCTCCGACAACTACGACGCGTACCCGCGGATCGAGCTGACCACGCGGCAGAACCCCACGACCGTCGGGCGCGCCGACCTGCTCGACTTCTCCACCGCCTTCGCCACCATGAGCCAACACGCGACGGCCATGGCCACGTGCGCACAGAACGTGACCCTCACCGACTCCGCCGGCACCCCGATGACCCGCCCCATCCCGCCGGACACGCAGGTCACCGTCGCGTTGACCCGCGGCGTCACCAACGTGCTGAACCTGACCTCCACCGAGCTGAACAACATCAGCATCCTGCGCTTCGCCACGCCGCAGACGGCTGACGCGCCTTTCATCATCAACGTGGACACCTCCGACGTCGACGACGACTTCGTCTGGGATATGCCGACGATAGACACCGGTTACGCCGCGAACTACATCCTGTGGAACTTCCCCACCGCCACCCAGATCACCCAACCGTTGTGGGTGAGCGCATCGGTGGAAGGCACCATCTACGCGCCCAACGCCCACCTCTTCGACGACAGCCCCGGCAACAACGAGGGTTCGATCATCGTGAAGTCCCTGGTGCACGGCAGCCCGTCCCGCACCCCGCGCAGCGGCGAGATCCACAACTTCCCGTTCCTCGGCACGGTCAGCTGCGTCGCGCCGACCACGACGCCCAGCCCCACCGGCACGACAGCGGCGCCCACGCAGACGACCCTTGGGCCGACACCGACCACCGCCGCGCCCAGCGAGACCACCGCCAGCCCGACCGGGACCACCGCGAGCCCCACGGAAACAACCGCGAGCCCGACAGGGACCACCGCCAGCCCCATGGAAACAACCGCGAGCCCCACAGAAACAACCGTCAGCCCCAGCCGGACCACCGCCGGGCCGGCGGGGACGACCCACGGACCGGGCATGCCGACCGTCCGTCCCACCGGCAGCCCGCTGCCCGTGACGGGCTCGCCCGCCTCCGGCCTGACCTGGGCGGCCGCCGGGCTGCTGGCCACCGGCACGCTGTGCGTCGTCGTCGCCCGCCGACGCCGCGACCAGGAAGCCTGACCGGTTTCCAGGCAAGCGTGACCGACGCTGGCGTTGTGTCCCGTCTGACGCCATTGCTACGGTCGTTCCTCCGCTGTGACGAGCTGAGGTGGGCATGGCCATCAGGCAGAAACTCCGGATGGGCCTCAAGGGCAACCGACGGGTGGCGCTCGCCTGGGCCGTGCTGTTCGTCGCGGCGTACCCGGCCCTGTTCGTCAGCGCGGCGCTGACCTCGGTCATCGCGTTCGCGGCCAGCCTGACCGCCGTGGTGCTCGCGGAGTGGCAGGCGCCGGGCCGCGCGCCGGGCCTGGCCACCGCGCTCAAGCGCGCCCAGTTGGACGCGCCGCACCGGTTGTTGCTGCGCGACGCGGCGATCCTTGCGTTCGTCGCGCGGTCGGTGCCCACGGCGACCGCCGTCGCGCTCGCCGCCACACTGCTGGCCCTGCACCTGTTGCGCGGCGTTGTCGCCAACCGGCTGCGCAACGTCGAGCTTCTCCGCACCCTGCCGATGCTGACCCGCAACCTCGACCTCGGCGCGCTGCGCATCCCGGACGCGCCCGCCGCGTGGCTGGGCCGGGCCCGCCGCGTGTGGCTGGGCTACGCGGGCCTGCCCCTCGCCGTCGGGGTCGTTGTCGACACCGTCGCGGGTACGCGCGTGAGCGCCCCCGTCCTGGCGGCACTGACCCTGCTCGCGGTCGCCGCCGTGGCGGTGGCCGCCGCCCGGGAGGTGCCCCGCAACCGGCACCTCGGCAACACCAAGTGGGCAACGGCGGAGATCCTGCGGCAGGTCGCGGCGTACCGGCCGGAGGCCGTCGTCTACTTCACCCTCACCGGCGAAGGGACGTCGACCTACCAGATCGACCAGTGGTTGCCGACGATGGCCCGGCTGCCTCGCCGCACGCTCATCCTGGTGCGCGAGCGCGAGCACGTGCCCCGTATCGCGCCCACGCATCTGCCGATCCTGTGCGTGCCGACCCCGGCCGACGTGCAGGGCCTCGCGCTGCCGGACGCCCGCGTGGTGTTCTACGTCGCCAATGCGGCCAAGAACATCCACATGCTGCGCCGCGTCGGCGTACGGCACGTCTTCATCAACCACGGCGAGAGCGACAAGGCCGCCAACGCCAACCGGTTCACCCGCGTCTACGACGCGGTGTGGGTGGCCGGTCCGGCGGGCCGCGGACGCTACGGGCTGACGAACGGCGCGGTGACCGACGACATGATCGTCGAGGTGGGCCGGCCGCAGACGGCCGGCATCGAGCCGGCCGTCCCGCACGAGCGCCCGTTCACGGTCCTCTACGCCCCGACCTGGGAGGGCGTCTCGGCCTCGCAGGCGTTCTCGTCCGTGCTACCGGCCGGCGAGGCGATCGTCACCGCACTGCTGAGCCTGAATCCGGCCGTCCGGATCATCTACAAGCCGCATCCGCTGACCGGCAGCCGCGTCCCGGCCGCGGGCCAGGCGAGCCGGCGGATCGCCGCCCTCATCGCGCGGGCGAACGAGCTCCGCGCGGTCGACCCGGCATTCGCCGCCGTGATCGCGGCCGAGGCGCCCGCGCGGGCGGCCGCCGCCGAGCAGGTACGCGCGCTGACCGCCCGCGTCGCCGAACTGACCGCGGTCGCGGCCGGCGGCGACGCCGCGCAGTTGGCCCGCGACAACGGGTGCCCCGATCCGGCCGACTTCGCCGAGCTCGCCGCGTGCGAGCGCCAGCTGCGCGAGGCCGACTGGGTCGCGTCGGGGCGGTGGGCGCACCGGGTGGTCACCGGCCGGACGCCGGACCTGGTCGCCTGCTTCAACGAGGCCGACCTGCTGGTCTGCGACCTGTCGGCGGTGGCGACGGACTTCCTGGCCAGCGACAAGCCGTACCTCATGGTGAACGTGTCGCGCGGCGACGACGAGGCGTTCCGCGCCGCGAACGCCACGGCGGGGGGCGCATACCTCATCGGCCCGGACGCAGTGGGCCTGGCCGACGTCGTGGCGGCCGTGCGCGCCGCCGGGCCGGGCGCCGACCCGTTCGCTGAACGCCGCCGCGCCACCCGCGAGCACCTGCTCGGCCCCGCCCGGCCGGACTCGTTCAGCCGCTTCGTCGCCGCCCTCGACGCGATCGAGGCGACGCTGCCCGTACGGGCGGTTCCCGCGCAGTCGCCGTCGTGGGAGGCGGCCACCGCGGGCGCATAACCGGCGTGCGGCCGGCGACGCGGCGTTGTTAGCGTGGAGCATGCCCGAGCCCCTCGCCATCGCGCTGGCAATCGCCGGCATAGCCGCCGTGGGCGGCCTGATCGCTGTGCTGATGCGTCGCGGGGAGGCTGACACCGACCTGGTCGGTTCGCAATTGGCGCAACGGTCGGCCACGCCGACGGGCCTGGACGCCGGTTCGCTGGAGGAGCGGGTGCTCGACGCGCTGCGGCGCGGTCGCAAGATCGAGGCGGTCAAGGTGTACCGGGAGGCGACCGGCGCCACGCTGGCCGACGCGAAGCGGGCCGTCGAGCGCTACGAGGTCGGGCAGCCGCTTGACCACGCGCCGTTGTCGACGCCGGCGCCGACCCAGCTCGACGACGCCGCGTGGCGCCAGTTGCGGGCTCTGGTCGCGCGCGGCCAGAAGATCCACGCCATCAAGCTCTACCGCGAGCTGACGGGCGTCGGCCTCCGCGAGGCGAAGGACGCCATCGACGCGCTCTGACCCGGCGGCGGCCGCAGGTCGTGGCGGCCCTGGGCCACGGGGCGGCTCTTTCCCGCCATCACCCGTGGGTTACGGCGCGTAGAGCAGGTCCATCGAGTCGGTGTTGCCCGCCCAGGACAGGTCGAGGTGCCAGCAGCCGGGCGCGGGTACGTCCACAATGGTCGGATAGATCTCGCCCGGCCCGGAGTTGGCCTCCTGTGTCGCGGTGGTCGCCGCCCCGCCGCCGGCCGGCGTGGCGGTCACCCTGAGCGGCTCACCGTTGCGGGGCTTGCCGACGATGAACAGGATCTTGTTGTTGCGGCCGTCGTCGCGGGGCGCGGCGCGCAGCGGCTCGCCGAAGATGGCCGCGACCACGTCACCCTTCGCGGAGCGCACCTGGGTCGCGGGCAGGCCGGGGCCGGCGTCGTCGACCCACACCGGCGCGGGCGTGGTGCCGACGTGCTCGCAGGTGGAGTTCGCCCGAATCATGGTCAGGACAGCCGGGGCGGCGCTGGTGGGCGCGGGCGTCGCCGGGGCGTCGGCGTCGGGTTCCCCGGTGCACGCGGCGACGGCGAGGGCGAGGCAGACGGCGCTGGTCAGAGCGATCACACGGCGCATAGCGGCCCCCCTCAACCGATGTCCGCGGAGTCTACGCGCCGCGCTCGACCCTGTCCGGCCCTTCAGTTCGATCGATTCCGATAAGGCAACGCGGGGCAACACATCGATATCTGTCGTGGTATGAAGGCGTTGACAGAGCGGGTCGCCGGCGGAAAGCTGTTGCCGTTGGCGAAACATGTTTCGAGTCACGGAACTCCGGCCCCGGGAGCACCCATGACGGCCACGCTGCCACCCAGCCTGCGGGCCACACCACCCGGCCGCGCGTACACCGACCCCGCCCGCTTCGCGCACGAGCAGGAACTCATCTTCGAGCGCACCTGGTTCTGCGCGGTGCGGGCCGGGGACCTGGCGGACGCCGGGGACTTCCGCACCGTGACCGTCGGGCGGGAGAGCATCCTCGTCGTACGGGGCCACGACGGCGGCGTGCGGGCGTTTTTCAACGTGTGCCGGCACCGGGGAGCCCGGGTGTGCGCCGACGAGCAGGGATCGGTGAAGCGGACGCTGCGGTGCCCGTACCATGCCTGGTCCTATGATCTCGACGGCCGCCTGGTCGCCGCGCCGAACCTGGCCCACATGCCCGACATCGACCGGGTCGCCTACGGGTTGAGAGCGGTGCACAGCCGCGAATGGCTCGGCTACGTGTGGGTGTGCGTGGCCGACGAACCCCCGAGCTTCGACGACGAGGTGGTGGGCGCGGTCGTCACCCGGCTCGGCGACGTCGCCGCCATCGACCGTTACGGCCTCGCCGACCTCGCCGTCGCCCGGCGCATCACCTACGACGTACGCGCCAACTGGAAGTTGATCGTCGAGAACTTCATGGAGTGCTACCACTGCTCGACCATCCACCCCGAGCTGGTGGGCGTGCTGCCGGAGTTCGCGAAGGGCTACGCGGCGCAGTACTTCGTGGGCCACGGCGCCGAGTTCGGCCCGCGCGTCGAGGGCTTCACGGTCGACGGCTCACCGGGCCACGACCCGATCCCCACGCTCGCCCCCGAACAGGACCGGCGCTACTACGCGGTGACGATCCGACCCAACCTGTTCATCAACCTGGTACCGGACCACGCGATCCTCATGCGCATGACCCCGCTGGCCGTGGACCGCACGGTCGTGGAGTGCGACTGGCTCTTCCAGCCGCACATCGTCGCCGAGGGCCGCGACGTGTCCGCGTCCGTGGAGCTGTTCGACCGGGTCAACCGGCAGGACTTCGACGCCTGCGAGCGCTGCCAGCCGGCCATGTCGTCGCGCGCGTACGCCGACGGCGGGGTGCTCGTGCCGAGCGAGCATCACCTCGCGGACTTCCACGCCTGGGTCGCGGCCCGACTCAACCAAGCCAGCCCAGACAATGACTGATCTCGTCGGCACCCGCCACCAGCCGGGGCGCGCACTCGGCCATCCGGTCCGGCGTGAACCGGTACGCCGGGCCGGACGCGCTCACGGCCGCCACGACGTCGCCGCGCGCGTCGCGCACCGGGGCCGCGATGGCGTTGAGCCCCACCTCGTACTCCTCCAGGGTCTGCGCGTACCCGCGGGACAGCACCGCCGAGAGGTCGCGTTCGAGCGCGGTCCGCGAGGTGAGCGTCGCCGGCGTGAAGCCCGCCTGCCCGGCCGCGCGCAGCAGCTCGGCGCGCCGGCCCTTCGGCAGGTGGGCGAGCAGCACTTTGCCGCTGGACGTGGCGTGCAGCGGGGTGGCCCGGCCGACCCAGTTCTGCGCCGAAACCGAAGCGGGGCCCTGCACCTGGTCGACGTTGACGGCGTGATGGTCCCGGGCGACCGCCACGTTGATGGTCTCGCCCAGCGCGCCGGCCAGCCGCTCGCAGACCGGGCGGGCGCACCGGCTCAGGTCCATCCGCGCGGTGACCGCGCCGGCCAGCCGGACGATGCCGAAGCCCAGCTGGTAGCGACCCCGGTCGCCGTCCTGCTCGACGAGCCCCCGCGACTCCAGGGCGCCGAGCAGCCGGAAGGCCGTGGACTTGTGCACGCCGAGCTCGTCGGCGACCTCCGTGACCCGGCTCGGCCCGCGCCTGGCCAGGAGCTCCAACACGCTGATGGCGCGGTCGACCGACTGGACGCCGCCGGAGTCCTGGCTGTGGCTCATGGGCGAAACCATACGCAAGATCGCGAGAGCGGGGTGGCATGGCGCCGACATATGACGTGGTGATCGTGGGCGGTGGGTCGGCCGGCAGCGTGCTGGCCAACCGCCTCAGCGAGGACCCGGCCACCTCGGTGCTCGTGCTGGAGGCCGGCCGGCCGGACTATCCGTGGGACGTGTACGTGCACATGCCGGCCGCGCTCACCTTCCCGATCGGCAACCGGTTCTACGACTGGGGTTACGAGTCCGAGCCGGAGCCGCACCTCAACGACCGACGGATCTATCACGCTCGCGGCAAGCTGCTGGGCGGCTCCAGCAGCATCAACGGCATGATCTTCCAGCGCGGCAACCCGCTGGACTACGAGCGTTGGGCCGCCGACCCGGGCATGAGCGACTGGGACTTCGCGCACTGCCTGCCGTACTTCAAGAAGCTTGAGGACGCCACGGCGGCCGCGCCGGACGACGAGTTCCGGGGCCACGGCGGCCCGTTGACGCTGGAGCGCGGCCCGGCCGACAACCCGCTCGTGGGCGCGTTCCTCGGCGCCGCCCAGCAGGCGGGCTACGCCCTCACCGACGATGTGAACGGCTACCGCCAGGAGGGCTTCGGGGCGTTCGACCGGACGATCCGCGCCGGCCGCCGGTGGTCGGCCACGCGGGCCTACCTACGGCCCGCGATGCGGCGGAAGAACCTGACCGTACGCACCAGAGCGCTCGCGCATCGCGTGCTGTTCTCGGGCACCCGGGCGGTCGGGGTGGTCTACGAGCGCGGCGGCCGGCTGGCGACCGTGCACGCCGGCGAGGTGATCCTGTGCGGCGGGGCGTTCAACTCCCCGCAGCTGCTGCAGCTGTCCGGCGTCGGCGACGCCCGCGAGCTGCGCGCCCTCGGCGTCGAGGTGGTCGCCGACCTGCCCGGGGTCGGCGAGCACCTGCAGGACCACCTGGAGGTCTACATCCAGTACGCGTCGAAGCAGCCCGTGTCCATGCAGCCGTACCTGAAGTGGCGGCACCGGCCGTGGATCGGCGCGGCGTGGCTGTTCGCCCGGCGTGGCCCGGGCGCGACCAACCACTTCGAGTCGGGCGGCTTCGTGCGGAGCAACGACGGCGTCGGGTACCCGAATCTGATGTTTCATTTCCTGCCGGTCGCGGTGCGCTACGACGGCTCGGCGCCCGCCGGCGGCCACGGCTATCAGGTGCATGTCGGACCCATGTACTCCGACGCCCGGGGCACCGTGAAGATCCGTTCGACGAATCCGCGCGACAAACCGGCGTTGCGGTTCAACTACCTGTCCACCGACACTGACCGACGTGAATGGGTGGAAGCGGTGCGAGTGGCGCGGGACATTCTCCAGCAGAGCGCGCTGGCGCCGTTCAACGGCGGCGAGCTGTCGCCCGGTCCGGCCGTCGACACGGACGCCCAGATCCTGGACTGGGTCGCCCGCGATGCCGAGACGGCGCTGCATCCGTCGTGCACGTGCCGCATGGGAACGGACCGCATGTCCGTTGTGGACCCGGACAGCATGGCCGTTAATGGGCTGACCGGCGTCCGCGTGGTGGACGCGTCGGTGTTCCCCTACATCACCAACGGCAACATCTACGCCCCGACCATGATGGTCGCCGAAAAGGCGGCCGATCTGATCCTGGGGAGACCACCGCTCGACCCGTCCACAGTAGAGTTCTATCGCCGCGGGGCCCCCGCCTGATTTCCGCGGATCATGCCCTCCCGGACCATGCCGCGCCCAGATTATCGGTCCGCCGGGATTGTGCCTTTAGTAACAATCATTTAATTTGATGGAAATGATGGTCACCAATCCTGAGTCCGATTCATGATGTCCGTCGGGCGGGAGATCAATAGTGCCCAGGCGCAGATGGGAAGCGGTGCCTCCTGATGAGACCGGCCACGACGCCCCCGAACAACCGGCCACCGTCCATGCGCACCTCCGCTAACGAGGTCGTTGGACACCGCCGGTCCCGTGCGGCGGCGCGCGAACGCTCCGGCTGGCCCGGCGACCTGCCCGGCAACATGGCCGTGTCCGGCGACGGCGGGCCCACGGAGCACGCGCCGCCCCCCGGGCACGCCGCGCCCTGGCCGCCGGCCGCGCCGCTCGACGCGCCGCCCCCGCCGCCGCCCGGCTGGCAGGCGCCGGTCGAGCCCGGCGGCTCCATCCGGGGCCGGCTGGCGCGCATCCTCGCGCTGCTGCTGGTCGCCGTCATCGGCCTGCTCGCGGTCGTGGTCGTCGACGACTTCGACTCGTACCAGACCTCGACGCGCGCCACCCGCGCCGTCGAGCTGACCCTGCGGGTACAGAACCTGGTGCAGGAGCTGCAGGACGAACGCGGCGTCGTCAGTGGCCTGCTCGGTGGCAACGCCTGGTTCACCAACGTCATGGCCGACGCGCGCGCCCGGGTCGACGCCCAGGTGGTGGCGGTGCGCGACGGTGCCACCGGCACCGCGCAGGGCGCCGCCGAGGTGCGCGCGGCCGTCGCCACGCTCGCCGACGTCGGGGCCATGCGCGAGAAGGTCGACGCGAAGAAGGTCAGCCGCGCCGCGGCCCTCGCCTTCTACACCAGGCACATCACGGCGCTCAACGACATCGACTTCGGCCTCGACAGCGTCGGCGACCTGAAGCTGCGTCGCGCCGCGGCCGCCATGGAGGAGCTGGGCCAGATCAAGGAGACGACCGCGCTGGAGCGGGCGTTCCTCAACGGCGTCTTCGCCGCCGGCGGCTTCAAGGGCACGGAGTACGTGCAGTTCTCCGCGATCCAGGGCGAGTACCGGGCGGCGCTCGAACGCTTCCACCGCTACGCCAACGGATACCAGGCCTGGCTGCTCGACAAGGCGCTCGACACGGGCGCCGCGTACGAGGCGGCCGCGTTCCGCGACGTGGCCGTGGCCGCCGGCACCGGCAAGCGGTTCGTCGTCGACCCGCAGTCGTGGTGGTCGGCGGGCACCACCGTCCTCGACGACATGCGCGAGGTCGAGGAGGAGATCGGCGAGGGCATCTCCATCCGGGCCCACAACCTGCAACTCGACGCCAGCTGGCGGCTGGGCCTGCTGCTCGCGCTCGTCCTGCTCTGCGCCGCCGGCGCGGTCATCCTCGTCGTCGCGGCCGCCCGGTCGATCACCCGCCCGCTCGCCGCGCTCGCGACCGAGGCCGACGCGGTCGCCACCCGCCGGCTGCCCGACGCGGTGTCGCGCGCGCAGAACAGCGTCGATGTCGACGACCTACCGCCGCCCGAACCCGTACGCGTGCCGGCACGGGCCAGCCACGAGATCCAGTCGGTGGCCACGGCGCTCGACCGGGTGCAGTCCACGGCGTACGCGCTGGCGACCGAGCAGGCCCTGCTGCGCCGCACCACGACCGAGTCGCTGGCCAACCTGGGCCGGCGCAACCAGAACCTGCTGCGCCGCCAGCTCGGCTTCATCACCCAGCTGGAGCGGGAGGAGACCGACCCGGCCGGGCTGGCCAACCTGTTCGAGCTGGACCACCTGGCGACCCGCATGCGACGCAACGCGGAGAGCGTCCTCGTGCTCGTCGGCGAGGCGGCCCCGCGCAGCTGGTCGCAGCCGCTGCCGGTGGCCGACGTGCTGCGGGCCGCGATCTCCGAAGTGGAGGAGTACCGGCGGGTGCAGCTGCGCCGCATCGACGACGCGTGGATCGGTGGGCAGTACGTCGCCAGCATCGCCCACATGATCGCCGAGCTGGTGGAGAACGGCCTGTCGTTCTCCCCGCCCGACGTCGACGTGGAGATCCAGGGGCGGCAGCTGCCCGGCAAGTACCTCATCGCGGTCACCGACCAGGGCATCGGCATGGAGGAGTCCGAGCTGGCCCGGGCCAACGAGCGCCTTCGGGGCGGCGAGAACTTCCTCACCGCGCCGACCCGGTACCTCGGCCATTACGTGGTGGGTCACCTGGCCCGGCAGATGGACATCGACGTCCAGCTCGCACCGTCGCCGGTCACCGGCATCACCGCGCGGGTGACGCTGCCGGGCTCGGTGCTCGCCGCCCCGCCCAGCGTCTCCGCCAGGGCGGCCGGCAGCGCCAGCGCGCCGCAGGCCGCCCCCCAGCCGGAGCCGGCCCCCGCCTACACGGCGACGGCCGAGCCCGGGTACGCCACCTCCCGGCCGGCCGAACCCGCCACACCGTCGTGGTCGGCGAGCGGCGAGAGCTGGGACCCGCTCACGGACCCGCAGTGGGACCAGCCGCTGCGCGCCGACACCTCGTGGCTGGACGCCCCGCTCGCCGAGTCGCCCCGCGCGATCTCGGCCCGGCCGGTCTCCGTCGTGGAGTACGTCACGGCGCCCGGCGACGCGTTCACCCAGCCGACGACGGGCGTCCCGGTGGTGGGCGGACCCGCCCCGGGCACCGATCGCACCGCGAACGGGCTACTCAAGCGACAGCCGCGCAACCGCGCGGACCGCACCAGCACCACCGTGCCCCGGCAGCCGGACGTCGCGCGCGCCGCGGAGATCAGCCACTCGCCGGACGACGTCCGGTCGCGGCTGACCTCCCTGCGCGCCGGCATGCTGCGGGGCGAACAGGACACATCCAGCGGGCTCGGCGCGTGGCCCGGCTCCGACGCGGAAGGGGGCTCCCGTGCCCGTTGATCTCCAAGCCGACGTCAACAACCTCAACTGGCTCCTGGCGAACTTCGTCCGGAACACCGACGGGGTCCGCGACGCCGTGGCCGTGTCGTCGGACGGGCTGCTCGTCGCGACCTCCGACGGCCTCGACCGCGCCTCCGGCGACCAGCTCGCGGCCATCGTGTCGAGCCTCGTGAGCCTGTCGCGCAGCGCGTCGCGGCGCTACGACTTCGAGGCCCTCAAACTCATCATGATCGAGATGAAGAGGGGCTTCCTGCTCGTGTCCGCCATCAGCGGCGGCAGTTGCCTCGGCGTCATCGCGGACTCGACCGGCGACCTCGGCCTCATCGGGTACGAGATCACCACCCTGGCCGACCGGTTCGGCGCCATGCTGACCCCCGGCCTCATCGCAGAGTCGCGTAGATACCTGCCCCAATGAGCGGCGACATAGGGCCGAGGCTGCCGGATCCGCGGATGATCCCGCAGTGGCAGGCGCCGGCGCCGCGGCACGCCGCGGACGACGACGGACCGCCGCCGGAGCCGCCCCGGTCGCCGGACGACCCGCTCATCCGGCCGTTCTTCGTGACCGGCGGCCGGACGCACCCGCTGCGGGACGGGCTGCGCGTCGAGACGCTCATCAGCGCGCAGCCGTGGGCCGCGCACGCGCCGCTGCGCTTCGAGGCGCAGCAGATCGTGACGATGTGCCAGTCGCCGCGGTCGGTCGCCGAGATCGCCTCCGGCCTCGGCGTACCGATCGGGGTGACGAAGGTGCTCATCGCCGACCTGGCCGCCGACGGCTACGTGACGTGCCACGAGCACGTCGAGCTTCCCATCGACATCATCGAGAGGATCAGGGATCGTGTTCGGGCGCTCTAGCCAACCCTCACCGCCCATGTCGGTGAAGATCGTGATCAGCGGGGGCTTCGGCGTCGGCAAGACGACCTTCGTCGGCGCTATCTCGGAGATCGAGCCACTGGTGACAGAGGCCGACATGACCGAGATCTCCATCGGCGTGGACGACACCACCGGCGTCGACGGCAAGACCACCACCACGGTGGCGCTGGACTTCGGCCGCATCGGCCTGGACTCCACGCTGGTGCTCTACCTGTTCGGCACGCCCGGCCAGGACCGGTTCTCGTTCCTGTGGGAGGACCTCGTCGACGGCGCGCTGGGCGCGGTGATCCTCGTCGACACCCGCCGCATCGAGGACAGCTTCCCGTCCATCGACTTCTTCGAAGAGCGGAACATGCCGTTCCTGCTGGCGATCAACACGTTCGACCACGCGCCCCGGTTCGACCTGGCCGAGGTGCGCGAGGCGCTCGGCGTCGACAGCTACGTGCCGATCGTGGAGTGCGACGCGCGCCAGCGCGCGTCCGTCAAGGGCGTCCTTGTCGCGCTCATCGAGCAGGTGCTGGCCCACCGGATGGGTCAGGCCACGGTGGGCAGCCGGTGAGCGGCGACGCCACGCTCGACGTGCGGCATCTGTGGAAGGTGTTCGGGCCACGCGCCGACCGGGTCGTCGGCACGCCGCTCGCCGACCTGTCCCGGGCGGACCTGCTCGCGAGGACCGGCTGCGTCGCCGCCGTGCGCGACATCTCCTTCCGGGTAAGCCCGGGCGAGCTGTTCGTGGTGATGGGCCTGTCCGGCTCCGGCAAGTCGACGCTGGTGCGCTGCATGAACCGGCTCATCGAGCCGACCTCCGGGCAGGTGCTGCTCGACGGCGTGGACGTGGGCGCCCTCGACGCGCGCGGGCTGCGCGACCTGCGCCGGCACCGGATCGGCATGGTGTTCCAGCACTTCGGCCTGCTCCCTCACCGGCGCGTCCTCGACAACGTCGCGTACGGCCTGGAGATCCGCGGCACGGGCCGCGCGGAACGGTACCGCCGCGCCGCCGAGGTGCTGGAGCTGGTCGGCCTGCACGGCTACGACGACGCGTACCCCGACCAGCTGTCCGGCGGCATGCAGCAGCGGGTCGGCCTGGGGCGCGCGCTCGCCGTGGACCCCGAGATCCTGCTCTTCGACGAGCCGTTCTCGGCCCTGGACCCACTGATCCGCCGCGACATGCAGAACGAGGTCATCCGGCTGCACCGCGAGGTCGGCAAGACCATGGTCTTCATCACCCACGACCTGCACGAGGCGCTGCGGCTCGGCGACCGGATCCTCATCATGCGCGACGGCGGGACGGTGCAGGTCGGCCGGCCGGACGAGGTCGTGGGCGCCCCCGCGGACGACTACGTGCGCGACTTCGTCGCCGACGTGCCGCGCTCGCACGTGCTGACGCTGCGCTGGGTGCTGCGCGCCCGCCGCCCGGACGACGCGCTCGACGGCCCGGAGCTGGGCGCGGACGTGGTCGTGCGGGACGCGGTGCGCACGGTGCTCTCCTCGACCGCGCCCGTACGCGTGGTCGAGGACGGCGAGCTGCTGGGCGTCGTCGACCAGGACGCGATCCTGCGCGTCATCGTGGCCGAGGACGCGACCACGCGCCCCGGCGGCACGCCCGCCGTCACCGCCGCCGGGGCGGCCTGATGGCCACTGTCTCCGCGGCGTCGCCGGCGCCGGTGCCGACCCGCGCGCCCATGAGCGCCCGCCGGCCCCGGCGGGGGTGGCTGCTGGCGGGCGTCCTCGCGGCCTGGGTCGTCGCGTGGTTCCCGCTGCGCGGGCGCGACACGCTGAGCCTGCCGACCTCCGACCTGACGCCCGCCCACGACCGCCTCAACGAGCTGCGCGACTGGGTCGACGCCCACCGGGCCGACAACCCGTTCTTCACGGGGGTCATCGAGACGATCCGCCAGGCGGTGGACGGGCTCGCCACGCTCCTGCTGTCGCTGCTCAGCCAGCCCGCGTACGGCCGGCCGGTGCCGGTGATCGGCTGGCTCGGGGTCGTCGGGCTGGTCGCCCTGCTCGGGTACTGGCTGGCCGGGCCCCGGATCGCGGCCCTGGCGGCGGCCGGCTTCGCCAGCTTCGGGCTGCTCGGGCTGTGGCGCGAGAGCATGGACACGCTCGCGCTGACGCTCACGGCCGTACTCATCTGTGTCGTCATCGGGGTGCCGCTGGGTGTCCTGCTGGGGCTGGCGCCCCGCGTGGCCCGCCTCGTGAACCCGGTGCTGGACCTCACCCAGACCATGCCGACGTTCGCCTATCTGGCGCCGCTGGCGCTGCTGTTCCTCATCGGCCCGGCCACGGGCGTGATCGCCACGGTCATCTTCGCGCTGGCCCCGGTCGTGCGGGTGACCGCGCTGGGCGTGTCCGGCGCGAGCGCCGCCGCACTGGAGAGCGGCCGATCGCTGGGCGCCACCGGCTGGCAACTGCTGCGCACGGTGCGGTTGCCGGCCGCCCGCCGCCTGATCGCGGTGGGCATCAACCAGACGACCATGTGCGCGCTGTCCATGGTGACGATCGCGGCCCTCATCGCCGCGCCCGGCCTGGGCTCGACCGTGCTGCAGTCGTTGCGCATCCACGACACGGGCGGCGCGTTCGCGGCCGGGCTGGCCATCGTCATCATGGCCGTGGTGCTCGACCGGATCACCACAGGCGCGGTCCGTCGGGCCGGGCGCCGCGTCCGCCGGCGCCGCTCGCTGCTGCTGGGCGCCGCCGCCCTGGCCGCGGTCGCGGCCTACCTGTCGTACACGTTCTACTGGGCGGCCCTGTTCCCCGGGCCGACGGTCGGCGGCTACCTGGGCACCCCGCTGGCCGACGGCGTGAACGCCGCCGCCGAGTGGGTGCGACTCAACCTGGTCGACGTGACCGGCGCGGTGAAGAACGCCGTCACGTACGGGCTGATCAACCCGCTGGAAGCGCTGCTGGCCCAGTCGCCCTGGTGGCTGGTCGCCGCCGCCGTGCTGGCCGTCACCTGGATCGTCGCGGGCCCGCGCACCCTGCCCATCGTGGCGGCCTGCCTGGGCCTGATCATCGCGACCGGGCTGTGGGAGGCGGCCATGCAGACGCTGACCATCACCCTCATCGCGACCGCCCTCGTGCTGATCGTCGGGCTGATCTTCGGCGTCTGGCTCGGCCGCAGCGACCGGGCCGACCGCCTGCTGCGCCCCGTGCTGGACGCGGCGCAGGTCATGCCGGCGTTCGTCTACCTGGTGCCGTGCGTGGCGCTGTTCGACCCCACCCGGTTCACCGCGATCGTCGCGGCCGTCGTCTTCGCCGCCCCCGTCGCGATCAAGCTGATCGCCGCCGGCATCCGCGAGGTGCCCGCCACGGTCGTCGAGGCGGCCACCGCGAGCGGCGCGACCGCGCGGCAGCTCGTCGCGAAGGTGCAGCTGCCGCTGGCCGTCCGCGCGGTCGCGCTCGCCGCCAACCAGGGCCTCAACTACGTGCTCTCGATGGTCGTCGTGGGCGGCCTCGTCGGCGCCGGCGCCCTCGGTTATCTCGTGGTCGCGGGCCTGGTGCAGAACAGGGTGTTCGGCAAGGGCCTGGCCGCCGGCTTCGCGATCGTCCTGCTGGGGCTGATGTTGGACCGCATCGCCCAGGGTGCCGCGGCGCGGCAACGACGTCCCATCCAAAGCCCTCTGTCCACGACACAAGGAGATGTGTGAGGTGAAGGTAGGTACACGCTGGGCCACCGCGGTGGCGGGCGTCACCGTGGCGGCCCTGGTGCTCGCCGGCTGTGGCAAGAAGATCGAACAGACGGAGGCACCGGCCTCGGCGAGCGCCGTCCCGTGCGACCCGTTCACGATCGCGGTCAACCCGTGGGTCGGCTACGAGGCCAACGCGGCGGTCGTGCAGTACGTCGCGAAGACGAAGCTGGGCTGCACGGTCACCCTGAAGGAGCTGACCGAGGAGGTGTCCTGGCAGGGCTTCGCCAACGGCCAGGTCGACGTCATCCTCGAGAACTGGGGCCACAACGACCTCAAGCAGAAGTACATCGAGCAGCAGAAGGTCGCGGTCGAGAGCGGCCTGACCGGCAACAAGGGCATCATCGGCTGGTACGTGCCGCCGTGGCTGGCCAAGGAGTACCCCGACGTTCTCGACTACAAGAACCTCAACAAGTACGCCGACAAGTTCGCCACCTCGGAGTCGGGCGGCAAGGGCCAGCTCCTGGACGGCGACCCGTCGTACGTGACCAACGACGAGGCGCTCGTGAAGAACCTGGGCCTCAACTTCAAGGTGGTGTACGCCGGCAGCGAGGACGCGCTCATCGCCGCGTTCAAGAAGGCCGAGGAGCAGAAGCAGTGGCTCATCGGGTACTTCTACGAGCCGCAGTGGTTCCTCTCCGACGTGGCCCTGGCGCACGTCAACCTGCCCCCGTACACCCCGGGCTGTGACGCGGACCCGAAGAAGGTCGCCTGCGACTACCAGCCGTACGACCTGGACAAGATCGTGAGCAAGAAGTTCGCCGACTCGAACAGCCCCGCGGTGAACCTCATCAAGAACTTCCAGTGGACCAACGACGACCAGAACTCGGTCGCCATCGACATCTCCAAGAAGGTTTCCTACGAGGACGCGGCCAAGAAGTGGGTGGACGCGAACGCCGACAAGGTCGCCGCCTGGCTCAAGTAGGTCGTGGCACGGGCCGGTCGCTGTCCCAGCGACCGGCCCGTGCGCATTGGTGGCATGCTCATGGGCGTGGACGAACGAGCAAAAATGCGGGCCGCCGACGCCGACCGGCAGGCCGTCGCGGACCGCCTCCGCGAGGCGGTCGACGAGGGGCGCCTCGACCTGCACGAGTATGACGAGCGCCTGCAGAAGGCGTACGCCGCCAGGACGTACGGCGACCTCGACGGGCTGCTCGACGATCTCCCGCCGGTCGCGCCCGAGGCCCGTTCGCAGCTCGCCCCGCGCGCGCCCGCCGCCGAGCCGGCCGTGGCCGGCGCCGTTGACGCCGACCCGCCCCGGCGCTGGCTGGCCGGCATGTGGGGCTCCTGGCTGGCCACGTCCGTCATCTGCACCGGTGTCTGGGCGGCCTCGTCCGCCGCCGGCAGCGGCTGGCACTGGCAGTACTTCTGGCCCGTCTGGGTGATCGGCCCGTGGGGCGCGGTGTGCCTGGCCCGCACGATCCGCAGCTTCATCGACCCGGACCACAACGAGGAACAACGCGCGGCCTACCGCGAGTCCCGCCGTCAGTCCCGCAAGGACGACTGAGTCCGGCGCGCGGCCCACACCGCACGTCGAGCACCGTGCTGCTACAGAGCTTCCACAGCGCTTCCACACGATGTCCACAAAACTGCGCCCGCCCCATCAGCCGATAGATACCTCGGCGCCCGACCTTCACCACCTCGGGCGTTGACAGGGCCCGTGAGTGGCCGGGACGCTTGTTGCGGCATTCGCACGTGTTGCTCAGGGCGCCTCATGCCCGGGAAGGCGGGCGGTGAAGGTAGTCATCGTGGGCGCCGGGGTGGTCGGGGCGGCGCTGGCCGACGAGCTGTCCGTGCGCGGGTGGACGGACGTGACCGTCGTCGACCAGGGCGCGCTGCCCAGGCCCGGCGGCTCGTCCTCGCACGCGCCCGGGCTGGTGTTCCAGGTCAACAGCGTGAAGACCATGGCGCGACTGGCCCGCTACACCGTCGAGAAGCTCGGCGCGATGTCGCACGAGGGGCGGCCGTGCTTCACCCGTACGGGAAGTCTTGAAGTCGCCACGACGAGCGAGCGGCTCGCGGAGCTGCACCGACGGCACGGCTGGGCCACCTCGTGGGGGTTGCTGTCGCACGTGCTCGACGCGACCGAGACGGTCGACAAGCACGACCTGCTCGACCCCTCCGTGGTGCTGGGCGGGCTCTATGTGCCGTCGGACGGCCTCGTCCACGCGGTCGACGCGGTCGGGGCCCAGCTCGACCGCGCGCGGCGCAGAGGCGTACGGGTGCTGGACCGGCACCGGGTGCTCGACATCCGCACGACCACGGACAGCGACCTGGGCGCCAACGGGCGGCCCCGGGTGACCGCCGTGGTGACCGACCAGGGCGACCTCCCGGCCGACATCGTGGTCTGCGCGGCCGGCATCTGGGGCCCGATCATCGCGGGCATGGTCGGGGTCACCCTGCCGCTGACGCCGCTGGCGCACCAGCTCGCCTGGTCGACCCCCCTGCCGGCCCTGGACCCGACCAGCGAGGCGACCCGCCCGATCCTGCGGCACCAGGGCGCGGACCTGTACCTGCGGGAGCGCTTCGACCGGCTCGGGGTCGGCTACTACGGCCACGACCCGATCCCGGTCGCGCCGGAGGACATCGAAGGCTCCGAGCTCGACTTCACGCCGGACGACTTCGCCCCCGGCTGGGCCGGGGCGCAGGCGCTGATCCCCGCGCTGCGCGACGCGCGGGTCGCCGAGGGCATCAACGGGCTGTTCTCGTTCACGCCGGACAACCTGCCGCTGCTCGGGGAGGCACGCGGCGTCGCCGGGTTCTGGGTGGCGGAGGCCGTGTGGGTCACCCACTCGGCCGGCGTCGGCCGGGCGGTGGCCGAGTGGCTGGTGGAGGGGCGCAGCGAGTCGTTCGCGCTGCACGAGTGCGACGTGAACCGCTTCGAGCCGTACCAGCTGGGACCGGTCTACATCGAGACCAAGAACAAGCGCAACTACGTCGAGGTGTACGACGTGCTGCACCCGCTCGACCCGATGGTCGAGCTGCGGCCGATGCGCACGAGCCCGTTCCACCCACGCCACCAGGAGCTGGGCGGATACTTCCTGGAGGCCGGCGGCTACGAGCGCCCGCAGTGGTTCGAGGCGAACGCGGGCCTGCTCGGCCGGTACGCCGTGCCGGTGCCCAACGACTGGGCCGCGCGGCACTGGTCGCCGATCGTCGGCGCGGAGGCGCTGCACACCCGGTCGGCGGTCGCGTTCTACGACATGACGCCGCTGCGCCGCCTGGAGATCACGGGTCCGGGCGCGACCACGCTGCTGCGCTGGCTCACGACCGGAACGGTGGACAAGGCGGTCGGCTCGGTCACCTACACCCTGCTGCTCGACGCCGACGGGCGCATCCGCAGCGACGTGACCGTGGCCCGGCTGGGCGCCGACCACTACCAGATCGGGGTCAACTCGCACCTCGACCTGGACTGGCTGACCCGCCACGCCGACGCGGTCGCCGCCCCGGTCCACATCGCCGAGATCACCGGCGCCACCTGCTGCGTCGGCGTGTGGGGCCCGCGCGCCCGCGACCTGCTGCGCGAGCTGACCCCGGACCTGGCCGGGCTGCGCTACTTCCAGGGCCGCCGCACCCACATCGGCGCCGCGCCGGTCACCGCGCTGCGGCTGTCCTACGTGGGCGAGCTGGGCTACGAGCTGTACACGACCGCCGACCACGGGCTGGCCCTGTGGGACGCGCTGTGGGCGGCCGGCCGCGACCACGACGCGATCGCCGCCGGCCGGGGCGCGTTCACCAGCCTGCGCCTGGAGAAGGGCTACCGGGCGTACGGGCTCGACATGACCGACGAGCACGACCCGTACGAAGCGGGGCTGGACTTCGCCGTGAAGCTCGACGACGGGCGGGAGTTCGTGGGGCGCGACGCGCTGCTGCTGCGCGCCGCGGCCGGGCCGGGACGGCGGCTGGCCTGCCTGACCATCGACAACCCGGTCGACGTGGTCATGGGCAGGGAGCCCGTGTACGACGGGACGGGCTGCGTCGGCTACGTCACCAGCGCGGGGTACGGGTACACGGTCGGCAAGGGGATCGCCTACGCCTGGCTGCCGGCGGCGCTGGCCGTGCCGGGGCGCGAGGTGCAGATCGGCTACTTCGACGAGCGCGTCGACGCGGTCGTGGCGAACGCCCCGCTGTTCGACCCGGCCATGACGAGGCTGCGCGCGTGACGACGTTGTGGCGCCACCCCACCCCGAAGCGGGCCTACGAGGTCGTCGTCGTGGGCGCGGGCGGGCACGGGCTGGCGACCGCGTACTACCTGGCCCGCAAGCACGGCATCACCGACGTGGCCGTCCTCGACAAGGGCTGGCTCGCGGGCGGCAACATGGCCCGCAACACGACGATCATCCGGTCGAACTACCTGTGGGAGCCCAGCGCCGGCATTTACGAACACGCCCTCGCGCTGTGGGAGGGCCTTGAGGCGGAGTTGGACTATCCGCTGCTGTTCAGCCAGCGCGGCGTGCTGAACCTGGCCCATTCGGAGCAGGACGTCCGCGACGGGGTGCGGCGGGTGCACGCCAACCGGCTCGCCGGCATCGACGCCGACTGGCTGTCGCCGGCCGGGATCCTGGACGTCTGCCCGATCGTGAACGTGGACCCGGACGCCCGCTACCCCGTGCTCGGCGCCACGTTCCAGCCGCGCGCCGGCATCGCCAAGCACGACCACGTGGCCTGGGGCTTCGCCCGGGCCGCCGACCGGCTGGGCGTCGACCTGATCGAGAACTGCGAGGTGACCGGGTTCGTGCGGTCCGGCTCGCGGGTGACCGGGGTGCGCACCAACCGGGGCGACATCCACGCGTCCACGGTCGCGCTGTCGGCCGCCGGCCACACGAGCGTGCTCGCCGAGCTGGTCGGCCTGCCGCTGCCCCTGCAGAGCCACCCGCTCCAGGCGCTGGTGTCCGAGCTGCTCGAACCCGTCCACCCGACGGTCGTCATGTCGAACGCCGTCCACGTGTACGTCAGCCAGGCGCACAAGGGCGAGCTGGTCATGGGCGCGGGCATCGACGCGTACAACTCGTACACCCAGCGCGGCGGCCCGCACGTCATCGAGGCGCAGATGGCCGCCGCCCTGGAACTGTTCCCGGTCTTCGCGGGCGCGCACGTGCTGCGGACCTGGGGCGGCGTCGTCGACGTCTCCCCCGACGCCTCGCCGATCATCGGCCCGACCGGCATCCACGGCCTGATGATCAACTGCGGCTGGGGTACCGGCGGCTTCAAGGCCACCCCGGGCATCGGCGACGTCTACGCGGACACGATCGCGCACGGCCGCCCCCACCCGCTCGCGGTGCCGTTCGCCCTGGAGCGGTTCACCACCGGGGCCCTCGTCGACGAGCACGGCGCCGCCGCCGTGGCGCACTGAACGGAGTCCATGCCGTGCTGCTCATCCGCTGTCCCTGGTGCGGGCCGCGCAACGAGACGGAGTTCCACTACGGCGGCCAGGCGGGCGTGACCTACCCGGCCGATCCGGGCGCCCTGACCGACGAGGAGTGGGGCCGCTACCTGTTCGTCCGCGCCAACCCGAAGGGCGGCTGGGAGGAGCGCTGGTCGCACGCGGCCGGCTGCCGCCGCTGGTTCACGGTCCGCCGCGACACCGCGACGAACGAGTGGTCGGCATGAACCGGCGGCACCGGTCCGCGGGCCGCGTCGACCGCGCCCGGGTGCTGCGCTTCGTCTTCGACGGCGTCTCCTACGAGGGGTACCCGGGAGACACGCTGGCCTCCGCGTTGCTGGCCAACGGGATCCACCACGTCTCGACCTCCGTGAACCACGGCCGCCCGCGCGGCATCCTCACCGCGGGCAGCGAGGAGCCGACCGCCCTCGTGCGGGTCAGCGCCCCCTACGTGGAGCCCATGCGGACGGCCACCACGGTCGAGCTGGTCGACGGCCTGGTCGCGGAGCCGCTCGCCGGCCGGGGCCGGCTGACCGGCCCGGACCGGGCCCGCTACGACGCCGTCTGGGCGCACTGCGACGTGCTCGTCGTCGGCGGAGGCCCGGCCGGCCTGTCGGCCGCGGTGGAGGCGGTCCGCGAGGGCGCCCGGGTGATCCTCGTCGACGAGCGCCCCGAGCCGGGCGGGTCCGCCCTCGACCTGGGTACCGCGTTCGAAACCCGCGACCTGATCGCCGACGACCTGGCCGTGCTCCGGTCGTCCGCCGCGGCGACCGTGTTGTCCCGCACGACCGCGCTGGGCCTCTACGACGACGGGCTCGTGACCGCGATCCAGCGGCTCACCGATCACCTGCCGGCCGGCGCCGGCGGTACGCGCCAGCGCCTGTGGCGCGTCCGCGCCGGCCGGATCCAGCTGGCCACCGGCTGGCACGAGCGGCCGCTCGCGTTCGCCGGCAACGACGTGCCCGGCGTCATGCTCGCCTCAGCGGCCGTGTCCTACCTGCACCGCTACGGCGTGCTCGTCGGGCGCCGCGCCGTCGTGCTGACCACGAACGACACCGGACACGCGGCGGCCGCCACCCTCGGCGCCGCCGGCATGGAGATCGCCACGGTCGTGGACACGCGGGACGCGTACCCGGTGATCGAGGTTTTCGGCGGGACCAGGGTGCGGGGTGTCGCGGTGGGTGAGCGCCGCTACGACGCCGACGCGGTGCTGGTGGCCGGCGGGTTCAGTCCGGTGCTGCAGCTGTACGCGCAGGCCGGCGGGCGGCTGCGGTTCGACGGCGCGCGGGGCGCGATGGTGCCGGACGGGCACCGGGGGCCGGTGCAGTACGTGTCGCCCCTGCCACCGCCGAGTCACGTGCCGGCGTTGCAGGGCGGGTACGTGGACCTGCAACGGGACGTGACCGTCGCGGATGTCGCGCGCGCCAGGGACGCGGGGCTGCGCTCGGTGGAGCACGTCAAGCGGTACACGACCGCGGGGACCGCCCACGACCAGGGCAAGACGTCCGGGTTCCTGACGGCGCTCGCCGCCGGCACGGGTCTCGAGCTGACCACGTCCCGTCCGCCGTACGTGCCGGTGCTGTTCGCGGCCCTCGCGGGGCGCGACCGGGGTGCGTTGTTCGACCCCGTACGCCAGACGGCGGCGCACGACGCGCACGTGGCGCTCGGCGCGGTGTTCGAGAACGTGGGCCAGTGGCGACGGGCGCGGTACTACCCGCGCGACGGCGAGTCGATGGACGAGGCGGTACGGCGGGAGTGCCGTTCGGCGCGCAGTTCGGTCGCGGTCATGGACGCCTCGACGCTCGGCAAGATCGAGCTGGTCGGCCCGGACGCGGGCGAGTTCCTGGACCGGCTCTACACCAACGTCATCTCCACGCTCGCCGTCGGCGCGATCCGCTACGGGGTCATGTGCGGGGTGGACGGCATGGTGTTCGACGACGGCACGGTCGCGCGGCTCGCCGACGACCGCTTCCTGGTGACGACGACGACCGGGAACGCGGCCCGGGTGCTCGACTGGATGGAGGAGTGGCTGCAGACGGAGTGGCCCGACCTGCGGGTGTGGTGCACGTCCGTCACGGAGCGGTGGTCGACCATCGCGGTGGTGGGGCCGCACGCCCGCACCCTGCTGCCCGCCACGACCCACTCCCTGCCGTTCATGCGCTGGCAGGACGCGGTCGTCGCCGGGCTGCCCGCCCGGGTGTGCCGGATCAGCTTCTCCGGCGAGCTGGCGTACGAGGTCAGCGTCGCGTGGTCGTCCGGCGCCGCCCTCTGGGACGCCTTCGTCGGCGCGGGCGCGACGCCGTACGGCACGGAGACGATGCACGTCCTGCGCGCCGAGAAGGGCTACCCGATCATCGGGCAGGACACGGACGGGACGGTCACGCCGCACGACCTCGGGCTCGGTTGGGCGGTGTCGACCAGGAAAGCCCACTTCCTGGGGAAACGGTCGCTGGCCCGCCCGGACACGTCGCGTCCCGACCGCAAGCACCTCGTCGGCGTCCTCCCGGACGACCCGTCGCTGCGCCTGCCGGAAGGATCGCACCTGGTGGCCGACGGCGTCCCGGTCGGGCACGTGACGTCGAGCTACCACAGCGCGGCGCTGGGCCGCTCGTTCGCACTGGCTCTGCTTACCTCGGGTAGGCACCGCCACGGCGAGCGCCTGCACGCCACCCTGCTCGACGGAGCCGGCCTGCGCACGACCAGCGTCACGGTCACCAGCCCGGTGCTCTACGACCCGGACAACACCCGCCGCGACGGCGACGCGCCCGAGGCGGTCGTGTCGCTCCCGGACGCGCGCCCGGCGGCGAGCCCGTTCGCGGCCTTCGCGGACCGGTTCGCGGCGGTCGCCGACCGTACCGGCGGCGGCGTCCGCATCGCCGAAGTCCCCCTGGGCGCCCAGCTCACGGTTCGTGGCCCGGCCCCCATGCCGCCCAACACGACAATCGTCACGGCCACCCACACGGCCCTCTGGCTGGGCCCGGACGAGACGCTCCTGGTGAGCCCGGCCGGCGGCGACCTTCCCCGGCCTCCCGACGACGCGTGGTCGGTGGTCGACACGTCCGCAGCCCGCGTCGCGATCGCGGTCGCCGGGCCGCACGCGCGCCGGCTCCTCGCCTTCGGCTGCGCCCTGGACCTGCGGCCGGACCGGTTCGGCGCCGGCGGCTGCGCCCAGACCCACGTCGCCCGGACGCAGGCGCTCCTGTGGCACCGGGCCGACGACGAGTACCTGCTTGTCGTGCGCCCGTCCTTCGGCCCGTACCTCGCCGACTGGCTCGTCGACGCCTCCGCCGGCCTGAGCACGGCCGCGACAATCGACCAGCCGTACGGCCAGTTCTCGCCGGATGAACACACGAGGATGAAGACCTGATCGCGTGGAGCATCCACGCCAATGCATGGTTCCTCGCACCCACCCGAACCCATATCGTCCGTTACGTGGAGAAGATCGAACTAGCCGACGTCATCAGGAACCTTCGTTCGGAGCTGGACCGGGCGATCGACGGGGCGAGAGGTCAACGGCTCCAGTTCGACCTCGGTCCGATCGAACTGGAGGTCAGCGTCAGCCTGGAACAGACCGACGACGTGAAGGCCGGCATCAAGTTCTGGGTCGTCGACGTCGGGGCGGGCCTCAACGACAAGAACATCGCGACGCAGCGACTGAAGCTCACGCTCACGCCGACCATCGACGCAGGGGGCCAGCGCACCAACCCACGCGTGTCCGGGCAGGCTGTTCCGGGCGAGGAGTGACGCCGTGCGGACCGGACCCGACCCTGCCCGGGTGGCGCAGATCGTGGCGGCCGGCGTCCGGGCTTCCGGCTACCTCGTACGGTCGCGCACGGTCCTCACCGCCGCCCACGCCGTGCAACCGCAGGAGCGGTTGAAGGTGAGGTTCGTCGCCGAGGACGGCGGCGAGGTCATCGAACAGGGCGAGGTGGTGTTCCACGAACCTTCGCTGGACATCGCGGTCGTCACACTGGCCGGCGGCCCGAAGGTCGATCCCGTCCCGTACGGACGGGTCGTGGACCCACTGCCCGCCGAGGCCATCGGCTTTCCCCGGTTCCGCCTGCACACCCACCAGGGGGCGATCTTCCGGGACACGCGGCACGCCCGCGGAGTCGTCGCGCCCGCGTCCTGGCGCCGCGAAGGCGGCCTCGAGCTGATCGTGGACGCGCCGGCCCCGGATCCGGAAGCGTCGCCGTGGGAGGGCATGTCCGGCGCGGCCATCTGGTCCGTGGGCCACGTGATCGGCGTGGTGAGCGAGCACCGCCTCAACGACCCGCCGGACACGCTCACGGGGACACGGGTCGACCGGTGGTACGGGGACCCGAAACTGTCGCGCGGTCGCCTGAAACGGCTCCGCGACCTGATCGGGCTCCCGGCCGAGCACGGCCGGCTGACGACGGTCACCGCGCACGTGTGGCACCTTGAGGCGTATCTCGACGCCGCCACGCACGCCCTGCGACAGCCGACCGGGGCCCCGGCGATCGACAGCTACGTGCCACAGACGCTCCACCGGCACGGCGTTGACAACCTGCTCGACATCCGCGCGGGCCAAGGGCGCATCACCAGCGAGGACCTGCTGGCCACCACAACGGGCGCCATCGTCACCGCCGGGCCCGGCGGCGGGAAGTCGAGCCTGCTCCGGGCGCTTCAGGCCGCCGGCATAGCCCGCTGGCGCGGCGCTCACCCGCCGGGCGAACTTCCGGTGTACGTGCAGGCGACCGACCTCGTGGGCGGTGCGCCGCTCGCGCAGGCACTCGCGGGCGCCGTCTCGGCGCGACTGTCCGCCCACGGCCTGACGGCCCGGCTACCGGACGAGTTCTTCCAGGCCCCGCCCCGGCCGGGAGGTCGCTGGCTCCTCCTCGTCGACGGCCTGGACGACATCATCGATCCCGAGGGACGCGCGCACGTGCTGCGCCTGCTGTCCGCCGCCCGGGACTACCGCTTCATCCTGTGCACCCGCCCGCTCGCGGACCGGCGCGAGACCGGCCTGCGACAGGGCACGGCCCGCTACGAACTGGAACCGTTCGCCCGGCATCAGATCCACGAGTTCGCCTGCCGCTGGTTCACGGCGGCGGGCGGCGAGGATCCTTCTGCCACGGCCGACGCGCTCGCCCTCGCCGCCACCCGGGCCGGCCTGATCGACCTCATGCGGGTGCCGCTCATGGCCGCTCTGCTCTGCCACCTCTACGCCGTTGCCCCGGACGCACCGTTGCCGTCCGGCCGCAGCGGCGTCATCTCCCGCTTTGTCGAGTCGCAGTCCGAGCGCTTCCACTCCCCCGGCGCCGGCGGCGCCTTCAGCCAGGCGAAGGCCACCTTCGAACGGTACGGGCCGGACGTGGTCACGGCGGCTGGACGCGCGGTCGCTCTCATGCCGGCCGTCGTACGGGAGATGGCCGTCCGGCAGCACAACGCCGGAGTCGTGGCGGTCAACGCGTTCCTCGCCGCGCATCCGAAGCTCGCGCCGCCCGCCCCGGTGCCCCACGAGGCGTGGTCGTCGTTCCTGGCTGACACCGCGCGGCGCACCGGCCTGCTCGTCGGCGAGCCGGCGGCCTTCTTCCACGGCTCCATCGCGGAGTACTTCGCGGCCCAGGAACTCGCCGCGGACGCCGCGCGTCACGAGGCGGTCCTCCGCGATGGCCTCGCCGCCGTGCGCCGACGCACGCGCGCCGCGCGGTACCTCTCCGTACCAGCGCCCGCGCCCGAAGCGTCGTTCCTGGGCTTCCTCATCGACGCGCGCAAGCCCTCCCGGTCAGCCCACGGGGTGCTCAAGGACCTCGCGTCCGGCACGTACGTGCAGGGCCCGGAGTTCATCGCCGAACTCGTCCGCCTCGGGACGAAGGTGCCACCGGACGTGGTCCGGCGGGCGACGGACAACCTGCGGCGAACCGTGGGACGCAAGAAGCGCTACACGCCGTCCGACCGGGCCCGGGCCGCGGTCGCCCTCGCCGAACTCAGCACCGACGAGGGCGAAGAACTCATGCTGAGCCTGGCGTCGGACACGGACCTTCCCGCGTCGGCGCTCATGGATGGCAGGGACAAGGACGATGCCGAGCACGCCGGCCTGCTTCGCGGTCGGTACGAGTATCCGCGCGTCTATCTGGCCCTGAAGCTCGCCGAGCGTGGCCGGCCGGCCGGCTACGTCCTGTTGAACGCGATGGCCCGCGACGCGTACCTGTTGCCGATGACCCGGGCGCACTCCGCCGGGGCGCTCGCCGATCTCGGATCGCCCGGAGCGGCCGAACTCCTCCACGACCTGGCCCACGACCCGACGATGACCGTGAGCGGGCGGATCGTGGCCGCGCGGTTGCTCGGCCTGAAGCTGGCCGACGAACGGGCCGCCCGGATCCTGAACGCCATCGCCCGCGACGACAGCCTCTCGCCCTTCGTCGTCTCCCGTGCCGCCTTCTCCCTGGCGCGGCTCGGCGACAACCGCGGCCGGACGATACTGCTGCGCATCGCCCGGACCGCACCGCCCGACGGCGGGCTGATGGCCCACTTCGCCCGGGTGCAGGCGGCGCGGTTCCTCGCCCGCCTGGGGGATGAGCGTGCTCTCAAGGTCTTCGAACGCCTGGCCCACGACGAGGACGTGCCGACCTTCGTCCGGCGCCGGGCCAAGAGCGGCCGCAAGAGGTTCGCGGCCATGAAGCAGGCCGCCATGACCGTGGAGCAACGCGTGATCGCGGAGATCGCGTCCGTGGGGGTGGCCGCCCGGTTCGTCAACGCCTTCCTCACCCCGATCGCCAATGTCGCCGTGCACGCCTTCCTGAGGCGTTACCGGGACGCGCGCCCCGCCGACGCGGATCCCTAGCCGCCCCCGTGGACGTTTAACCAGCCGCTTTTGGGTCACCTGTACGCCATGCGTATGGGTTACTTCCTTTCCACCGAGGAGTTCACGCCGGCGGAACTCGTCGAGCAGGCGCGGCTGGCCGCCGAGGCGGGCTTCACGTCGCTGTTCGTCTCCGACCACTACCACCCGTGGAACGACGAGCAGGGCCAGTCGCCGTTCGTCTGGTCGATCATCGGGGCGGTCAGCCAGGTGTGCGACCTGCCGATCACGACCGCCGTAACGTGCCCGACCGTCCGCATCCACCCGGCGATCATCGCGCAGGCCGCCGCCACGAGCGCCGTCCTCACCAACGGCCGCTTCCACCTCGGGGTCGGCAGCGGTGAGGCGCTCAACGAGCACATTCTCGGCGACGCGTGGCCGGCCGCCGAAGTGCGCCTGCAGATGCTCGAGGAGGCCATCGAGATCATGCGGGAGCTGTGGACCGGCAAGGTCGTCAACCACGACGGCCGGTTCTACACCGTTGATCACGCGCGCCTCTACACCATTCCGGACACCCCACCGGACGTGTACGTCTCCGCGTTCGGCCCGAAGGCGATAGACCTGGCCGCCGACATCGGCGACGGGTTCATCTCGACGAAGCCGGACGCCGACGCGGTACGGCGGTTCCGGGAGGCCGCCGGCACCGGCAACACGCACGGCAAGCCGACCCTCGCCGCGACAAAGGGCTGCTGGGCACCGAGTGTCGACGAGGGCCTGGACATCGCGTACCGGCTGTGGCCCAACGAGGGCCTGCCGGGCGAACTGGCCCAGGTGCTGCCGACCCCGGAGCACTTCGAGCAGGCATCGACGCTGGTCACCCCCGACCGGATGAAGATGCCGCGCGGCCCCGACCCGGAGCCCTACCTCGAACTCGCCACGCAGTACGCCGAGGCCGGCTTCGACGTACTGCACGTCGCCGCCGTCGGCCCGCACTACAAACAGCTCATCGACATGTACGCCACGGAGGTCCTGCCGAGGTTCCATGCGCCTGAAGCGCAGTGACCCGGCCCAGCCCGGCTACACCCGCCGGCGGTACGGCAAGGGGTTCGTCTACTACAACCGCCGCGGTCGCACGCTGACCGACGAACGGATCATCAAGCGCATCGAGGCCCTGGTCATCCCGCCGGCCTGGCGCGACGTGTGGATCTGCCCGGACCCGGCGGGCCACATCCAGGCGGTCGGCACGGACGCGGCCGGCCGCCGCCAGTACCTCTATCACCGCGTGTGGCGTGACCGCCGCGACCGCCGCAAGTTCGCCAGGGTCGCGACCGTGGCCGACCGGCTGGCCGCCGTGCGGCGGAAGGTGACCCAGGATCTCAGCGACAAGCGCCTGACGCGCAAGCGGGTGCTGGCCCTCGCGGTACGCCTGATCGACCAGGGGCTGTTCCGGGTCGGCAGCGACCAGTACGCGGCCGGCGACGAGCCGACCTACGGCATCGCCACGCTGGAGTGCCGCCACGTCAGCGCGGGCCGGGACACGATGCGGTTCCGGTTCTGCGGCAAGGGCGGCATCGAGCACGACATCTCCATCAGGGACCCGAAAGCGGCGGTCACCGTCCGCGCGTTGCTGCGGGTCCGCGGCCCGGCGGAAAGGCTTCTGGCGTACCGGTCGACAAGCGGCATGCGCCCCCTGCACGCCTCGGACATCAACACCTACCTGGCGAAGGCCGCCGGCGCCCCGATCACCGCCAAGGACCTGCGCACATGGCACGCGACCGTGCGCGCCGCCACGGCCCTGTCCAAGGCCGGCCGACCGTCGTCGGCCACGCACCGCCGCCGGGTGATCTCCCAGGTTGTGAAATCCGTGGCCGAGGACCTCGGCAACACCCCCACGATCGCCCGTGCGTCCTACGTGGACCCCCGCGTCATCGAGGCGTACGAGCAAGGCATCACGGTGGACGTGCCCCCCGCCGCCCCCACCACCGGCCCGGCCGCCGAACGCGCCGTCCGCACCCTCCTAACCCAGGCCTGACCCCGCCCTCCTCGCCCACCCCGCTCACCACCCGCCCCGCCCGTGCACCCGGCTCGGCCCGCGCGCACCCTGCCCGCCCCGCGCGGCCACCCGCTTGCGCACCCGTGCACCCGGCTCGGCCCGCGCGCCCGCCCGTGCACCCGGCTCGGCCCGCGCGACCGCCCCGCCCGACCGCCCGCCCCGCCCGGCCGCCCGAGGTTTTGGATTCTTTCGCCGGTATAACAACCTGTTTAATCCAAACCCTTGGCGGACAGCGCGAGCACACCGGCAGCGCGGACACGCGGCCAGCGCGGACACGCGGGCCGCCCGGGCCGGG